>CAJTLK010000018.1:0-5158 GCA_910577415.1 uncultured Oscillospiraceae bacterium
CGACTTGCACGCCGCCATAGCCAGATTCAGGAAGAACTGGTCGTTGCCGCTGATGAACTCCATGATCTCCGCCAACTGATCCCTATCCTCCACTGCCTTCACCAAGGAGGGGGACATTTCACGCACAAAGAGAGCCGAGGCGGCGATATTCCGCTGGTGCATCTCGTCTCCCATGGCGAGGGCCTTGGACATAAGGACCTTAAGGCTCACCGGGCCGTGGATAGCCACCGCCTTCTTCAGGGCTGGGGCCAAAACCTGCTCCAGCCACTTGAGACGCCGGAGGACGGACTCGTCGTTGGCGCCGAAGCGCATCACCTTGCCCAGACCCTCGTTGATGGTACAGTAGGCCACGTTTCCAAAGGTGCGGTTTGTCACCTTGAACAGCGGCATAGACCAGGTGATCATCCCGGTCATGGGTCCGACGCAGTCGGCGTTGTGGTTGGGGCGGAAGTGGATCTTCCCGCTCTCCACCAGCGCCACAGCCTCCTCTTCCGTCTCGGCCAGGCCCTCATAGCGGATAGCGCCGATCACCGCGCCCTTGAGCGGGCCGCACATCTCTTCCCAGGTCAGCGGCGGCCCCGCATGACCGATGGTGTAGCGATCCATGTCTGGAAGGACATCTTTGGCGTAGACAATGTCGGTCCACTCCGGGTCGCTCTGATCCATTCGTCTCCAAGCCTCTTGATTTGCCTGCTCGATTTTTCCCATAAAGCGCCTCTCCCCTTATAGACTTTTCAGCTTTGCCATAATTTCTGCCAGCCGGGTGTCCCCGCCGGCAGGGGGATGCCAGTCCACCTGCACCGCCGGGACCTTTTGGGCCCGAACAGCCTGAAAAAACACTTCTACACCTACGTTGACCACCCAGAGCTGAGACGCAAACAGGCGGTTAACTTGATTCTTCTTTTCTTCCATGCGGTCTCCTCCCTTTTCAGCGCTTGCGCTGCAATTCAATAATGGTGGCCGCCAGCTTTGCCGCCTGGGCGTTGCAAGAGAGTACGATGGCCCCGGCCTCGGTCAGCTTCTGCACCTGCCGGCTGTAAACCTGGGGATCCGTCTCGGTGGCAGTAACTGAGGCCAGCACGGTCAGATGCCGTCCAGCCTTTTCCGCCTGTGCCTTCACTTGCCGAATGGCAGGCGCCAGTTCCCCGGCGGGATCGTCATGGGTGCCGTAACCGCAGACGCAGTCCAGAAGCAGCACGCCCACAGACGGATCTGCCGCCTCCTTCTCCATGCGAAGCGTTCTCTGGCGGAAGTCGATCATGGGATGAGGCATTCCATTGGTGAAGAAGTCCTCGCCCATGTCCAGCAGGACGTCGTCCTTGCTCTCCTCGCTGCCCTCCACCAGGAGAGCCTTATCCAGGGCAATGTTGGACCAGGCGTTGATCCCCCTGTCACGGAAGACCAGCATGGTCTCGTAGCAGAGTGTGCCGCCGGAATAAAGTCCCCGCAGATTCTTCTGAGAGGAGGCCAGCTTTTCGCATTCTCCACGTGCCAGCCTAGTCAGCTCATCCACATCGTCCGGTTTAGGGGCGGGCGTCTGTCCCTTGGCCGCTTGAACGGCCATGACCGCCGCCTGCTCCAGGTCCTCGGCGTAGACCACCCGGCTTCCCTCCAGAAGGGACGGGTCGCCGCCCAAGAAGGCCGCAATGACTGGTTTTTGGATGTGCTCGAGCTGCTCGAGCATCTTCTTCATGACCTGCTTTGCCGGGGGCTTGGAAAGGATCACGATCACCTCGGTCTCCGGGTCGGCATCGAGCGCCTTTAGACACAGGGACATCATCCGGCCCCCTACCTCGGCCTTCAGATCACGGCCACCGGTGCCCAGGGCCTGGGAGACGCCGCCGCCCAGACGGTCGATCAGTACCGTGACCTCCTGCAATCCGGTGCCCGCCGCAGCTACCAGGCCAATATTTCCCCGGCGCACCACATTGGCAAAACCAAGGGCAGTACCATTGATAATGGTGGTCCCGCAGTCGGGACCCATCATCAGAAGTCCCTTCTCCAATGCCATATCCTTCAGGGCGATCTCATCCTCCATGGAGACATTGTCGCTGAAGAGAAGGACGTGCAGTCCCAGGGAGAGCGCTTTTTCCGCTTCAGCCCGGGCAAAACGACCCGGCACAGAGATCACGGCGAAGTTGGCCTCGGGATTGCCGCTTTTGGCCTCGGTCTGGGTGCGGACGTGCCGTTCAGCCGCTCCGTCCCGATTGGATTTCTTCCGGGCAAGGAGCTCCTCAAAGAGGCTGATGGCCGCCTGAGCCGCAGCCTCGCTTTCGGCCAGAACGCCTACTACGGTGTCATTGACGCCAAATTCTTCCGTATCCGGGCCAATCAGTCCCGCGTCCGTCATCAGCATCCGGTTATGATCGGTGCCCATCATGACAGCGGCGTTTTCGATCCCTTCCAGCCGCCGCATCTCGCTGGAAGCTACCATGAGCGTCACAGAATCGTAGTACTGGTTTTTTCGCACTTCATTTTTCCTGATCAAGTGATCTCCTCCTCCTTTTTTGTTTCTGAACCGAACTGTTTTGCTGCATAAAGGATGCCGCCCAACAGGTCGCTTCCCGAGGTATGGCCGACGGCACACAACCGGGCCGTGCAGGACAGGACCTCCTCCTGGTGGCCCCGTTCAGCGGCAGTGAAAAGCTCGAGGACCGGAGCGGAAAACTCGCCCTCCATTGCCCGGATCAAAAACGCTTGGCTCAATGCGGTGGTTTTGTGCCGGGCCTCATACAGGGCGTCCCGCAACGCCTTTAGCTCCTTTTCTGAGCCATAACGGTGTAAAAAGGCCAAATAGCCCACCAAAAAATCATCCCCGGCAGGGGTCAATCCGCTGCCCAGCCCCACCAGCTGTTCCGGTCTTCTCTGGGCGAGCAGTTCCCCGGCACTTACCTGTACACTGTCAAGGATCGGCGCACGCAAAGCATCCCTGGACGGTATCATCAGCTGGCATAGACTGTCCGGCTTAGCCAGGACCCGGGCCGCCCTGGCAATGCAGAGCATGCTTTCTTTTGGATAGTTTCCTTTTTGTTCGGGAAACCGGCAGGTAAATGTTTTTACCGTCCCGGTGTCAATGGTCCAGTCATCTCCCCGCAGAAGGCCGCCCCCCGCCGAGCAGCCCCGATCTCTGTTCAGAACCGAGGAGACGGCTCGGAAGTCTTCCTCCTGTAAAACAAGGGATAAGGGCGTCAGCTGGAGCTGGGCGGTTTGAAGGCTGAGTACATTTTTGCCGTCCCAAAGATTGAGCACGTACTCAAATTTTGAAAGCAGCTGGAAGTATCCTGGGTCCTGCAAGCACTTTTTCGCATAGGGACTGATCTGCCTACATTGAATATCCATCGACCCTTTTCGCTCCCTTCCGTTTATTAAGTATAACAAAGCCTTCTTTTTCTTCCTATGGATGATATGCTTAAAAAAATAAGGTTCGTTGTGCGCGATGCCCAAAAACTCCTTGCGGATATTTTGCTTAAATGGTACAATACATACAAACAGTTCGATTCTAAGGACAAGGAGACAGGAGTATGGAATTTACAGTCGCGGACTTTCTCGCCATGTCTGAACTGGAAAATATCCGTTTGGTGGCTGGAAAAGCCGGTATTGGAAACGTTATTACACGCACAAACATCATGGACAATCCCGATACCTTTGACTGGCTCATCGCGGGGGAATTTCTTTTGAGCACGGGCTATATTTTCCAGCGGGACGAGGCCCTTCAGCGGCAGATCGTTCGATCCCTGGCCCGCATCAACTGCGCGGGCTTGTGCATCAAAATAGGCCGGTATTTAAAGAAAGTTCCAAAGTGCATGATCGAGGAGGCTGACCAGTTGGGACTCCCTCTCATTGAGCTGCCCTTTGGTTACTCCCTCTCTACCACCATTGGCATTGTCAACCGGGAGATCACCGCCCAGAGCAACAAGATATTGGAGGGAGCCTTATCGGTACACCGGGAGGTCATGTCGGCGGCATTGGCCTCCGGCGGACTGCAAAATTTGTGCGGAGTCCTCTCCCGCCTGGTGGGGAATCCCGTCATCATTACAGACAGCGACTGGAATCTGCTGTGCCATGTGGACTATCCTGACAATCCGCTTCCCCTGGCGAAATGCATCAACATTTCCCGAAAGCAGCCGCCGTTCCCGCCGGAGTTTATCAACAGCCTCCCCAATACCCTGCGGTATTACAAGAAAGTTGTCTCCCGGCAGCTGCTCCTGGGAAACCGCTGTTCGGTAAATTGTCTGATCCTTCCCATTGCGGCCCATAATTTTATTTACGGATACCTTGTCGTGTGGGCTTCGGTGCGACCCATGGTCGAACTTGACTATGTGGCAATGGAGCAGGTAGCCATCGTGGCGGCACTTGAGCGTATCCGGGCAAGAGAGGTGGAGCAGACCAAGCTCCGCGTTCGCAAGGACTTCTTTGACGATCTCCTCTCCGGCAGTATTGAGTCGGTAAATGCCATCCGCGTTATGGCAGAGTTCCACGGTCTGCGCTATGACGACCATTATCGCTGCTTTGTGCTGGGCTTTGAAAATGACGACACGCTTCTGTGGCAGCAGTTGCCCGGCGAGAACTCCTTCCATCCCCAAGTCGAACAGATCTCTGAGATCATCTCCAAACTCTTTAAGGACATGGGCCTAAGCGCCATCACGCTGTCCCGAGGTACCCAACTGGTGATCCTTGTCCGTTTGGGGCCTGCATCGGAGGCTCAAGCCGTTCAAGTGCGTCAAGCGGCGCAATATCTGGCCGACGCTATCCCCCAGTATGCCGAAGACCATAAGATACTGGTGGTGGTGGGGCAGGAGGTCTCTGATCTGGGGAAGATATGTCAGAGTTACCGCAGCGCCCAAAGTGGTATGCGGCTGGTGCGCTCTATGCAGTTGCGTTCCCTTGTGACCTTCATGGACGATCTGGCGGTCTTTCGGCTGCTCAATGAACATGTGGACAAAACGGTGCTGCGCAATTTTTTCCAGTCCAGTATCGGCCCCCTGTTGGAATATGACCGCCACCACGACAGTCAGCTCACTCAGACCCTGTACTGCTATTTCCAGAATAACAGCAATGTCTCCGATGCGGCCAAAGATATGTTTATCCACCGCAACACCTGTATTTACCGAATTGAGAAGGCAAAGGCCCTCCTGGGGACCGACTTTAAAAACGCCAA
>CAJTLK010000018.1:5168-27149 GCA_910577415.1 uncultured Oscillospiraceae bacterium
GGAATTGCAACTTGCCATCCTCGTCTGGCAGACCATCAACGCCGTGGGAGAATGAGTCCCGCCGCCTTTAAAAAACGCACGGACAGCGGTGCCGCTGTCCGTGCGTTTTGTATAGCAGGTGTTGCCGCCGAGTCCCGTTCCCGCGGGTGGCGGTTACTCCTCGTGGATCATGGAGATGAACTGCTGAGTGGCCACATCCACAAGGCCCATATCGGTGGGGGCCAGCTGAGGCACCGCGGGATGACCGATGAAGCTCAGGGTCATAAACGGGGCGGGGAGAGTGCAGCCGGTGACCTTGGCCGATTCGTTCATGGCAAGGATCTGCTTGACAATGTTCTTGGCTTCAACTTCCTCACTGATAAGACCTCCAATGGTCAGGGGCATTTTTGCGATGACTTTTCCGTCGATCACGGTCACAAGACCGCCCTTCATCCGTCCGATCTCGTTGACGGCGGCGGACATATCCTCGTCATTGGCGCCGAGGACGCAGATATTTTGGTGGTTGTGGGACATGGAGTAAGCTACGGCTCCCCGCTCCAGGGTAAAGCCTTTGACAAAGTAGACGCCCACGTTGCCGTTCTTGCCGTACCGCTCTACGATGGCAAATTTCATAATATCCTGAGCGGGGTCTCTCATCACCAGTCCGTCCTTCACCGGCAGAGTCGCCGTGAACTTCTTGTTGACGATCTGATCCTTGATGAGCTCGGGGATCGTCACCGTCACAGAGGACTTGCCGGCGGGGGCAGGCAGCCGGAACAGCTCAGGAGTGATGGGGCGCTTGAAGTGAACGGTATCCCGGATCCATTCGGGGTAGGTCCGCTCGATTTTCTCCACCGCCACCTTGCCCTCTTCAAAGACCTTGCGGCCTTCAAACCAGACCTGCTCGGGCTGAATGTCCTCAATGGAACGGCACAGGATAATGTCGGCGTATCTGCCGGGGGTGAGACTGCCGTAATCCTGATCCACCCGGAAATGCTTGGCGGCGTTGATGGTGGCGATACTGATGGCGGTAATGGGGTCTACGCCCAGTTTGATGGCCTGATTGACATTGTGGTTGATATGTCCCTCGGCCTCGATGTCGTGAACGTGCTTATCATCGGTGCAGAAGCAGGTGTTCTCAAAGCTGTAACCCAGTTTCAGAGCATTTTCCACAAACATGGGTAGGTTTCGCTCAGCGCTGCCCTCCCGGATGAACACGTGCATTCCCAGGCGGAGACGGTCAAGGGCCTCCTCCCACTCAACCTGCTCATGGTCGTCGGTGATGCCTGCCGAGGCATAGGCGCTGAGTTCCTGATAGCTACAGCCTACGGCGTGGCCGTTGACAATTTTGCCGCAGTTGAGACTGTCGCAAATTTTCTGGATATTGTCATCGGTGCGGTGGAGGATCTTGGCCGGGGCGATCTCACCCAGTGAGACTGTGGCGTCCATGGACAGAATCTTCCGAGCCTCCTCAACGCTGATGATATTTCCGGTGGTCTCCAACCCCGGCGCGGTGGGCACTCGGGTGGGAACTTCGATGGCAATGCGATAGGGGAGCTTGTCCGCATTTTCCAGCATGACGTCTACCACAGGCGCTCCTGTGACGTTGGCGATCTCCATGAAATCCGCGCATAGAGTGGTAGTACCCTTTGGCACAATGGCCTGGGCCATAGCCTCGGGGTTTATCATGGAGGAGGATAGGTGCATATGAGAGTCGATGAAACCGGGCAGGGCATACATTCCGTCGCAGTCAATTTCCCTCTCCGCTGTCAGGGAGGCGTCAGGGTCAATGGAGACAATACGCTTGCCCTTAACAAAAATTTTTGCCTCATAGATCTCCCTGGAACAGACGTTTACTAATTTCAAATTCTTCAGCACATAGTCGCAGGGGATCTTTCCTAAGCCACAGTCGATCAGGGTGTTGGTCTCATTCAGCGTTCTTTTCATGGTGCGCCTCCTTCGTGTGATATATGGTTTAGTGTTTTTTAAGACAGGTCTATGTTTCCATTCTTCAAAGCGGCAGCCAGGGTCTCAGGAACGCCCCAGTTTTTGGGTGGAATATAGGTGACGCCGGAGAGCTTGTCCCGTCCGATAAAGAGGAAGGCGCACAGCAGGGCGTAAGGGAACGCCAAAAACGAACTCAGTCCCAGCGGCGCAAAAATTACCTTAAGACCCGCGGCGATAAGGGATGTGGCTCCCGCTGCGCAGACTGCCATCAAATAGCTCCGGCGGCTGAAAGCAAAGCCCCGGGTAAAGACCTTCATCAAAAGAACTCCGTTATAGCCATACAGCCCCAACATGATCGCGTCCTTGGGCAGGCCCAGAGCAACGGCTACTGCCGTCCCGGCCACGGCTCCCACCACGCTGTTTACCACGTCCAGCCGGGAGGCGGGCAGCAGAGCGATGAGATACAAAATGCCGCAGACCGGCCTCTCCACCCAGAGGACCTGGGCGATCCCCGCCAGCGTGGCGGTAAAAAACTCCAACCCTGTCCAGCCTGCTTGTGCTACCGACAATTCAATTACGGCAGGCGCCGCCCGGGTAACGTCCATGGTGGTAATGAGCACAGAGGCCGGAACCAGCAGAAGAAGAGTGACGCAGTAGGGTAATGCCAAAGCGGTGGAGCCCCATTTTCCAAAGAAGCTTCCCAAAGCGGCGCTCATAAAGACGCAGCCTATGGCGGCTAAGGCGGTAAAAAGCAGTAAGGAGACCGTGATCCCCTGTCCTGGAAATACCAGCAGGGGAATAGCTACTCCCGCCAGCGCGGCGTTAAAGCCGTATAAGCCGCAACGGATCAGTCCTTTGGGGACCCCGATGAGGTAGGCTGTCAGGGTGGCGATCAGCGCTCCCCATACGCCGGATACAGCCTGTATCGGAGAGCCAATGGCCGTTACGGCGATCAGGAGCATCCCGGAAAAGCTGTTGTCATTAAAGGCGATCTGGGCAAAGCCCGACAGGGTGGCGTCAATGATCTCCAACACAATGTTTTGAGAACAAAGCCTTTTCCAAGCGTTGAGAAAGGGACAGGTACATGATGCCGTTACAAACACTGGAACTCTCCTCCTTTCAGCTTTGGAGCACGTCTCTCCTTGCATCCCACGGGAATAGATTGCGCTTTTGAAGGGGCGTACATTGGGAGCACTGTGGCTTTTCTACGTCCTTTTTCCTAAAATCACTTTAGCATCCCTGTTGGTAAATGTCAAAGTTTTGCCATTTTATCCGACGATTTTTGTGCGAAATAACATAAAATTTGCATTTCTTTGTGCATTGACCACAAGTCAAATTGTCGGTCCGGACGGGAAAGCGGGTATAAAAGCAAGTGATTCTCCACCGGAGAAGCCGGTGTGCTTGTCAGCAAGAAGCGGCTCCCCACCAGGATATCGGTGGGGAGCCGCTTCTTCATACGGTTAATAAGCAACGCTTATTTCAGGTTGAAAAAGGCGTTCCGTCCGGGGTATTCCGCCACGTCGCCCAGCTCCTCCTCGATGCGGAGAAGCTGGTTGTATTTTGCTACTCGGTCGGTGCGGGAGGGGGCACCGGTCTTGATCTGTCCGGCGTTGACGCCCACCACGATGTCGGCGATGGTGGCGTCCTCGGTCTCTCCCGAGCGGTGGCTCACCACGGCGGTATACCCCGCCCGGTTTGCCATCTGGATGGCGTCCAGGGTCTCGGTCAGGGTACCGATCTGGTTGACTTTGATGAGGATGGAGTTGGCGATGCGGTTATCCAGGCCCATTTGCAGCCGCTTGGTATTGGTGACAAAGAGGTCGTCTCCCACCAACTGCACCCGGTCTCCCAGAGCCTTGGTGAGCATCTGCCAGCCCTCAATGTCGTCCTCGCCCATGCAGTCCTCCATGGAAATGATGGGATAGGCGTCGGCAAACTTCTTCCACAGGTGTACCATCTGCTGCCGGGTCATCGTTTTACCTGCCTTGGGCAGGTCATAGCAGCCGGTGTCGGCGTTGTACCAGTCGGAGACGGCGGCGTCGATAGCGATCATAAAATCCTCGCCGGGACGGTAGCCCGCCTTTTCAATGGCAGCGACGATGCACTTAAAGGCGTCCTCATCCTTCTTCAGGTTGGGAGCATAGCCACCCTCGTCGCCCACCCCGGCGGCGGGGGTGCCGTTGTCCTTCAGCACACCCTTCAGGGTGTGGAAGACCTCGGCGCACATCCGCAGAGCCTCGCTCCAGCAGCAGGCTCCCACGGGCATGATCATGAATTCCTGAATGTCCACATTATTGGTGGCGTGGGCGCCGCCATTGAGGATGTTCATCATGGGCACCGGGAGGGTCTTGCCATTGACGCCGCCGATATAGCTATAAAGGCTCAGTCCCAGGCTCTCCGCCGCCGCCTTGGCGCAGGCCAGGGAGCAGCCCAGAATGGCGTTGGCTCCCAGCCGGGCCTTGTTCTCGGTGCCGTCCAGCTCGATCATGGCGGCGTCCACCCCCGCCTGGTCCAGAGCATTCATGCCGATAAGCCTCTGGGCGATCTCGCCGTTCACATTTTCCACCGCCGTGAGCACGCCCTTGCCCAGGTAGCGGGTGGCGTCCCCGTCCCGAAGCTCGCAAGCCTCGTGGATGCCGGTGGAGGCCCCGGAGGGCACGCTGGCCCGGCCCACCGTGCCGTCGGAGAGAAAGACCTCCACCTCCACGGTGGGATTGCCCCTGGAGTCCAAGATCTCCCGGCCATGGACGTCAATGATCTCTAAATACTGCTTCATACGCTGCTCCTTTCCAAATGGCAAAAAATTTTACAAAACGATAAATGGACCCGGGACTACTCTGCCAAGGTCCTCTTTGGCAAAGTATGTCCCAGGTCCATTCCGATTTATGCTCTATGTGGAGGTTTTTATGCCTTGATCAGGGTCTCACCGGTCATTTCGGCAGGCTGCTTCAGGCCCATCAGATCCAGCATGGTGGGGGCAATGTCGCACAGCTTGCCGTCCCGCAACTTTACGTTGGCCCCCACGATATAAAAGGGGACCAGGTTGGTGGTGTGGGCGGTATAGGGAGTAGTCCCATCGTCCTCCAGCATCCGGTCTGCGTTGCCGTGGTCGGCGGTAATGAGAGCCACACCGCCCATCTTCTGGGTGGCCTCCACCACTTGGCTGACGCACTCATCCACCGTCTCCACCGCCAGCCGGGCGGCCTCATAGACGCCGGTGTGGCCCACCATATCGCAGTTGGCGAAGTTGAGGATAATGACGTCATACTCGCCGCTCTCGATGCGCTTGACGGCCTCGGCGGCCACCTCCCGGGCGGACATATCGGGCTTGAGGTCGTAGGTGGGGACCTTGGGGGAGGGGATGAGCACCCGGTCCTCACCGGGGAAGACGGTCTCCACGCCGCCATTAAAGAAGAAGGTGACATGGGCGTACTTCTCAGTTTCGGCAATGCGCAGCTGGGTCAGGCCCAGGGAGGAGATATATTCGCCGAAGATATTCTGCAGGCTCTCCTTGGGGAAGGCAATGACCACGTTGGGCATAGACGCGTCATAGGAGGTGGTGCAGACATAGTTGACATGGAAGAAGCCCTTCCTCCGCTCAAAGCCGGTGAAGTCGGGGTCTACGAAGGCGCGGGTGATCTCCCGGGCACGGTCAGGGCGGAAGTTCATAAAGATGATAGAGTCGCCCTCGCCGATCTCGGCGTTTTCAGCGGTGATGACGGGAATGACAAACTCGTCGGTAATGTCGGCGGCGTAGCTGGCCTCCATGGCCCCTACCGGGTCGCCGATGAACCGATTCTCGCTCTCGCCGTAGACCATGGCCTTGTAGGACCTTTCCACCCGGTCCCAGTTGGTGTCCCGGTCCATGGCGTAATAGCGGCCAGAGATGGTGGCAATCTGGGCGCCGTAGGCGTCGCAGGTCTTCTTCATCTCCGCCACAAAGCCCTTGCCAGAGGTGGGAGGCACGTCGCGGCCATCCATAAAGCAGTGAACAAAGATCTTGGGGCAGCCCAAGTCGTGGGCCATCTTCACCGCCGCCTGAATATGGGTGATATGGCTGTGAACGCCGCCGGTGGACATGAGGCCATAGATGTGGACGGCCTTGCCTGCAGCCTTGGCAGCCAGCATGGCGTCCTTATAAGCCTTGTTCTCAAAGAAGGAGCCGTCCTGAATGGCCTTGGTGATCTTGGGTAGGTCCTGGAAGACCACCCGGCCAGCGCCAATGTTGGTGTGGCCCACCTCGGAGTTGCCCATCTGGCCGTCGGGCAGACCCACGTCCAGGCCGGAGGCGGAAAGCTTACAGCCGGGACACTCGGCAAAGACCTTTTCCAGGAAGGGCTTGCGGGCGTTGGCAATGGCGTTGCCCTCGGCCTCGTCCCGGAGACCGAAGCCGTCCATGATAATAAGGGTAGTGGGTGTTTTACTCATAAAATACCTCTTTTTCACAAGGTCGGGCGGGTCTGGGATCCGCCCCTACTGTGAGAGAACGGTGTTTCGTAGGGGCGGGTTCTAAACCCGCCCGCCTCCGTTCCTCAGTCCTGGTTGGCAGCGTTAATGATCTGCATGAACTGGTCAGGCTTCAGGGAGGCGCCGCCGATGAGGCCGCCGTCGATATCAGGCTGGGCCAGAAGCTCGGCGGCGTTCTTAGCGTTCATGGAGCCGCCGTACTGAATGGTGACGGCACGGGCCACCCGGGCGCCATACAGCTTGCGGATGACGGTGCGGATACCCTCGCAGACCTCCTGGGCCTCCTCGGCGGTGGCGGTCTTGCCGGTGCCGATGGCCCAAATAGGCTCGTAAGCGAAGACCACGTGGCGGACCTTTTCAATGGGTATATTGGCCAGAGCGCACTTGACCTGGTAGGTGATGAGGTCCATGGTGACGCCCAGCTCCCGCTGCTCCAGGCTTTCGCCCACGCACACGATGGGCCGCAGACCGGCGTTCAGGGCGGAGATGACCTTCTTGTTGACGGTGAAGTCGGTCTCATTGTAATATTGGCGGCGCTCAGAGTGGCCGATGATGACGTACTTCACGCCGATATCCTTGAGCATCTGGGCGGAGACCTCGCCGGTGAAGGCGCCGTTTTCCTCATAGTGGCAGGTCTCTGCGCCGATGGACACCCGGCTGTCCTTGAACATCCGAATGGCGGAGTGAAGGTTCACCGCGGGCACACACAGTACGATATCACACCACTTGGGACGGCCCAGAATGGGTTTGAATTCCTCAGCAAAAGCCTTGGTCTCGGTAAGGGTCTTATTCATCTTCCAGTTGCCGGCGATGATGGTCTTACGATAGCGACGATTCATGTTCTTCTCTCCTAAATTATTGTATATTCAAAATTAAGCGTCCAGCAAACAAGCCACGCCGGGCAGCTCCTTGCCTTCCATAAACTCCAGGGAAGCGCCGCCGCCGGTAGAGATATGGGTCATCTTGTCGGCATAGCCCAGCTGCTGCACCGCAGCCGCGCTGTCGCCGCCACCGATGATGGTAATGGCGCTGGTCTTGCTCAGGGCCTCGGCCACGGCCTCAGTGCCCTTAGCGAATTTGGCAAACTCGAACACGCCCATGGGGCCGTTCCAGATGACGGTGCCGGCGTCGGAGACAGCGTCGCAGTAGAGCTTTACGGTGTCGGGGCCGATGTCCAGGCCCTGCCAGCCGTCGGGGATCTCTCCGGCTTTGACCACCTTGGAGTTGGCGTCCGGTGCAAAGGCGTCGGCCACCACGGTGTCGATAGGCAGCAGCAGCTTTACACCCTTGGCCTCGGCCTTCTTTACCATGTCGTTGGCGTAGTCCATCCAGTCGCTCTCCAGCAGACTGTCGCCCACCTTACCGCCCTTGGCGGCGGAGAAGGTGTAGGCCATGCCGCCGCCGATGATGACGGTGTCGGCGATCTCCAGCAGGTTATTGATAACGCCGATCTTGGAGGAGACCTTGCTGCCGCCCAGGATGGCTACCAGGGGGCGCTTGGGGTTAGCCAGCGCACCGCCGATGAAGTCCAGCTCCTTCTGAATGAGGAAGCCGGAGACGGCGGGGAGGTAGTCGGCCACGCCGGCGGTGGAGGCGTGGGCGCGGTGGACGGCGCCAAAGGCGTCGGAGACGTACACACCGTTGGCGCCGGCCAGGTCGGCCAGGGCCTTGGCGGTGGCGGGGTCGTTTTTGGTCTCGCCCTTCTCAAAACGGGTGTTCTCCAGCAGGAGGATCTCCCCGCTCTTGAGGGCCGCGGCCTTGGCCTGGGCGTCGGGGCCAATGACGTCGGCGGCCATCTGGACGTTCTTGCCCAGCAACTCGCCCAGTCTCTGGGCCACAGGGGCCAGAGTCAACTTGGACAGGGACTTTTTCCACTTGTCCTCGGTCAGCTCAGCCGGGTCCTTGCCCTTCTCGGTCTGCTTCTTCACCCACTTTTCAAAGTTAGGCTCGGGCTTGCCCAGGTGGGAGCAGGCGATGACGGCGGCGCCCTGCTCCAGCAGATACTGGATGGTGGGCAGAGCGGCCCGGATACGCTTGTCGTCGGTGATGACGCCGCTTCCGTCCTTCTCCTGGGGCACATTGAAGTCGCAGCGGAGCAGGACCTTCTTGCCCTTTACGTCCACATCCTTGACAGTTTTCTTGTTGTAGTTCATAAAAATGGCCTCCTTTTCAGAATATGATATGAGATATTTGAATTATGGTTCCACCGATCCGGCCATCTCGCCTGTTTCCAACAGGCCGGGGAAGCCGGTCTGCCTCAGGGCCTCATAAGCGAGGATGGCTGCGGCGTTGGACAGGTTCAGGCATCGGGCCTCGGCACGAATGGGGATACGGATACAACGGTCAGGGAAACGAAGACGGAACTCCTCGCTGAGTCCCTTGGTCTCCTTGCCGAAAAAGAGCCAGCAGCCGTCCCGAAACCGTACGCTGGGGTCGACGTAGCTTTTTGCCCCCTTGGTAGTGGCCAGCCACACATCCTCCGGCATTTCCGAGGCGAAGAGCGCGTCCAGGCTGGGCCAGACGTGAAGGTCTACCAGGTGCCAGTAGTCCAGTCCCGCCCGCTTGACCGCCTTCTCGCTGATGTCGAAGCCCAGGGGTTCCACCAAATGGAGGCGGATGCCGGTGGCGGCGCAGGTGCGGGAGATGTTGCCGGTATTCTGGGGGATCTCCGGCTCTACCAAAACGATATTGAGCATGTGGTTCACCCCCCAAAACGGGCATTGCCTGTTGTCAAGCTGTTGTATTGTACCCCATTCCACCGATGATTTCAACTAAAATCAGGTAAAAAACAGCACTTCTGTGCAGTTTTCTTTTCACTTGGAAAATATCAACTGCTTTTTTTATTATTTTCGTACATTTCACCGAAAATTCTTTCCCGGTGGATGGAATTTTGCCGCCGGGCCTCTTGTTTCTTATTGAAAATGTGGTATTATGATGTGGAAATGAAAAAGAGGAGGTAATGCTTATGGGGCAGCGCCTTGTTGTGAAAGTAGGCACCTCCACCCTTTTGCGGGAGGGCGGGGGCGTGAATTTTCGGGAGATGGATGCCTTGGCCCGGGTCCTCTCCGACCTGAAGAACATGGGCCATGAGATCATTCTGGTCTCCTCCGGCGCCATCGGCGTGGGCACGGTGAAGCTGGGTCTGCCCAAGCGGCCCAGTGAGCTGCGGCGCAAGCAGGCCGCCGCCGCAGTGGGGCAGTGCGAGCTGATGCACCTCTATGACAAATTTTTCGGCGAGTACGGCCAGACCGTGGCCCAGATATTGCTCACCGACGCCGACGTGGACGACCCCCACTGCCGGGAGCACCTTACCGGCACCTTTGACGCCATCCTGGATATGGGGGTCATCCCCGTGGTCAATGAGAACGACTCGGTCTCCTCCTCCGAGATAGAGACCGGCCAGAAAAAGGTGCTGGGCGATAACGATACCCTCTCCGCCATCGTGGCGGGGCTGTGTCGGGCCGATCTGCTGGTGTTGCTCAGCGACATTGACGGCCTCTACGACGCCGATCCTCATAAAGACCCCGCTGCCAAGCTCATCCACCGGGTGGAGGCCATTACCCCGGAGATCGAGGCCCTGGGCGGAGGCGGCGGGAGCCAGTGGGGCACCGGGGGCATGGCGACCAAGCTCTCGGCGGCCAAGCGGGCCTTGTCCCATGGCATCGACATGGTCATCGCCAATTCCGACAAGCTGGACGCTCTTTATGATATTGTGGGGGGCAAGGACGTGGGGACGCGTTTCGTTTCCCAATAAGGAGGCATTTCTATGACCCGACTGGAGACCCAGGGCCTGGCAGCGAAAAACGCAGAGCGCAGGCTGATGACCGCCACTATGGCGGAGAAGAACACCGCCCTTCTTGCTATGGCCCAGGCCATTGTGGCGCGCCGGGACGAGTGGCTTGCCGCCAACGCCGAGGACATGAAAGCGGCAAAAAGGGCCGGGATGCGGGAGGCCCTGCTGGACCGCCTTGCCCTGGATGAAAAGCGGATCAACGCCATTGCCGAGGGAGTGCGGCAGGTGGCCGCCCTCTCCGACCCCGTTGGGCAGGTGGTGAGTTCTACCCTGCGGCCCAACGGTCTGCGGATCGAACGCCGCCGGGTGCCCCTGGGGGTAGTGGGTATTATCTATGAGGCCCGGCCCAATGTGACGGTGGACGCCGCCGCCCTTTGTCTGAAGTCGGGCAACGCCGTCCTTCTCCGGGGCGGCAAGGAGGCATTCCGCTCCAACAAGGCGGTGACGGCCATTCTCCGGGACGCGCTGGAGGAGGCGGGGCTGCCCCGTGACTGCATTGCCTTGGTGGAGGACACCTCCCGGCAGTCGGCCCAGGAGATGATGGACCTCACCGGGTATCTGGACGTACTCATCCCCCGGGGGGGAGCGGGACTGATCCGCACGGTGGCCCAGAACTCCCATGTTCCCGTCATTCGCACGGGGGAGGGGGTCTGCCACGTCTATGTCCATGCCGGTGCCGACCTGGACAGCGCCGCCCGCATCCTCTATAATGCCAAATGCTCCCGTCCCTCGGTGTGCAACGCCGCCGAGTGTGTGCTGGTGGACCGGGCGGTGGCTCAAAAGTTCCTGCCTATGGCCTGGGAGTATCTGAAAAAGAAGAATGTGCTCATCCACGGCGGTGCGGAGGTCTGCGCCATCCTGGGGGACAAGGCCGTCCCCGCCACCGCGGAGGATTGGGATATGGAGTACGGCGACTACCAGCTTGCCGCCCATGTGGTCACCGGGATAGAGGAGGCCATGGACTTCATCGCCGTCCACGGCACCGGCCACTCTGAGGCCATCATCACCAACGACTATGCCGCCGCCCAGACCTTCCTGGACGGAGTGGACGCGGCGGCGGTCTATGTCAACGCCTCCACCCGGTTCACCGACGGCTTTGAGTTCGGCCTGGGGGCGGAGATCGGCATCTCCACCCAGAAGCTCCACGCCCGGGGTCCCATGGGGCTGGAGGAGCTGACCGCCACCAAGTATGTGGTCTACGGCTCCGGCCAGGTACGGGAATAAAGAAGCGCGGAGAGCCGGACGACGAGTGACACTGGACTGGAGCGAGGACAAAATTGGTAAGGCGGCACGGCCACCGCGATTTTGTCCGAGTCGGAGGGCGGTGCTTGCCGGAGGCAAGCGGTACCGCACGACCGAGCCGACAGGCGAGACAGTGGAGCGAGTGTTCTGGCCGGCTTGTAGCGTGACAGCCCCAACGTGAAAAAGCCCCGCAGGTCAATGACCTGCGGGGTTTTCCTTTTGCGTCAAAGCTGGAACACGATTCCCACCACCGCGGCGGCGGCGATGTAAAGGATGGGGTGAAGCTTTTTCAGCTTGGGGATGCGCATACAAATGAAGACCGCCACGGCGATGAGGATGGCTGGCCAGTAGGGGACGGTGACAGAGATGCCGTCAGTGGTGAGCAGGTTCAAATTCTGGAACAGGGCGATGACCGCCACCGACCAGCCCGCCGCCGTGATAAGGGCGGTAGAGGCGGGACGCAGGCCGGAGAAGACGGCGTTGACCACCGCCGAGTCCCGGAATTTCTTCAAAAATCCGGCGATGATGAGGATGACAATGATGGAGGGGGTAATGAGGCCCAGCACTCCCACTACAGCGCCCAGGGGACCGCCGATGGGCCCCAGGCCGCCCTGGCCCAAACCGATGGTGTAGCCCACATAGGTGGACATGTTCACCCCCATGGGGCCGGGGGTGGATTCGCTGACGGCGATCATGTCGGCAAGGTCGGCGGCGGAAAACCAACCTGTCCGGGCGCCCAGATCCTGGAGGAAGGGGATGGTGGCGAGGCCGCCCCCTACGGAGAAGAGCCCCACCTTGAAAAACTCGTAGAAAAGGCGGAGGTAGATCATTTCTTTTCCCCTCCTTTCCCGAAGAAGAGGAGCAGTCCGGCCAGGCCCGCCAGTACGATATAGCTCACCGGGCTGAAGAGGAAGCTGAGGCTGGGAAACATGGCCTCCAGCTGCTTGTCAAAAATCGACGGCAGCAAGACAAGGATAAAAATGACGGCGGAGGCCGGGTCCTTCACCGTGGTCTTGCCCAACTTGAGGACGCTGGAGGCGATAAGGGCCACCACTGCCGCCCGCACCCCGGCAAAGGCGTGGCCCACGGCGGGGATGTGGGCAAAGTTGGTAAGGAAAGCGGCGATGAGAGTGATGATGACAATGGAGGGGAAGACCAAGCCCAAGGTGGCAATGACGCCGCCTGGGATACCCTTTCGCTTGGAGCCTAAGAAGGTGGCGGTGTTGACAGCGATGACGCCGGGGGTACACTGGCCGATGGCGAAATAGTCGGTGAGCTCCTCATCGGTGCACCAGCCCTTGCTCTCCACTACCTCCCGCTGAAGAATGGGGAGCATGGCGTAGCCCCCGCCGAAGGTGCAGGCCCCCACCTTGGCAAAGGTGAGAAAAAGATCGAGATATTCGTTCATTTTAACCCCTCCAATTCATTCAGCCACAGGTTGGAAACGGCGTCAGAAGGCATCCGCCAGTCCCCGCGAGGGGAGAGGGCCACGCTGCCCACCTTGGGCCCGTCGGGGACGCAGGAGCGTTTGAACTGCTGGGAGAAAAAGCGGCGGTAGAAGTTCCGCAGCCATTTCAAGATCGTATCGCGGTCATATTCTCCGGCAAAGGCGCGCTCCGCCAGCCGCAGCACCTTCCGGGGGGGGAAGCCCCAGCGGAGGGCGTAATAGAGGAAGAAATCGTGAAGCTCGTAGGGACCCACGATATCCTCAGTTTTCTGACTGATCTCCCCGTTCTCGGCGGGGAGCAGCTCAGGGGAGACCGGGGTGTCCAAAATATCCCGGAGTACTTGGGCCAGGGCGGGATCGGCGGTGGTCCGGGCCACATGGCCCACCACAAAACGCACCAGGGTCTTGGGAATGGAGGCATTGACGGCGTACATGCTCATATGGTCGCCGTTATAGGTGCACCAGCCCAGGGCCAGCTCGCTGAGGTCTCCGGTGCCGATGACCAGGCCGCCGCTCTGATTGGACAGGTCCATCAACACCTGGGTCCGCTCCCGGGCCTGGGCGTTTTCAAAGGTGACGCTGTGGTCGTCCATGGACTGGCCAACATCGGCAAAGTGCTGCTTCACGGCGGCAGTGATATCCACTACCTTCAGCTTAGCGCCTACCCGTTCCGCCAGCACCTCGGCGTTGGAGCGGGTGCGCTTGGTGGTGCCGAAGCAGGGCATGGTGACGCACAAAATGTCGCTCATGGGCCGACCCAGCAGTTCCATGGCCCGGGCGGTGATGAGGAGGGCCAGCGTAGAGTCCAGGCCCCCGGAGAGGCCGATGACGGCGGCGGAGGCGGCGGTATGCTCCAGCCGCTTCTTGAGTCCCAGGGCAGCGATGGTCAGAATTTCCCCGCACCGCTCGGCACGGAGAGTTTGATCCTGGGGAACAAAAGGCGCGGGAGAGACCGGGCGGGTGAAGGAGGTGACCTCCGAGGACAGGGAGAAGGGGATGCGGTAGACGCCCGCGCCGGGGACGCGTTCTGCGGGGGACTCCGGGGGGGCAAACGTGTTCATCCTCCGCCGCTCATAGGAGAGCTTCCCGACATCAATTTCGCTGACGGTGAGCCCGGTCTCAAAACGCTTTTCCGCCAGGATGGCACCGTTTTCCGCAATGAGGTCGTGTCCGGCGAAGACCAGGTCGGTGGTGGACTCCCCCTCCCCGGCGTCGGTATAGACATAGCCGCACAGGCACCGGGCGGACTGGTTTTTCACCAGCTCCCGGCGGTAATCCGCCTTGCCCACCACCTCGTCGGAGGCGGACAGGTTGAGAATGAGGGTGGCCCCCGCCCGAGCCAGGGCGGTAGAGGGTGGATCGGCGGCCCACAGGTCTTCACAAATTTCCACGCCTACAGTGAGATGTGTGGCGTCCTCACAGGCGAACAGGATACCGGGAAAGAGATTCACAGGTTGACCGCAGAGATCAAAGACAGCGTCTGCGTCTTTCCCGGAAGCGAACCACCGGCCCTCATAAAATTCCCCATAGTTGGGGATGCAGGTTTTTGGAATCAGTCCCAAAAGCTCGCCTTTTAGTATTACTGCGGCACAATTATACGAATTGTTGTCGAAAGGATTTTTCACCGGCAGACCTACGGCGGCAAGGACTTCCAGATCCTTCGTCTCCTCCAGTACCGTTTCCAGGGCCTCCTCGGCGCCATGAAGCAGGGTGTCCTGCAAAAAGAGGTCGCCGCAGGTGTATCCGGTAAGGCACAGCTCGGGGAATGCCATGACCTTTACCCCCAGAGACTCCGCCTCCCGCATCAGGGCAATGACCGCCTGGGCGTTGTGGGCGGGGTCGGCCACCCTGATCTTCGGCGTGGCCGCCGCCACCTTAATAAAACCGTCTCGCATAGTCGCGCCCCCTCTTTTCTTCTGGGTCAGCTTATTGTACCCCAATTATGCCCAAAAGGCAAGAAGGGACCCTGTGACCTTTTCCGTAGGGGCGCACGTGCGCACGTATTTTGCAAAAAGATATACGCAAGAGAACCCAAAGACCCCCCGGCGAAAGCCGGGGGGTCTTTGGGTGTGTGTTGCAGAGAGAGAAAAGAGAGGGGGTTGGGGAGGTAGTATGTTCTTCCTTTGCCCGAGAACTACAATACCAGACAATTAAGAAAAAACTTTGAAAGAAGTGTGAATAAAATGTAAATCCCGAAAGACCCGCCCATCAAACCGGGAAACGGCTTGATTTTCCGGGGAGAAAATGATAAAATACCTCTACATTTTGTAAGGAGGGGAGAGCGTGACCAAAGACGAGGCATTCGAGTTTCTGGACCGCACTGCCCGGGGCATTGCCGGGATGTTCGGCCCCGCCTGTGAGACCCTGGTGCAGGACATGGGCCGTCCCGATCATCCCATCCTCTCCATCTACAACGGCCAGGTCTCAGGCCGGGAGGTAGGCTCCACCCTGGACATCCTCGGTTCGGATAAAAGTCTGGACACCGCCCAGCGCACCACCGATTTTGTCAACCTCTACGCCATTGCTCCCACCGGTGCCCAGGTCAAATCCTCCACCTTTCATTTAATGGGGGAGGATTTCAACCTGGCCCTGGGCATCGACTTCGATTTTACGTCTCTCTCCTTTGCCAACCGTACTCTGGTAGGGTTGATGAGCGCCGACGCGGACCTCCAGAGCGCTCTGTGGCAGGGGGGCGAGGGGAAGCTGGCGGGGATATTCGACGAATGTCTCAATTCCCTGGGCAAGCCGGTGGACGCTCTGGATAAGCGGGAGCGGATGCGCCTGGTGGCACTGCTGGATCAGCGCAATGCCTTCTCCTTCCGCAAATCGGTACCTTATGTGGCTACCCGGCTGAAGGTGTCGCGGTACACGGTGTATAAATATCTGGATGAGCTGGCCGAGGAAAAGGCCGCCGCCAAAAAGGAGTGAAGGTCATGCAGGAAAAGATCAACGCCTATTTTAACGATCCCCAGATCAGGAAAGAGCTGACCGCCGCCGTCGCCCGGCTGGTGAACGTGAAGAGCGTGAAGGGGGAAGCCGCCCCCGGCGCTCCCTTCGGCCCCGGTCCCAAGGCCGCCCTGGAAGAGGCCGTGGCCCTGTGCCGGGATCTGGGCTTTGAAAGCCGGAACTACGACGACCATGTGGGCATTGCCGATCTCAATGATAAGCCCACCCAGCTCCACATTCTGGGCCATTTGGACGTGGTGGGGGAGGGCACCGACTG
Organism: uncultured Oscillospiraceae bacterium; assembly: GCA_910577415.1. GTDB lineage: Bacteria > Bacillota > Clostridia > Oscillospirales > Oscillospiraceae > Vermiculatibacterium. The sequence goes on from CAJTLK010000018.1 coordinate 21,267, forward strand.
GGATACCGACCCCTATACCTGCGTGGAGAAGGACGGGCTGCTCTATGGCCGGGGGGTCAGCGACGACAAGGGTCCCACGGTCTGCGCCCTCTTTGCTATGAAATGTATCCGTGACCTGGGCCTTCCCGTGAGCAAGAATGTCCGGCTCATCATGGGCACCGATGAGGAGTCCGGCTCAGAGGATCTGGCCTACTACTTTGCCAGGGAACCCTATGCTCCCCAGTCCTTTACCCCCGACGCGGAGTTTCCCCTGATCAACGTGGAGAAGGGCCACTACTACCCCGATTTCGGCGCAAGCTGGCCGGCGGTGATGGTGGAGCCTCGCGTCAGCGCTCTCACCGGCGGCTTCCGGACCAATGTGGTGCCTCCCGAGGCCCAGGCCGAGGTGCTGGGCCTGTCCGCCGCGGATGTGCGCCCCTTCTGCGGCGCCATTGAAGGACAGTCCGGAGCTGTCTTTACCCTCACCGATATGGTGGGTGGGGTGCGTATCCACTGTGCCGGGCGCAACGCCCATGCCGCCCGGCCCGAGGGAGGCATCAATGCCATCCAGGCTATGCTGGAGCTGCTGTCCCAGCTACCGCTGGCCGACTGCGAGAGCACCAAGGCCGTCAAGGCTATGCACCGGCTCTTCCCCTACGGCGACACCCGGGGCAAGGCTCTGGGCATTGCCCAGGCCGACGATGTCAGCGGTGATCTGACCCTGAACCTGGCCGTCATCACCATGAACGAGACCGGCTTTACCTCCAAATTTGACTGCCGCTTCCCGGTATGCTCCACCGAGGAAAATTGCCGTAAGGTCTGCGAGACTGCCTTTGCCCAAAGTGGTATCTCGGTCATCAAGGACGGCGAGATGCACGCCTACCACATGGTGGAGGCGGACTCTCCCTTGGTGAAGACCCTGCTGGAGTGCTATACCACCTATACCGGGGTAAAGGACCCCCAGCCTATCGCCATCGGCGGCGGCACCTATGTTCACAATATCCCCGGCGGTGTGGCCTTCGGCTGCGAGTTCCCGGATTTTGATACCAAAATGCACTGCGCAAACGAGCGCGCCCGTGTGGACGACCTGCTCAGGTCGGCGAAAATGTTTGCCCTGGCCATTGCCAGGCTGTGTGAATAAACTCCGAGGGGAGAGAGATAGATGAGATCGAGCAAAAGGATCGCGTCCCTGGCCCTGGCCGCCGTGATGGCGGTAACTGTTTCCGCCTGTGCCAGGAGAAGCGCCGGGATCAGCGAATTTGACGCCAAGACCTATGTGGACGGTCTGATGCGGGAGACCTATCTGGGAGAGTTCACCCCGGAATACCTGGAACTGGTGGGGATCGACGAGGATGAAGCCCAGCAGACCTACGAGGCGGGGATCAGCAACGAGGTCAGCTTTTTTATCAACCTCTATGAGATCGAGTACCCTGAGGAGGAGCTGTACGAGGAGCTGACCGAGCTATATAAGGAGATATACTCCCATGCCAAGTTTGCCGTCACTGACGCGGTGAAGATGGATGACGGCTCATTTTCTGTGCAGGTCGTCGTGGAGCCTATCGATATCGTGCAGTTGGCCGACACCGACTGGGACAAGACCATTGCCCCATTTTATGAGGACTACCCCATGGAGACCCAGTATGCCATGACCACCGAGGAGTACCAGGCCATGGACCGGGAGTATGCTCAGCTCGTGCTTGACCTCTATAAGGACAAGCTGAAGGAGACGGGCAACATGACCGCCAAGACCATCCTGGTATCGGTGGCCGAGGGGGAAAATGGGGCCTATACCATTAGCCAGGATGACTTCTCTAAGCTGGATGAGCTTATCATCGATTATACCGACAATGTGGGAGCCTCTGCCTGAGCTTGCTCCCACAAATCAGCCATTCAACGCAAACCCGCCGCCGGAAGCTCCCGGCGGCGGGTTTGCGTTAATTTTTCAGGTAAGGCCCGGTCACTCCGCTGAAAGGACAGAGATCTCATAGGCGGTGCGCTCCTCTTCACGCTCGCCTTCCACCTTGCGGTATTTCCGGCTTTGGAGCCGCCCGGTAAGGGTAAGGCTGTCTCCCACCTCCAATTCAGCGCAGGTGCGGGCCAGGCTGCCCCAGGCAATGCAGGGAAGGTAGTCCGCCCGCCCATAGCGGCGGTTGACCGCCAGCAGAAGGTCACAAATTTCCCGACCCAGGGGGGTACGGCGGAGCGTGGGCGGCTTGCACAGCACCCCGCTCAGCTCCAGGCGGTTGAGGTGTTCGCCTTCTGCCGGGGCAAGGGTCCGGGCAAAGAAGGTGATGACCAGCCGGGCACCGGCTCCGCTGCGGTTGTTGAAGGAGCGGACCTCGCCGCTGACCTCATACTCCTTTCCGGGGACCGGGGGACAGGAGCGGAGCAGGTCCTCGGATATGACTACGTTGAGCAGGTCGCTGGCTCCGCTGAGGCGGCTCACCGCCAGGGGGAAGATGTAGTAGTTCACGCCGTGGTTGACATGGGAGGGCTGGGCCTCCCCCTCCGCCAAGCCCCGGAGGACGGCCCGGTTGATGCTTGTCTCGGTTTGCGTCATAGTTGTCACGCTCCTCGTCGGTGTTGTCAAAGAAAGATATGACCGGCGGCGGACAGATATGACAAGACTGGACGGGGGTGGACAAGGAAAGAGCGGGTATGGTAAAATAATTTTATTGACAAGCGCGCCGCCGGAAAAGACTTCTGGGGCACGGGATAAAATTTTTAAAAAATAAGGAGCGTTGCGTAATGAAATACGATTTTACCACTCTCATTGAGCGGAAGGGCCGGGACGCCATCGCCTTTGACGGCGTAGGCGGCGGAGGGATGGCCCCCCTTGGCCCTAAGGAGGGGTTTGACCTCATTCCTATGTGGATCGCCGACATGAACTTTGCCACTTGTCCCACCGTGCCAAAGGCCATTATCCAGCGGGTGGAGCACCCCCTCTACGGCTACTTTGACCCCACGGAGGAATACTACGCCTCCATCATTCGCTGGCAGAAAAAGAGAAACGGCGTCACCGGGCTGGAGAGAGAGCACATCGGCTACGAAAACGGCGTGCTGGGCGGTGTGGTCAGCGCCCTGGGCGTCCTTTGCTCCAGGGGGGACAAGGTGCTGGTCCACTCGCCTACCTACATCGGCTTTACCAAAAGTCTTACCTCCAACGGTTACCACATTGTCCATTCCCCGCTGGTGAAGGACGCCCAGGGTGTGTGGCGGATGGATTTTGCCGACATGGAGAAAAAGATCGTCTCCGAAAAGATACATACTGCCATCTTTTGTTCTCCCCACAACCCCTGCGGCAGGGTGTGGGAGCGGGAGGAGATCGAGGCTTTCATGGCCCTGTGCCAAAAGCACGATGTATATGTCATCTCCGATGAAATTTGGTCGGACATTGTCCGTCCTGAGCTTCAGCATATTCCCACCCAGAGCGTCAGCGAAGACGCAAGGCAGCGCACCGTGGCCCTTTACGCCCCATCCAAGACCTTTAACCTGGCGGGGCTGATCGGCTCCTACCACATCATTTATAATAAATGGCTCCGGGAGCGGGTGGAGAAAGAGTCTGGGTTGTGCCACTACAACGAGATGAACGTGCTGTCCATGCACGGGTTGATCGGGGCCTACCAGGACGAGGGCTGCGAATGGACCGACCAGCTGAACCAGGTGTTGGCGGGGAATGTGGACTGGGCCTGTGAGTACATTGCCAGGCACTTTGATGGGGTGGAGGTCTTCAAGCCCCAGGGGACCTACATGCTCTTTGCCGACTGCACCGGGTGGTGCCAAAAGCACGGAAAGACCATCGATGAGCTGGAGAAGGCGGCCTGGGACGTGGGGGTGGCCGTCCAGGATGGCCGGATGTTCCATGGTCCCTGCCACCTGCGTATCAACCTGGCCCTGCCCCTCCAGCGGGTGCAGGAGGCCTTTGAGAGATTGGATAAGTACGTTTTCAACGCCTGAGCTCACTGCTATAACACAATGGAGAAAAGAGGGGGGACGGCATGAAAAAAAGTCTCTGGTCTTTGACCGTGGCGGGGCTGCTCGTCCTGGCCCTGCTGCCGTCCTGCGCGCCCGCTGCGCCAAGCCACAGCGGGGAGGCCTTGCCGCTTCCATCTGTGGCGGAGGTGACGATCGCGCCCACACCTTCTATGGCGGCAGCCATTCCCACCCCTCAGGAGCCGACGGCTGTGCCCTCACTCGCCCCAGCAGAGCCGACGCCTCCCCCGGTCCCAGCCCTTGACTTTAATAAGGAGCCGCCCTTGGACGAGTTCTCCGCCTCCATTGCCGTGCCGGAGTTTCTTACCGAGGAACAGCAGGACCTCTACCGCCGGGCGCACTGCCTCTATCAAAATATGTTTGGCGGCTTTACCGCCGCGATTGATTTTAATTTCCAGGCAGCGGAGACCGTGGAGTGGGAGGAACCTGCTGAGAATCTTTTTGTTTTAGGCGATTGGTCATACCAGCCGGCCCAAGGCCGCTACCAGCGGTGGGCAGACTTTGACGGAATGATCCACAGTGTGTTTACCGACCGCTTTTGGGAGAGCAAAAATATTCTTTCCGATGGACTGCCTGTCTACCGGGATTTCGATGGACGACTGGGGTTCAGAGAGTTTGAACGAGGTTCAGGCTACTACTATAACGAAAACTTTCCAGACGGGTTTCGCTTGGATGACCAGACGGAGGAAGAGATCTCTTTTACTTTGATCGGCCATTACTCGTGGAAATGGCCAAAGGAGGGGGAGACCTATGAGGAGCGGGACGCCAGACTGGAAAGGGAGTACGACCAAACGAAGGAATTTCCCATCAGGATGGTTTTGACCGAAAACGGTTGGCGGTTCGACGAGTTCCACACCGCCCTTGCCGATGAACCAGATACCATTGAAGAGACCGAAGCAATGTCCCAGAGAAAGGGGCCGCGGCAATAGCCGCGGCCCCTTTCTGAAAAATATATGAAATTTAGGTGCACATAGGGACGGTTCTTTTGGGTGCACATAGGTGTGCACATAGGGACGGTTCTTTTGCACATAGGGACGGTTCTTTTGTGTTGACAAGACCAATGCTTGCAAGTATACTGAGGGCAGGGGTGATTTTTTGTCGAGACGACCAAGACAGCATAGCGAGAGCGGAATATATCATATTATGCTCCGGGGTATAGACCGACAGGCTATTTTTCAAGATGATGAGGATCGGGAGAGATTTTTGCAGACACTTCAGTACGGCAAAGAAATCAGTTGCTTTCGACTATATGCTTATTGCCTTATGGGGAACCATATTCACCTTCTTCTGCAAACGATGAAAGAAGGAGAGGCGCTGGAGCAGATTTTTAAGCGGATCGGTGTTCGCTACGTGGCCTGGTATAACCGCAAATATGGTAGGACGGGCCACTTGTTTCAGGATCGCTTTTTAAGTGAGCCTGTGGATACAGATACCTATTTGTGGACGGTGTTGCCCTACATTCACCAGAATCCAGTGAAAGCCGGGATATGCCATACTCCAGAGAAATACCCTTGGAGCAGTTATCAGGAGTATCTGCGCCAAGGGGGGAATATTTGTGACTGCGGGATTCTATTGGCTTGGCTGGATGAAGACAGAGAAGCGGCGGTGGAGCGGTTGTGCCAACTTCACCAAAAGCCGATAGAGGTGCCTTGCCTGGATGTGGAACAGCGCAAGCTTTCTGATCAAGAGGTACAGGAGTACCTGTTGGAATTGTGTGGAACGAATAAGATTACAGAACTTCAGGCGCTGTCAGACAGTGAGAGAGACCAAGTAATTCGAGAGCTGAAGAAACGGCGGGCTTCATTTCGGCAGATATCCCGATTGACGGGCTGGCCATTTGGGATCATAAGGTCAAGATAGCACAGGAGAACCGTCCCCGTGTGTCGCCGTGTGTCGCGATTGACGGGCTGG
>CAJTLK010000019.1 GCA_910577415.1 uncultured Oscillospiraceae bacterium
GGCCCAGGTTCAGGATGGTGTCCATCATGCCGGGCATGGAGGCCCGGGCGCCGGAACGGACGGAGACCAGCAGAGGATTCTGGAGGTCGCCGAACTTCTTGCCGTTGATCTCCTCCATCTTAGCTACGTACTGCCAGATCTCGGCCATGATCTCATCGTTGATCTTCTGGCCATCCTCGTAGTACTTGGTGCAGGCTTCGGTGGAGATGGTGAAGCCCTGGGGCACGGGCATGCCGATGTTGGTCATCTCGGCCAGGTTGGCGCCCTTGCCGCCCAAAAGCTCACGCATGGTGGCATTGCCTTCGGAGAACAGATAGACGTACTTGTGGGACATTGGGATCGACCTCCTGTATCTTCCTTGTAAATTTTTGGGTCACGCTCAAAGTCATTATACCGATTTTCCACTGGAAAATCAAGGCCCTTTCCCCCATTCAAGGGGTACAATTCACGATATTTTCCCCGTCTTTTCCCCTAAAATGGAGCAAAACGGCCCTCACACAAAAAATAGTTCCGCCACAAAGACCACCACGCAGCAGGCCGCCGACACCGGGAACAGCCCCGCCCCGGCCCAGGCCAGCACGCCCCCCACCACCAGGGCCAGCGCCCCCGCCACAGGGGATTGGGTGGCCTCCACAATGGCGGGAAAGGTCATCACCGCAAGGGTCACATAGGGCACATAATAAAGGAAGGAGCGTAGAAACCGATTCTTGATCTGTCCCCGGATCAGGGTCAGGGGGAGCACCCGCACCGCCAGACTCACCAGGGACATGACGGCAATATAGATGTAAACGTTACCCTGCATTTTCTTCCCCTCCCTCCTCCTTCATCGGGAAGAGCGCCGCGGCGGCGCCCGCCAAAAGCAGCGTCAGCAAAATGACCCTGCTGCCCACGGACAGCCCCGATACCAGCGGCAGCCTCCCCGCGGCAAAGCTGGTGAGAAATCCTAGTCCCACCAGGCCCGCCACCACCTTATCTTTTCGGGCGGGGGGGATGATTATGGCCAGGAACATCCCGTAAAGGGCCACGCTCAGCGCGCTCACGACCCGCAGGGGCAGAATATTTCCCGCCGTAATGCCCAGGGCGGTGCCCAAGGCCCAGCTGGGGATGGCCGTCAGCATGGCTCCGTAGGGATAGAGCGGCTCCACCAGCCCAGGCCGGGCCATGGTGATACCGAATATCTCGTCGGTAATGCCAAAGCCCACTCCAACGCGGTGGAGCAAAGAGGTCTCAGGGGCGAACTTCTGGCTCAGGGCGCAGCTCATCAGTAAATACCGGGCGTTGGTAATAAGAATGGTCAAAGCCATCTCCCAATAGGGGGCCGAGGCGGCGATAAGGGTGATGCCCGCATACTCCCCCGCCGAAGCGTGGTTCAGTATGCTGATGAGGAACCCCTGCCACGCCTTCAGCCCCGCGTTCCTTCCCGCGATACCCAGGGAAAAGGCCACTGCAAAATACCCCAGGGCGATGGGGACCCCGTCCCGCATCCCCCGCCGGAACACCGCTCCCCGGCCCAGCCGTTCCTCTGTCATGTCTCTCTCTCCCTCTCTACTCCCGTCACCGTCAAAATATCCCCGGCCACGGTAAAGTTCACGTTCAGTCCCCCAAAGGCCATGCCGTACTCCCGCCGGGGGTCGTCCTGGTAGCGGGGCCGCGGGTCGCAAGAAAGCACCCCCCGCAGCGCCTCCCGCTGCTCCTGGGGCACCTTCTCCAGCAGCTCTGCCGGAAAGTTTACCTCCAAAGCCTCCTCAGGCGCAGGGGCAAAGCCCTCGGCGGCCTCGGGACGGCAGTCGGTATAGGGCACGTAGGGCTTGATATCGTAAATAGGCGTTCCGTCCATCAGGTCGGCCCCGGACACATGGAGCCTCGGGCCGTCAGGTCCTTGAAGCTCCACCCCCTCCAACTTGACGCAGCTCAGACCCAGCCCGTTGGGCCGGAAGGGAGAGCGGGTGGCGAAGACCCCCAGCCTCTCGTTGCCCCCCAGCCGGGGCGGACGCACCGTGGGCGACCACTCCTCCCGCTCGTTGGCGGAAAAGCCCCAGATGAGCCACAGGTGAGAAAATCCCTCCATCCCCCGGAGGGCGTCGGGACTGCGGAATTCCGGGGCAAAGACGATCTCTCCCCGCAGCTCCTCCACCAGCCCGCTCTGCCGGGGGATGCCGAATTTTTGGGGAAAATCGCTTCTCATTCTGGCTATGACCTTCAGCCGCTTTTCCACCCTTTCTCCTCCTTCCTTACCTTACGCCGTCCTTTGGCCCCCTGCCGCGGCCATGTAGCCGCACAGGGCGCCGCTCAGTCCGCCCACGATGTGGGCCAGGTGGGAGACGTTATCCTGAGAGAACATTCCCGCCGCCGCTTCCCGGCCAATATACAGCACCGTCACCAGCACCAGGGTCAGCGGCACCTCCCCCGCCCGGAAAGAGGTCATGGAGGCCAAAATGATAAAGGCAAACACCACCCCCGACGCCCCCAGTAGCCCCGCGGGGCTGACAAGGCAGTGGATCACGCCGGTGACAAGGGCGGTGACGGCAATGACCAGAGCCAGGTCGCCGCTGCCGTACTTTTCCTCCAGCATGGGGCCAAGGAGCAGAAAGAGCATCATATTGCTGACATAATGGTCCAGGGAAACGTGTCCCAGCACATGGGTAAACAGTCGCAAATAGGTCAGGGGGCTGGTCAGCGGCCCCCGGCGGACGATAAAGAGCAGGGCGTTGCTCCCTCCTCCGGTCAGGGCGTTCAGGGCCAGGGCCACGGCGCAGAGGAGGGCAAAGGTCAGGGTCACAGGGGCGTTATACTTCAGTTTCCATTTCATAATAAGCCCTCCTCCGCAGTTTTTCCAACAAGGCAGTATACCACAGCCGGAGGCACGCCACAAGAGAATCTGCGCTCCGGCTCCGGAGCTTTGGCAAAAATTTTTCTTTCCCCTTTTCCCTGGCTTGCTCTTCCCGCCGTTGATGGTTATAATATATGTCGATCTCAATATACCAAGGAGGCCCGCTTATGAAGCCCGTTATTTCCGACAGCATTCTCTATATCGGCGCCGACGACCACGACATCGACCTTTTCGAGAACCAGTACCCCGTCCCCGACGGCGTCTCCTATAACTCTTATCTCATTTTGGATGAGAAGGTGGCCGTCATGGACACCGTTGACCGCCGCAGAACCGAGACCTGGTTCGACGCCCTCACCAAGGCTCTGAATGGCCGGGATCCGGACTACCTCATCATTTCCCACATGGAGCCGGATCACGCCTACAATATCGGTCTGTTGGCGGAAAAGTACCCCCAAATGAAGCTGGTGGGCAACGCCAAGACCTTTGCCATGCTCCCCCGGTTTTTTGACGCCTCCCTCACCGGGAGGGCCGTCACCGTCGCCGACGGCGACAGTCTGCCTCTGGGCCGCCACACCCTCACCTTTTATACCGCCCCCATGGTCCACTGGCCCGAGGTCATGGTGAGCTATGAGAGTGAAGAAAAGCTCCTCTTCTCCGCCGACGCCTTTGGCCGCTTCGGCGCTCTGGACGTGGACATGCCCTGGTTGGACGAGGCCCGGCGGTACTACCTCAATATTGTGGGCAAGTATGGCGTCCAGGTCCAGGCCCTCCTGAAAAAGGCGGCAGGGTTGGATGTAAAGAAAATTCTTCCCCTCCACGGCCCGGTACTGGAGGGGGACCTGTCCCCCTATCTGGAAAAGTACGATCTCTGGTCCCGCTACGTGCCCGAGGAAAAAGGCGTTGCCCTGGCCTACTGCTCCATCCATGGCAACACCGAAAAGGCCGCTCTCCTTCTCCGGGACTTTTTGGCCGGGGCCGGGGAGACGGTGGAGGTCTTTGACCTCTGCCGCTGCGACATGTCCGCCGCCGTAGCCGCCGCCTTCCGCTATGACCGTCTGGTTTTGGCCTGTCCCACCTACGACGGCGGGCTTTTCCCGCCCATGGAGGACTTCCTCTCCCACCTGAAGAGCAAAAACTTCCAAGGCAGGGCCGCGGCCCTGGTGGAAAACGGCTCCTGGGCCCCCATCTCCGCCAAGCTCATGGGAGAAAAGCTCTCCGCCATGAAGGACGTCACCGTCCTGACCGACCCCGTCACCGTGGCCTCTGCGGTGAAGCCCGAGACCGAGGCCGCCCTGAAGGCCCTGGCGGAGAACCTCTCCCGCCGCTGAAGCCTCCCCCCCAGCCTATGACCTTCCCCGCCCGCGTTTAACTTCCCCCGTCCCATTCCGGCAGAGAGGAGCCACCGCCATGGAGCTGCATATTCCCAGCTACTACCCAAAATTCCGCTGTCTGGCGGGAGCGTGCCCCCACACCTGCTGCGCCTGGTGGGAGGTGCCGGTGGATGAAGCCTCTGTCGCGTTCTATCAAAACGTCCCCGGCGAATTGGGAGCGGCCCTCCACTCCGCCCTCACCGTCGACGAGGACGGAGAGCCCTGCTTCCGCCTCTCCGGCGGCAAATGCCCCTTTTTAGACGAGAACGGGCTGTGCTCTCTTCAGCTCAAATGGGGAGAGGAGCACATCCCCTTCATCTGCCGGGAGCACCCCCGGTTTACTTACGACTACGGCCCTGTTCGGGAATCGGGACTGTGCGCCTCCTGCCCGGAGGCCGCCCGGTTGATCCTGGCCGAGGACTTTACCCTGGCGGCGGAGCCTCTTTCCGACGAGGCTGGGGACGCCCCCGACCCCCTCCTGTTTCCCCTGCTGTCGGCCCGCAAGGCGGCCTTTGACCTATTGAATATGGACGCACTGCTCTCCCAGCGGCTTCAGGCCCTGCTCCTCTTTGCCAACGACCTGCAAAACGCTCTGGACGAGGGGGACCCCAACGCCCTGGCCCAGGTCTGCCAAGCCTATTCGAGGGCCTTTCCCCGCCCGGAAAACGTCTCCCTGCCCCCTCGGCGGGAGGCTTTGCAAAAGACCCTCTCCTGTTTGGAAAAGCTGGAAATTTTGCAGCCCGACTGGCCGGGCCTCCTCTCCGCCGCCGCAAGCCGGCCCGCGCCGCTCTCTCCTCCCGAAGCCGAGGGCGGGCGGTCCGCCGCTTACTTCCTTTACCGCCATTGGCTCCGCTCGCTCAACGACGGCGACCTGCTGAGCTGGTGTGAGCTGGCGGTGCTGGGGACCGCCGTGGCCGGTGCCTTATCCCCGCTGGTGGAGGGCGGCTTTCCAGAGGCGTTCCGCCGCTTCTGCCTGGAGGTGGAGCACTCCCAACCCAACCTGGACATCCTTCAGGACGCCCTGTGGCAGAGCCTGACCTTCCCCGACCAGCTCTCCCTGGCAGGAGCGTGACCTCCCTTCCCCAAAGACCGCCCCTTTTCCCCGAAAACAGACGCCGCCCTCCCGCTTTCGCGGGAGGGCGGTCTTTCTTTTCCCCATTCTTCAAAGCTTGATCTCCCCGTTTTCCCCTTCAAAGGCCGCCACCTGTTCCTTCATGGCGATTCGGATCATGCTGCTGACGCTCCGGCAGTCCCGTGCCGCGATATACCGAAATTTCTCCAGCAGCTCCTTTGGAAGGCAGATGGTAAATTGTTTGATCTCTAAGTTCCGTTCCATCAAAATCACCTCGCATATATGATATCATAATAATATCTATATGTCAATATCTGTTTGATATCTATTAGAGCCATTGAGAAAATAGCGTCTGTGTGATATCATTTTAACATCTAAATGAGGGGTGATACATGTGGGTGTTCAAATCAATCCCTATCCGCTGCGGGTGGAACCCGAGCTGATGGAAAAGCTGCGGGTCGTAGCCAGGGACCACAGCCGCTCGGTGAACAAGGAGATCGAGATGCTGGTGCGGGAGCACATCGCCGCCTACGAGGCGGAGAAGGGCAAGATCGAAGTCCCGGCAAACTAAATCGCCGCAAACGAAAGCCCCCAGTTTTTCCGCGGGGCTTTCCCTTTGGAAAAAACCGGGGGCTGATGCAGAGATGTCGGGGCGGAGTGTTACCCCCGCCAGAGGCTGTGCTGGTTACAGTAGGCGTAGACCGCCTCCACCGTCTCCCCCTCGGTCAGGGCAAAGGCGGCATGGGGCGCTTCGCCGGGGTGTAATTGCTTCCACTGGCTGCCCCGGTCAGTTTTCAGGAATACCCATTCAATAAAGTGCTCCGGCAGCATGGGGTGGTCAACCGAGCCTACCCGCACCTTTACGGTGCACCCCTCCACCCCGTAGACCGGGACGTGCTTTTCTCCGGCAGCTTCTACCGCTCCGGCAGCCAGCTCCTCCATTTTCTGCCCGCAGCACATGATCGGGACCCCCACGTCCTTGATCTTGGCGATAATATTGCCGCAGTGACGGCAAGTGTAGAATTTCTGCTCCATGGGACCGCTCCTCCTTTTCCGGCGGTTTTTGCCGCCCAGCTCTTGTTCTCAGTCTGCCCAAACCCCCGCCACTTCATCCGGTACTTTAACGCAAATTCCATGCCATATCTTTATTGCAATTATGGCGCAAGGAGCTTTCTCCTCCTTGTTCATACACGTTTGAACCACCGGCCCTACCGGTGGTTTTACATTACAAAAAAACGCCTGATTCCGAATGGAATCAGGCGTTTTTGGAGCTGCTACCCAGATTTGAACTGGGGACCTCATCCTTACCAAGGATGCGCTCTACCAACTGAGCTATAGCAGCATGTCAGGCGCGGCTGCGCCCAACGATGGCGACGCGGATGGGACTTGAACCCACGACCTCCGGCGTGACAGGCCGGCGTTCTAACCAACTGAACTACCGCGCCATCTCCGCTCTGTCAACGCAACAGGTTGTCCCGCCGACAGAACAGATAGATTATACTCTGCCCTTTTCCGTTTGTCAATCCCCTTTTTTAGATATTTCTGTCCGCTATCCCTTGGGCCTGTTAACTGCCGGGCCACACCCTCAGCCCCGGAGCAGCGCCACTGCCACATCGTTGACATTGGTGCCCGTAGGCCCGGTAACGATCAGCCCGTCCACCGCCTTCAGCGCGTGATAGGCGTCGTTGTCCGCCAGGACGGCGTACAGGTTCAGGTCCTTGGCCTTCAGCTCCGCCAGGGTCGTCCCGTCGGCATAGCCTCCGGCGGCGTCGGTGGGGCCGTCGGTGCCGTCGCTACCCACGGAGAAGACCGCCGCGCCGCTAAGCCCCGCCAGGCCCTGGGCCGCGGCCAGGGCCAGCTCCTGGTTCCGCCCCCCCTTGCCCTTGCCGGTCAGGTGGACTACCGTCTCTCCCCCCGCTAGGAAAGCCAGCTTCTTTCCCGCCCCGGCGTGGGTCTTGAGAATGGCCGAGAGGAAGCTGCCCGCCTCCCGGGCCTCACAGCAAAGCTGGTCGGTAAGTATAACTGGTTCGTAGCCCAGCTTTTCGCACTCCCCCGCCGCCGCGGCGCACAGTTCCCGCACTGAACCGGTGATGAGGGTGGTCACGTTGTCCAGGCTCTTGGGGGTCTCCTTATCCAGCAGCGCCCACGTCTCCCCCGTCAGCTTCAGCTTGTACTTCTCCGCAATGACCTTGGCCTCCGCGCTGGTGGAGCTGTCCGGGTAGGCCGGACCGCTGGCGATCATGTCCAGTGGGTCCCCCAAAATGTCGCTGAGCACAATGGAAAATACCTGGGCCGGAGCGCAAGCCTGGGCAAACCGTCCCCCCTTCACGGCGGAGAGGCGCTTGCGGATGGTATTGATCTCCACAATGTCCGCCCCACAGGCCAAAAGCTGCTTTGTCACGTCCTGAAGGACTTCGCCGGGAATGAGAGGTTTTTCAAAAAGGGCGCTGCCGCCGCCGGAGAGAAGAAAAAGCACCGTATCCTCCGGCTTCAAACCGCTCACCAGTTCCAGCGCCGCCTGGGCGCCGGAGAAGGAGTTCTCGTCGGGTACAGGATGGCCCGCCTCCCGGCAGTCGAAATTGGCGATGGGTCCCATAACGTGACCGTATTTTGTAACGACCACGCCGGAATCAATACGCTCTCCCATGCAGTCGTGAGCGGCCTTAGCCATCTGCCAGGCCGCCTTTCCCGCCGCCACCAGCACCACCCGGCCCGGAAATTCCGTTCCCCGCAAGGCCCGGGCCACCGCCTCGTCAGGCTGGACCGCTTTGATGGAGGCCGCCACAATGGCATCCGCGTCCCGTCTCATATTTTTATCCATTTCCCCATTCCCCCCAGTTCTATTGCTGTGCTCTTCTTTGATACAATTTAACATGTCCGCCCCGATTTGTAAACCGCGCCCAATAACGCCTCCGTCAAAACGTCAAAGAGGCGTTTTCCCGGGTTTCCCCGGCGGTTTTTGTCATTTTTCGACAAAAACCGTTTCCATTCCTTGTAAAAAACGCCGTTGACTTTCCTTTTTGTTTAGCGTATTATGTATACACCACACACGTAATTTCGTGTTATTGCACAAAATTATTCTCAAAGCTCCGGCAGAAAGAGGTGCAAATTGTGAAGACCATTCCTATCCCTTACTACACTTCCACGCTGGATCTCCACGTGGCGGAGGAAAACCTGAAGGCGGTCATTACGGCCAAGACCGAGGAGTATGACCCCGGCAAGACGGAAAAGGAGCTGGTGGAGGAGGCCCTTGCCACCCCCATTGGAACCCCCCGGCTCCGGGAGCTTGCCAAGGGCAAGGACAAGGTCGTGATCGTCACCAGCGACCACACCCGTGCCGTGCCCAGCAAGCTCACCCTGCCCATTCTGCTCAAGGAGATCAGGGATGGCAACCCCGGCGCGGACATCACCATTCTCATCGCCACCGGCCTTCACCGTCCCACTACCGAGGAAGAGCAGCGGCGGATGTTTGGCGACGAGATCGTGGACAACGAGAAGATCGCCATCAACAAAGCCTTCCAGGATGAAGACTTTGACTTTGTCTGTCCCCTGCCCTCCGGGGCCGAGCTGTGGGTCAACAGGTTGGCCCTGGACTGTGACCTGCTCATCACCGAGGGCTTTATCGAGCCTCACTTTTTCGCCGGCTTCTCCGGGGGACGCAAAAGCATCCTTCCCGGCATCTGCAACGCCGCTACGGTAAATGAGAACCACTCCTATAAGGCCATTTCCAGCCCCTACTCCACCACCGGCGTGCTGGAGCACAATCCCATCCACGAGGATATGATCTATGCCGCCCGGAAGGTCAACGTCCAGTTCATTCTGAACGTAGCCCTCAACGGGGAGAAAAAGGTGGTGGCCGCCTTTGCCGGCGACCTGGAGCAGGCTCACGCCACCGGCGTAAAGTTTGTCCGGGAGCTGGCCCAGTGCCCGAGCATCACCGGCGATATCGTCATCACCTCCAATGGCGGCTATCCCCTGGATCAGAACCTCTACCAAAGCCCCAAGGCAGTAGCCACCGCGGAGGCATGCTGCAAGGATGGCGGCGTCATCATCATGTGCGCCTCCTGCTTTGACGGCATGGGCGGGACCAATTTTGAAAAGCTTATTGTCAGGGGCACCGTGGATGAGATCGACGCCTACCTTTCCAAAATTCCACCCAAGGAGACCATCGCGGAGCAGTGGTGCGCTCAGATCTATTCCCGCATCCTGAAAAAGCACAAGGTCATTTTAGTGACCACCTATCTGGACCATGACCTGGTCCGCAAGGCCAATCTCATCCCTGCCTCCTCCCCCGACGAGGCCCTGGAAATGGCCTATGGCATGATGGGCAAAGACGCCAAGGTCGTGGTCATCCCCGATGGCGTCTCCGTCCTGGCGGTCAAAGAATAAGGAGGAAGAAATATGGAACTGAAGCTCGCGTTGAAGGTAGACGACCTGGACAACGTGGCCACCATTTTTGCCAACGGCATCGTGGATGGTACACAGGTCGAGGTCCGGGATAAAAAGGGCCAGTCCGAGACCATCACCGTCCACGGCGACGTGCCCTACGGCCATAAGATTGCCCTCCGGGACATCGCCAAAGGAGAGCCCATTATGAAGTACGGTGAATCCATCGGCGCCGCCAGTCACGACATTAAGAAGGGTGATTACGTACACATTCACAACATGGACGCCATGCGTGGCCGCGGCGACCTGTAAGGAGGGGACGAATATGAGCTATCAATTCATGGGCTACCGCCGTCCCAACGGCAAGTTTGGCGCCCGCAACCTGGTGGCCGTCATTCCCAGCGTTATTTGCGCCAACGATGTGGGCCAGGCCATCTGCCGCCAGGTCCAGGGCACCATTGGCTACTTTCATCACCAGGGCTGCTGCCAGCTACCCATCGACCTGAAGCGGGTCACAGACACCCTCTCCAACCTGGGCCAAAGCCCCAACGTGGCCGCCGCCCTGGTGGTCAGCCTGGGCTGCGAAGGCACCGACCATGAACGCATGGTGGAGGAGATCCGCGCCACCGGCAAGCCGGTGGAGATCATCCGCATCCAGGAGCTGGGCGGCACCTCCCGCGCCATCCAGGCGGGTATTGACGCCGCTCAGAAGCTGGTCCAGCAGGTCTCCGGCCTCCAGCGGGAGCCGGTGGACATTTCTGAGGTCGTTATGGCCATCAAGTGCGGCGCGTCGGACACCACCTCCGGCATGGCCTCCAACTGCGTCATCGGCTATGTGGCCGACAAGCTGGTGGACCTGGGCGCCACCGTGGTCTTTGGCGAGACCACCGAGTTCCTGGGCGGCGAGCACATTCTGGCCCGCCGCGCCGTAGGCGGAGAGAAAGGCCCCGTGGGCCAGAAAATTTATGAGATCGTGGACCGGATGGAAAAGCGGGCAAAATCCATCGGTGAGGATATGCGGGGTGGCCAGCCCACGCCCGGCAACATTGCCGGCGGGTTGTCCTCCATTGAGGAAAAGAGTCTGGGCGCCATCGTAAAGTCGGGTCACCGCCCCATCCAAGGCGTGCTGGAGTACTGCGACAAGGTCACCGACCAGAAGGGTCTGTGGATCAAGGACGCCCCTGGCCGTGAGCCGGAAATTCTGACCGGCATGGCCGCCACCGGCGCCCAGTTCATGATGTTCTCCACTGGCCGGGGCGCCCCCCAGGGCTTCCCCTCCATGCCCGTCATCAAGGTATGCGGCAACCCCAACACCTATGAGCGTATGGGCCATGATATGGACCTGAACGCCGGGCGCATCATCACCGGCGAAGCCACCATCGAGCAGGTGGGCGAGGAAGCCTTTGAGCTACTGTTGAAGGTCCTCAACGGCCAGATGACCAAAAACGAGGCCCTGGGCTACTTTGGCTCTATGGATATCTTCTGCCTTGGCCCCGTCATCTAAGCCATTTTGAACGCCATTCTTTCACGGTCTCCCCGGCGGATTGGCCCGCCCAACTTTGGTACTACGCGCTAATATGGGGGCGCTTAGTATAATTTTAGAAAGAGAGCAGAAAAGAAGGAGGTAAAATCGTATGGGACTCAATCCTGTCCTGGCAATGTTCATTGGCATCATCGTTATGATGGCGCTCATTATTGCCAACAAGCTCCATCCCTTCCCCGCCCTGATCATCTCCGCCATCCTCATCGCTGTTTTGGCAATGCCCTTTGGGCCTGAAGGCGGTGTGGTGGGCACCCTGGCCGCCTGTGTTTCCACAGTCACCAAGGGCTTTGGCAACACCATGGCAAGCATTGGCGTCGTCATCGGCTTTGGCTGTATCATGGGCATCTTCCTGGAAAAGTCCGGCGCCGCCAAGCAGATGGCGCTGACCATCCTGAAGATCGTGGGCGTCAAGAACTGCGATGTGGTCCTTGGCCTCACCGGCTTCGTGGTCTCCATCCCCGTGTTCTGTGACTCCGGCTTTGTTATCCTGTCCTCCCTGGCCAAGGAGTTCTCCCGCCTGACCAAGAAGTCCATGGTCTGGCTGGGCGGCATCCTGGGCATGGGCCTGTACATCACCCACTTTATGGTTCCCCCCACCCCCGGTCCTCTGGCCGTCGTCGGCACCTTTAACGAGAACGGGCTTGGCCTGGACTTGGGCATGTACATCCTCTACGGTCTGGCCATTTCCGTGCCTCTGTTCATCTTTGCCGTGTTCCTGTTCCGGTACTTTGGCAAGAAGTATCCCGATCTGGTCGTCCCCTATGAAATTGACCGCAGCCAGTATACCGACGCCCAGCTGGCCGTCCTGGATAAGATCGACGCCAAGATGAAGTCCGGCAAGGAGCTGGAGAACAGCGACTTCGCGGACCTGCTCTCCACTGAGAAGCTGCCCTCCGCCGGCCTGTCCTTCGCCACCCTGCTCCTCCCCATCGTTCTGATCTTCGCCAACACCCTGGTGGGTCAGATCGGCTCCCTGAAGGGCACCGCTGTTGCCAGCGTCATTACCTTCCTGGGCCAGCCCGTTATCGCCCTGTTCATTTCCCTGTGCATGGGAGCCTTCCTGCTGTGCCATGAGATGGGCAGCAAGGCTTGCGTGGACCTGATGCAGGAGGCCTGCCGTGACGCCGGCCCCATTGTCTTCATCACCGCCGCCGGCGGCGCCCTGGGCGCTGTCATCAACACCTCTGGCGCTGCCGGAATGATGGCCGCCGCCATTGTGAAGCTGGGCATTCCCGGCATCCTGGTGCCCATTATCATCGGCGTCATTATGCGCTTCCCCCAGGGCTCCGGCACCACTGCTATGATCACCGGCTCCGCCATTGTGGCTCCCATGGTCACCACCCTGGGCATCAACCCCTATCTGGCGGCTCTGGCTCTCTGTCTAACCACCATGTGCCCCTCCTTCCTCAACGACAGCTACTTCCACGTTGTCACCAGCTTCTCCGGCATGGACATCAAGACCAGCCTCAAGACCTGGACCATCGGCTCCATTTTGGTCCCCGCCTTTGGCTCGGTGATCTTCGTGATCCTCTCCCTGTTCATCCACTAATATACTTTTCAAAAAAGAAGGAGTCCGGCTACCAGCCGGACTCCTTCTTTTTATTCCCTGCTTTCTCTGGCTCAGTCTGTCTTCTCTTCCCCTGCCTGTCGGCGGATCAGCTGCTCCTTAATGGTCCTGCGGGCCAGCTCCAAATGTACCCGCACGGTCTCCTCGGCAGTTCCCACATCTCCCACCGCCAGGGCATGGATCAGCTTGCGGTGCTCCACCATGGATTCGTCAAAGCGCTGGTGACTGGCCAGGGAGAGCACCCGAAACTGCTGGTTCATAGACCTCACCCGGTCATAGGTAGATTCCACCAGACTGTTGTCACCCAGCTCCACGATACGGATATGTAGCTCTTCATCCGCCCGGACATAGCCCTCCATATCCCCGGCGGCGCAACTCTTTTCCAGGTCCTCCAACAGTACGAAAAATCTTTGACGGCGAACGGCGGTCAGATTTTTCCGGCTTTTTTGAATGCCGTAGGATTCCAGCATGACCCGCATATCAAAAATCTCGTCGATATCCCGGAGACTGAACTCCTTCACAAATACGCCCTTGTTGGGCACTTCAATGACCAGGCCGTCGGCCACCAGCTGCCGCAACGCCTCCCGCACCGGGCTACGGCTTACTCCCAGCGCCTCAGCAAGCTCTTTTTCCTGGAGCCAGAAGCCGGGTTCATATTTTCCGCCGCAGATGTCGCCCCTTAAGATCTGGTAGACCTGGCCACGGATGGTTTTTACCTTCAGTTCCTTCATACCGCCGCCCCCTTCTTTCCCCTTCCATCATACAACATTTCGCCTTTGCCTGCAAGGGGCGGCTTTTTCTCGCGCAACTCCGTCTTACTTCATGGCGGTAAATCTGAGGGACAGGCAGCTTAAGCCGCCATCGATCTTTCGGAATTCGGAGGTGTCTACCAGGATGACCTCATAGCCCATTTCCCTCACGATCTTTTCCACCGCAGGGTATCCCGCCGGCACAAGGACCTTTTCATTGACCCAAATGCAGTTGGCCGCGTAAGCCTCCGTCTCCGGAATTTCATGGCGGTCATAGGCGGCAAACTCCGCTTTGTCAGTAAACTCGCCGGAGACCAGCATATGTCCGTGCTCCAGATAATTCACGCCGGTCTTCAGGTGGAGTACCTTCTCCAGAGGCACCTCCACCACCTTGTAGCCGTACTTTCCCAAGATCTCCGCAAACTGGCGGATGCCCTCAGCATTGGTCCTTGCGGAGCGGCCAATGTAGAAGGTGTCGCCCACCATCATCACGTCTCCACCCTCCATAGTGCCTGGGGCCTTGATGTATTCGATGCGCTCTTCAGGATAGAACCGCTTGATGACCGGGATCATGGCCTCGGTCTCCTTGGTCCTGGTGGGTGCGCCGGGGTTGGAAATGACAGCGCATTTTTCCGTCAGGACGGCGGTGTCTTCCACAAAGCAGCTGTCCGGGAAGCTCTCATCGGCGGGAAGCACCGTCACCTCCACACCGCATTGCTTCAGCGCCTCAATATAGACCCCATGCTGCTTCAGCGCCTTTTCATAGTCCGGCTTTCCCAGCTCCGGGGCGGAGGTAATTCCCTCCGTCACCGCCTTGCAGGGCATTTTTACGATAACATTCTTAAACATGGTCGCTTCTCTCCTTTTTGATGGTTCCTGCGTTTTTACAGCACCTTGGACAGAAAATCCTTCAGCCGCGGGTCCTGGGGGTTAGAGAAAAATTCCGCGGGGGAATTCTGCTCTTTGATAACGCCCTCGTCCATAAACAGCACTCTCGTCGCCACTTCCTTGGCAAAGCCCATCTCATGGGTGACGATCACCATGGTCATCCCATCCTCCGCCAGCTCGCGAATGAGGTCCAGGACCTCTCCCACCATCTCAGGGTCCAATGCGGAGGTAGGCTCGTCAAAGAGCATTACGTCGGGATTCATAGCCAGGGCGCGGACAATGGCAATGCGCTGTTTTTGTCCGCCGGAGAGCATATTCGGATAGGTCTCCGCCTTATCCAAAAGGCCGATCCGGCTAAGCAGCCTCCTGGCGTTCTCCTCGGCCTCCGTTTTGGTCTGGAGCTTCAGTTGCACCGGGGCCAGGGTAATGTTGTCCAGCACCGTCAGGTGGGGAAACAGGTTGAAGTGCTGGAACACCATGCCCATCTTCTGGCGCATAGAGTCGATATCCACATTGACGTCTGTCATATTGACGCCCTCAAACCAGATCTCCCCCTCTGTGGGGATCTCCAGCAGATTCAGGCAGCGAAGGAAGGTGCTCTTTCCAGAGCCGGAGGGACCGATAATGGCGATCTTCTCTCCCTGCTCGATGTGCTCTGTGATCCCCTTCAGGACCTGCAGGTCGCCGAATTGCTTTTTGATATTTTTAACTTCTATCACTTTTCGCCAACCTCTTTTCCCATTTTGACACACACACCGACAGGCCATACACCAGCAGAAAGTAAATAAGGGCCGTCATCAGCAGCGGAAAATAGGGCTGCATGGTGCGGCTGCGCACCAGATCGCTGGCCCGTGTCAGGTCTACCACCGCGATCAGGCCCACGATGGACGTCTCCTTGATGACGGCGATGGCCTCGTTGCACAGAGCGGGTAGGATATTCTTCAGCGCCTGGGGTAGGATGATGAGCCGCATAGTCGTCACCCGGTCCAGCCCCAGGGAACGGCCCGCCTCCATCTGTCCCCCGTCCACCGACTGGATGCCCGCCCGGATGACCTCCGAGACATAACCGCCGGAGTTCAGGCCAAAGGCGACGATGGCCACAACAACGCTGTTTGTCACCCCCTGCATAATGATGAACGCCATGATCATCAACTGAATCGCCAGGGGTGTGCCCCGGATCACCGCCACATAGATGGCGATAAACTTGTCGATCACGGTGACCACCATGCTGCCAAAGGTCTTTTTCTTTCGGGGGTCCCGCTGGGCGGCGGCATAGCGGAACACCGCGGCCACCACGCCAATAACGATGCCAATGGCCGCCGCGCCCAGGGTAATGATAATGGTGTTGCCAAATCCCTTTAAAAATATCTTCCAGCGGTTGTCCACCAGAAACGCCTTGCTGAACTGGGACGCAAAATTCTCAAAGAAACTCATTTTTCTCCTCCCGCGATAAGAGGCAGCAGGGCAGGACAGCTCTTACTCCATCCTTCCTGCTGCCGCTTATTCATTTTGACGCTTACTGCTCCAGCAGAGAGGCAAGCTCCTTATGCTTGGCGATACTCTCCTCGATGGCGCCGCTCTCCACCATGGGCTTGAGGGCCTCATTGATGGCCTCCACCAGCTCGGTGTTGGTCTTCTTCACACCGATACCGTACTCCTCCTTGGTGGAGGAACCGTCGGCATACACCGCCTCAAAGCACTTCAGCCCCTTGTTCACCGCGCAGAAGTTCTGGGCCGGGAGGATGTCCAGCATCACCGCGTCTACGGTGCCCTGCTGAAGGGCCAGACAGCCCTCAGTCAGGTTTTTATACTGGACCACCTCGGCGCCGGTGCCCTTCAGGCAGCCGTCTTCCTTCTCGATCTCCCCGGAGACCAGCAGGTCGCCGGTGGTGCCCAGGTGGACGGCGGTCTTTTTGCCCGCCAGGTCCTCAATGGTCTTGACGGAGTCGTCCTCTTCCTTCACGATGATGTACTGGGCGGAGATGGTATAGGGGTCGGAAAAGGCCATTTGCTCCTTCCGCTCCTCCGTGATGGTCATGGCCGCCACCACAATGTCCGCCTTGCCATTGTCCAAATACTGGGGAAGGGTATCAAAGGCAGCGTTGATGATCTCCAGCTCCACGCCCCACTCGTCGGCCAAAGCCTGAGCCAGGTCGATGTCGGACCCCACCGGAGTGTCGGAATCGGCAATGTACTCAAAAGGCGCCCAGGCCGCGTCGGTAGCCATGACCAGCTTGCCCGCCTTCTTGATGTCCTCCACGGTCTTGCCCTTGTTGCCGCCGCAGCCCGTCAGGGAGGCCGCCAGCAGTACCGTTGCGAGAGTTGCCGCAATGATCTTTTTCACGTTTTTCATAGTGTTATCTCCTCACTGGATCAAAATTTGTTTTTTCTTGCCGCTTTCATCGAGGAAATGACCCTTCTCATCGTCGCGTGCGCTCCTCCACGAAGGACTCGATGGCTTTGATCTGCCGGGTGGTCTCGCTGACGGCAGGGCCGCCGTAGCTGGAGCGAAGGGCCATGCAGTTTTCCAGGTTGAGAGCTTCGTAGACGTCCTCCTCGAACAGGTCGGAAACGGTTTTCAGTTCTTCTATCGTAAGCTCCTCCAGGGTCTTGCCCTTGGCCGCGCAGTCGGCCACCAGCTTCCCGGTGACGGTATAGGCGTCCCGGAAGGGCAGTCCCTTCTTGGTCAGGTAATCGGCGCAGTCGGTGGCGTTGATGAAGCCCCTTCCCGCCGCCTTGCGCATATTGTCGGTGCGGACGGTCATGGTATCGATCATGGCGGTAAACACCGGCAGACACAGCTCCGCGGTATCAATGGCGTCAAAGACCGGCTCCTTATCCTCCTGCATGTCCTTGTTATAGGCCAGGGGCAAGCCCTTCATGGTGGTCAGCAGACTCATCAGGTCTCCGTACACCCTTCCGGTCTTTCCCCTGACCAGCTCCGCCACATCGGGGTTTTTCTTTTGCGGCATGATGGAGCTGCCGGTGGCATAGGCGTCGTCCAATTCGATGAATTTGAATTCCCAGCTGCACCAGAGGACGATCTCCTCGGAAAACCGTGACAGATGCATCATCAGGATGGACAGCGCGCTCATCAGCTCCAAGGCATAGTCCCGGTCAGAAACTCCGTCAAGAGAATTGCTCATGGGAGCGTCGAATTCCAGCGCCCTTGCCGTCTGCCGGCGGTCAATGGGATAGGTGGTACCGGCCAACGCGCCGCTTCCCAAAGGGCATTCATTTAAGCGTTTGGCGCAGTCCTCCAACCTGGTAACGTCCCGGGAGAACATATTGGCATACGCCATCAGGTGCTGGGCAAAGGAAATGGGCTGGGCCCGCTGCAGGTGCGTGTATCCCGGCATGACGGCGGTCTGGTATTTCTTTGCCTGCTCACACAGTACGCTTTCCAGATGTAGAAGCTGGTCCACGATCACAGGAATGTGGCTTCGGACATACATCCGAAAGTCCAGGGCCACCTGGTCGTTTCGGGACCGTGCGGTGTGAAGGCGCTTTCCCGCATCGCCAATACGCTGGGTGAGAAGGGCCTCCACGTTCATGTGGATATCCTCGTTTTCGGCGGTAAACTCCACCTTTCCCGCCTCAACGTCCTCAAGAATGGATCGCAGTCCCTCCAAAATGGCGTCGACGTCCGGCTGGGAAATAATTCCGCGCGCACCCAACATTTTCGCATGGGCCATGGAGCCAGTGATGTCTTCCCTATATAACCGCTGATCAAAGCTGATGGAGGCGTTCAGCTGATCCACCAGACTGTCGGTCTCTTTTTCAAAGCGTCCGCCCCAAAGTTTCATAGTGGTGCTCTTTCTCCGCCAGACTGCGGCAAGGAAATCTTTTTTGCCGCCAGTATGCGGTATGTTTTTTGATCGCCGTTTTAGATCTTGCCCTGCTCCCGCAGCGCGAGAACAGTGTCGGGAAGGCCCCAGAGGTTGATAAAGCCGGTGGCGTCGGTCTGGTCATAGCTGCTCTCGTTGAAGGTGACCAGCTCCTCGGAGTACAAAGACTCGGTTGAGGTGATCGAGGCGGTAATAATGTTGCCCTTATAGAGCTTCAGCTTCACCGAGCCGGTGACGTGCTCCTGGGTCTTGTCCGCAAAGGCGGAGAGCGCCTCCCGCACCGGAGTGAACCACTTGCCGTTGTAGATAAGGTCGGCGAAGTCCACCGCCAGCTTGGTCTTCATGTGGGCGGTGTCCTTGTCCACGGTGATCATTTCCAGGCATTGATGGGCCTTATAAAGGATGGTGCCACCCGGCGTCTCGTAGACCCCCCGGTCCTTCATCCCCACAAGGCGGTTTTCCACAATGTCCAGCAGACCGATGCCATTCTCGCCACCCAGCTTGTTCAGCTTGCGGATAATGTCGCTGCCCTTCATCTTCTCTTCGTCCACAGCCACAGGCACGCCCTTTACAAAGTCGATGGTCACGTAGGTGGGCTTATCGGGGGCGGAGATGGGAGAGACCCCCATTTCCAGGAAGCCAGGCTTTTCATACTGAGGCTCATTGGCGGGGTCCTCCAGGTCCATACCCTCGTGGCTCAGGTGCCACAGATTCTTGTCCTTGGAGTAGTTGGTCTCTCTGGATATCTTCAGCGGCACCTTGTGGGCCTCGGCGTAGTCGATCTCCTCATCCCGGCCCTTAATGTCCCACTCCCGCCAGGGGGCAATAATGGTCATATCGGGGGCGAAGCGCTTGATGGCCAGCTCAAAGCGCACCTGGTCGTTGCCCTTCCCGGTACAGCCGTGGGCAATGGCGTCGGCGCCCTCAGCCAGGGCGATCTCCACCAGCTTCTTGCCGATGATGGGCCGGGCAAAGGCGGTGCCCAAAAGATACTGCTCGTAGCTTGCCCCCATCTTCAGGGCGGGCCAGATCACGGTCTCCACCATCTCGTCGGTAAGGTCGGCAACAATGAGCTTGCTGGCGCCGGTTTTTAGTGCCTTTTCCTCCAGGCCGTCCAGTTCGTCATTCTGGCCCACATCACCGGCCACGGCAATGATCTCAGGATCGTTGTAGTTTTCCTTCAGCCAGGGGATAATGATGGACGTATCCAGGCCGCCGGAATAGGCAAGCACGATCTTCTTAATATCCTTTTTTTCCTTTTTCATTTGGGACCCCTCCCTGCATTGTTTTGGGATGGCATATTATACGTCTGTAATGTATAATATGCAACTGTCATATTGCACAATTTTTTCTTTGCCGCACTTGTGTTTTATATGCTTGTGCGTTGTGTTTGCCCTTTTTACTCCTTTTTTCTTTGCCGGACCGTGTGATACACCAAAAACAGACACGCGCCGTTTATGCACAATATTCATAAGGCTATCACTATTTAGGGGCGGGACGTGCGGCGGAGCTTTTGTCCGGCGTCAATAGCCTCGCTGAAAAAATGATTTTTCCCTTGACCTTGGAGTCCCTTTATGGTTTATTATGGATCCAGAAGGGAGCTGATACCATGAACATCAAGCAGGCCCAGCAGTTCTCAGGCATATCTGCCGACAATATTCGCTTTTATGAAAAGCAGGGCTTACTTTGTCCTGCCCGCAACCCCGAAAATGATTACCGGGAATATAGTGAGAAAGATCTTCAGACCCTGAAGCTCATTCGGGTCCTGCGTATGCTGGATATGCCTCTGGAGCAAATAAAGGCGGTCCTCTTCGGAAGAATTACGCTCTCTCAGGCTGCCGGAGCGCAGAAGGAACGGTTGGAGGCACGCTCCCGTCAGCTTTTGGAGGCCATCCGTCTCTGCAGCGAACTTGTCACCCTTTCCGGCCTGGAGGAGGTGGACCCGGACCGTCTGCTTCTTCAGGCAGACAGCTCCTCCCCAGAGGGATTTTTCCAGGGCTGGCTCCACGATTACCGGCGAACCGCTCTGGCGGAGCACGAAAAGCGGTTTACATTTTTGCCGGATGGGGCAGTGACCACTCCCCAGGAGTTCTCCGCCGCCCTTTTTCGGTATGCCGAGGAGCATGATCTGGAGCTTGTCGTCACTAAGGAGAGTATGTACCCGGAATTTACCATCGGCGGAATAGAATATACCGCCCAGCGGAATTACACCGCTGTCTGCGGCTGTCCGGTGGCCTCCATCGCCTGTGAGGTCATGCACCCTGAGGATCTTGAACCTACCGGCATTTCTCCTGTCCGCCGCCGGGTGCAAAAGCTGCTTCACCTACTATGGCTTCCCATTCTCTTTTTCCTATTTCTTCTGTTGACCCAGCGGGGTCAGCTGGGCGGCCTCTTTTCCTCCTGGGAGGGGTGGCTCCTGCTGGTTTCCCTTCTGGTATTGATAGGGGTCATGTCCTTCCGTGGGTGGCTGCTCTTCTATAATGAAAATGGCAAGACCGGCAAAAAGTAAAAATTTGACCGGGCGCTTACCCTCCAAAAATGGTAAGGTAAAAGGGCGGCCTGTGGAAAACTCTTCCGCAGGCCGCCCAGATTTTATTATACCGTTATAAGCTCCCTTCCGTCCCTGCTTCCCGCACCGCTCAAAGCTGGAGCAAAGGCGCGCCGGCCACCCCGGAGGTAAAGGTGGACTTATACAAATAAGTGCAGGCTTCCTCCCCCTGCCCCGCGATCACGCACTGCATCATCCGCAAGTGGGACTCGTGCATGGGGACAAAGCCGGAGACGTCCGTGCCGGGGGTATTGATGCAGAGATAAAACAAACGGCACTCGGAGATCAAAAAAGGCAGCAGCGCGTTTTTGGCATAAGAGTTTCGGGCATAGGCGGCCACGCTGAGATGAAACTGCAGGTCGGACCGCACCACCAAAAGATAATCCTGTGTCTGATACGCCCGGTCATATTCCTCCATCAATTTCCGCAAATGCTGGCGCTCGTGGGGAAAGGCGTTTTGTGCCGTCTTTTTGATGATTAGCCCCTCAATGGCACAGCGGACCTCTCGCTCCAGCTGGACGTCCTCTGAACGGAGGTTGGAAATGCGGACCCCGGAACGTGGGAAGGATTGCAGCATATTAATCGACTCCAGCCGCTTGATCGCCTCACGGATGGGCGTCCGGCCAATGCCCGTCATTTCAATAAAGGCGTTTTCTGAATAGATCTCACCCGGCGTAAGCTGCAGAGTGATGATCATCTCCACAATAATGTCGTAAGCCCTTTCGCTCAAGTGCGTGTAGGTCCGCTCACCGTAATACGTCAACGTTTGGCTCAACAGGGAGTCCATTTCCCCACCTCCTGCTCCAATGGCCCTGTCCCACCAGGGCAGCTTCAACTGGCAGGGACAAGCATAGCTTGTCTTTGTCGACGGAAGCCAGTGGTTTTATTGTATAAACTTTCAGGGGCATTGTCAAACGCTTTTCCCGGATTCGGGGGTATCCGCCAAAAACTATCCGCCATTTTTGTGTGATATGTACAAAAAATCTGAGGTGCAAAAATTTCATTTGACATTTTTGTGATATATTAGTAATATATCAATATGAGGAGGGATTTTTTCATGCAATTGTCAAATCTGATCCAGCAATGTATGCACGAAGAGATCGTAGAGACCACAGGATGTACCGACCCCGGCGTCGTGGCCTACGCCGCGGCCAAGGCCGCCTCGCTGCTACAGGGAAAGATCACCAAGGTCACTGTGACGGTCAGTAATAATGTCTACAAAAACGGCGTCATGGTGGGCATCCCCGGCGCCGGCGCCACCGGGATGGAACTGGCAGCGGCTCTGGGCGTACTGCTGCGGAGCAATGCGGACCGGGCCTTGTCCGTTTTGGAGGGCGTCACTCAGGAAAACTGCGCCGCGGCAAAAGAGCTGGTGAGCGCCGGGATGGTATCTGTCCATCCTCGGGAGGACTGCCCCGACCCGCTGTATGTACATGCAGTGGTCTGCGCCGGCGAGGCGCGGGGGGAGGCTGTCGTTGCCCACGATTACGACATGCTGGTCCAGCTGATACAGGACGGGCGGACCATTTTTTCCAGAGCTATCCCCCAGGATACAGGCTCCCTGGTAGACCAGCTTTTAGGTCACAAGATGGAGGAGATCTACCGCTGCATTGAGGCAACTCCGGCGGAGGAATTCGCATTTTTACTGGACTATGCCCAGGTCAACCAGGACAGCCTGGAAAAGGCCAAGGCCATACTCCCGCCGGAGGACCGGCTTCCCGCGGAGGACGGGCTGCCCTTCCCCTACTCCGTGATCCACAAGGCCAGTGAGGATACCTTCTGCTTAGCCAAGGCCAGAATGGTGGGGCTGAAGCTGCCGGTGATCGCGGTAACGGGCAGCCATTATGATAGGGCTTTCCCCCTTCCTCTATAAAATGATCGCCTTTGTATTTTCCGCGGCATTGGCCGGTCTGGCCGGTGGACTTTATTCCTTTGTGATCGGGTATATCGATCCCTATACCTTTACCTTCGATACCTCCATCACCATTTTGTGCATCGTGATCCTGGGCGGAATGGCCACCATGCGCGGCATGTACCTGGGCGCGGCGGTGCTGATCTTTATGCCTGAGCTGCTACGGGGCTTTGATACGTGGCGCTTCGTGGTCTATGGTCTGCTACTGGTCTTTATGATGCGCTTTCGCCCCCAGGGAATTCTGGGCTGGCAGTCCAGAAGGCCCTATCGGTTCCCAAAGGGTGTGGAGCCAAATGACATCGAAGGGACGCTTTATAAGAAGGGAGGCGGCTGACGATGCCACTGCTGGAGGTCAAAAATATCTGCAAGGAATTTGGTGGGCTGAAGGCGGTCAACCAGGTCTCCCTCCATGTGGACGAGGGAGAGGTCGTCAGCATCATCGGTCCGAATGGAGCGGGAAAGACGACCATGTTCAACCTGATTACCGGTGCCTATACCATCGACTCCGGCTCCATTTTGTTCCGTGGAGAGGAAATCGCAAACCAAACGCCCCAGGAGATCGTAAAGCGGGGGATCGCCCGTACCTTCCAGAACATCAAGCTTTGCAACCATATGCGTACCATCGAAAACGTCCTGGTGGGAATGGACACCGGCCTGCACTACAGCCTGGCCGACGCCCTGCTGCGCACACCGAAGTTTCGCCGACTGGAAGCGGAAAAGCATAAACAAGCCGTCCAAATTCTAAAGGCTATTGGCCTTGGCAACCGGATCCACGAGTATGCCGGCAATCTCCCCTATGGCGAGCGCAGAAAGCTGGAGATCGCACGGGCCATTGCCACCGGAGCCCAGTTGCTGCTGTTGGACGAACCCGCCGCCGGCATGAATGAAAACGAGTCGGCTGAGCTGATGGAGTTCATCGCTCTTCTGCGTCAGACCGGGTATACTATCTTACTGATCGAGCACGATATGCAGGTGGTCATGAACATCTCAGACCGAATATATGTTTTAGACTATGGCTCGCTGATCGCGAAGGGCGTCCCCGATGAGATCGCGGAGGACCCGGAAGTCATTAAGGCGTATTTGGGGGAGGATGATGTCGATGCTTAAGCTCTCCGACCTGCACACCTATTATGGCAGTGTACACGCCCTGAAGGGCATCAGCCTCCATGTGGAGCGGGGTAAGATCGTGACCCTGGTGGGTTCAAACGGCGCGGGCAAATCCTCCACCCTAAATACCATAGCCGGGCTGGTCCGCCCCTGAAGCGGCTCCATTCAATTGAACGGGGAGGAGATCTCCCGCCTGAGCGACCACAAGATCGTGGAGCGGGGCATCTCCCTTTCCCCCGAAGGGCGGGAGGTCTTCCCCGCTTTCACCGTATATGAAAACCTGTCTATGGGCGCGTACACCCGGAAAAACCGGACGGAGATCGCTCAAACGCTGGAGGAGGTATATAGCCTCTTCCCCCGGCTGAAGGAGAGAGCCAGGCAGCCTGCGGGGACCCTTTCCGGAGGAGAGCAGCAAATGCTGGCCATTGGCCGGGCCATGATGAGCAAGCCCTCCGTGCTGCTGCGGGTATGTAGGGGACGGAATGGCAGACGGCTGCACCGTGGGCAATGTGTTTGCCTCTCCCTCCTATCAGGCAATGACGGACACCATCCGCGCCTGTGATTTTGGCGCCGGCGTCCTCTGTCTGTATGGAAATTACGGCGGCGACAAGATGAACTTTGACCAGGCCTGCGAGGACGCGGAGTTTGACGGGATCTCTGTGGCCAGCGTCCGCGTGTGCGACGACGTGGCCTCCGCCCCCCGTGGGCAGGAGGAGAAGCGGCGGGGCGTTGCCGGTCTGGTCTACGCCTATAAGCTGGCCGGCGCCGCCGCTAACCACCGCCTTCCCCTGTCGGAGGTGGAACGCATTGCCCGCAAAGCGGTGGTCAACATCCGCACCATGGGGGTGGCTCTTTCGCCCTGCACGGTCCCTGAGGTGGGCCGCCCCACCTTCTCCATCCAGGAGGACGAAATGGAGGTGGGCATGGGCATCCACGGTGAGCCGGGGATCGCATCTAAAAAAATGATGACGGCGGACGAAACGGCAGAGCTCATCATGACGCAGCTTCTGGAGGACTTCCCGCTGACGGCGGGCGACGAGGTCTCCGTCATGGTCAACAGCCTGGGCGCCACGCCGCCGGAGGAGCTGTATATCGTCTATCGGGCGGTGGACCGTATCTTACGGGCACGGAACGTCTCGATCTTCATGCCCCATATCGGACCCTTTGCCACCTCTATGGAGATGGCGGGACTGTCCGTGACCCTTTGCAAGCTGGACGACGAACTCAAGGAGCTTCTCAGGGATCCGGCGGATACTCCCTTTTACAGCAACCATAATAGATAAGGGGTGATAATGATGAATCAGCGATCCATTCAGTCGGCCTTTCAGGAGATCACAAAAGCGGTCTCAGAGCAGGTAGAGCTTTTAACGCAGCTGGATCAGCAGAGCGGCGACGGCAACTTGGGGGTCTCCATGCGCTCCGGGTTTGAGTCGGCCAATGCCCTTGTATCCGCCAGTGAGGAGACCGACTGTGGACTTCTTCTGAATGCCGCCGCCAACGCTTTCAATCAGGCGGCTCCCAGCAGCCTGGGAACGATCTTGACTTTCTTTTGCAAAGGGATGGCCCGCGGTCTGCGGGGGAAACAGCGCTTTGACCGGGGCGAACTGGCCTCCGCCATGCAGTGTGGGCTAAGCAACGTCATGGACAAAGCCGGTTCCAAGCCGGGAGAAAAAACCATTCTGGACTCCCTTGTCCCCGGCGTTTCCGCACTGGCAGAGGATCACCCCTCCAACCTGGACGCCTTTTCCGCCGCGGCACAGGCCGCGGAGAGCGGCACCGAAGCTACCCGCGCAATGAAAGCCGTCTGGGGCCGGGCCGCCTATTACGGCGAGCAGAGCATTGGCCGGATCGACGGCGGTGCGGTAGTGGGAAAGCTGATCTTTCAATCGCTTTTGCGCGCCGTACAAAACGCCTGACAAAGTACATCAAAAAGAGGTCCCGAAGCCAAGCGGCTTCGGGACCTCTTTTTGGCAGGGGCAGAAGGACTTGAACCCTCGGCACGCGGTTTTGGAGACCGCTGCTCTACCAACTGAGCTATACCCCTATTTGGTGGGCCTTCGGGGACTCGAACCCAGGACCGACCGGTTATGAGCCGGCTGCTCTAACCAACTGAGCTAAAGGCCCGCATGGCACATTATAAAAATAAGGAAACGGTCTGCCGTCGCAGTTCTGCGGCGGCAGACCGCTCTCTTCTGGCTCCCCCTGTTGGACTTGAACCAACGACCCTGCGATTAACAGTCGCATGCTCTACCGACTGAGCTAAGGAGGAATATGGGAGAGGGTCCGGCCTGGTCAGGCCAGACCCTCTCATTTGTGTTGGCATCACCTATTTTACCAGTCCGTCACCAGACAAGTATCTTCGGCGCGAGTGAGCTTAACTGCCGTGTTCGGGATGGGAACGGGTGGACCCTCACCGCAATCGACACCAACTGTTTATCTTAACTGAAAGACTTTACCTCTCAGCTAAAATACTATTGAATTGTACTGTCCTAAAACAAGATTGTCAAGGACTTTGTTTTATTCTTTCTTGCTTCGCAAGAAAGAATGGTGACCCGTACCGGATTCGAACCGATGTTAACGGCGTGAGAGGCCGCTGTCTTAACCACTTGACCAACGGGCCATGGTGCGCCTTCACGGACTCGAACCGGGGACCCACTGATTAAGAGTCAGTTGCTCTACCAACTGAGCTAAAGGCGCATATGGTGAGGCTGTCACGCTCTGAACAGGTCAGGACGCTCAGTCGCGCTTCTTTGTCCGCACCCTCAAAACCGAACAACGTAAAAGTCACATGATCTACAAGCTCTGCATATCCTTTGACCTGTAAGGTCAAGCCCTCGGCTGATTAGTACCGGTCAGCTGCATGCGTTACCGCACTTCCACCTCCGGCCTATCAACGATGTAGTCTACATCGAGCCTTACTCCATGAAGGATGAGAGATCTAATCTTAGGGAGAGTTTCACGCTTAGATGCCTTCAGCGTTTATCTCGTCC
>CAJTLK010000020.1 GCA_910577415.1 uncultured Oscillospiraceae bacterium
TTCAACTGAATACGCTCTTACTAACAATAATCTTGATGGGGAACTTGTTGTTCTGAAAAATATTTATGTTCCCTATCGGGATAAAACTTCAGAAATCGATTTGCTGATGATCCACGAAAAAGGTATTTTTGTATTTGAAAGCAAAAACTACAGTGGCTGGATCTTTGGCAGTGCCGAACAGTTAAACTGGACACAGTCCCTGCCAAACAAGGAAAAGCATCAGTTTTATAACCCCATCCGTCAAAACCAGACGCACATTAAGGCTCTTTCTGAATTCCTGAACATACCAGTTTCTTCTTTTACATCCTATATCGTCTTCTCTGAACGGTGCAGCTTGAAAAGCGTCCCCGTAGATACCGATCAGGTCATTATTGTCCGCCGGCCCGATATGCTGAAAAAGCTACGCACACAGCTTCGTGCTTCGGAGAATTTATACTCTCCCGAAGAGATCATGCAGCTTGTGCAAAAGCTGCAGCCTTTGACCAACAAGAGTGAAGCGGAAAAGCAGCAGCATATTGATGATATCAAAGAAAAATGTCCATTCTGTGGCGGCGAACTTGTTCTACGCCGAGGAAAATATGGGCAATTCTGGGGTTGCAGCACATATCCCAAATGCAAGTTTACCCGACCACTAAAATAGAAAACTGATGCTGTACGACTCTGCGGCGGTGTGAAAATCTTTCCTTGTTTACAGCAAGGTACCTGTTTCCCCTCTCGCAAAAAGGACTTGCACTCCCCTGCTCTCAGAGTTACAATCCAACCAACATGAAACGCAGAAAACGCTTCCCGCCCGGGCCGGTGAATGATTGCCGGTTTGGGCGGGAAGCGTTTTTGACCACATATTCTGCCACAGTTGGGGGTGGACCACATGGATACCCTGCGGGTGGAGAGTTCTAAAGAGCATATCAAGCGGAGTAGAAACGGCCATAAATATCTAAAAAATGTTATAAAAAAGTTCTCTGTATTCTTTGGGACCAGGAGGTCGTGCGTTCGAGTCGCACTACTCGGACCAAAAGAGCCTCTGGAGCATTTGCTCCAGAGGCTCTTTCTTTAAGATATCGACCAAGCTGGACTCCGGGTCCCGTATGACGATCTCTTCTTTCCCGCTCATCCCAGCGCCACGTCCAGCGCCAGCATTGCGGTAAAGCCCGCCGCAAAGAGCAGCGTCCCCAGGTTGGAATGCTCTCCGGCAGACGCCTCCGGGACCAGTTCCTCCACCACCACATAGGCCATAGCTCCTGCCGCAAAGCTGAGGAGATAAGGCAGGGCGGGGAGAATAAAGCCCGCCGCCCAAAGGGTCAGGATCGCCGCCAGCGGCTCCACCACCCCGGAGAGGGCACCGTATAGAAACGCCCGTCCTTTTCCCGTCCCCTCTGCCCGAAGAGGCATAGAGATAATAGCTCCCTCGGGAAAGTTTTGGATGGCGATCCCGATGGAAAGGGTCAGCGTACTGGCGGCGGTGATGCCGCTGTCCCCCGCCATCCATCCCGCCAGCACCACACCTACCGCCATCCCCTCTGGAATGTTGTGGAGGATAACGGCCAGCACCAGCATGGTAGTACGTTTCAAATGGGTGCGGGGACCTTCCGGCTCAACGCTGTCCTGATGCATGTGCGGGATGGTTTTATCCAACACCAGCAAAAACAGAACGCCCAGCCAAAACCCAACCACCGCCGGAAAAAACGCCCACCGCCCCAGCTCCGCCGCCTGCTCCATAGCCGGGATCAGCAAGCTCCACACGGACGCCGCCACCATGACCCCGGCGGCGAATCCGGTCAAGGCCCTCTGGAGCTTAGCATGGAGCGAACCGCGCATGATAAACACGCAGGCCGCGCCCGCCGTCGTTCCTATCAAGGGAAGCACGATCTCCAAAATCAATTCCTTCGTCATGATCCCTCCCAAAAATGCAGCCAGCTTCTACAAGCTGTATTGTAGCTCCTCCTCAGAAATGTCGGCCTATTCTGCGGCGGGGACCGACAGCAACAGGCAAACGGCGAAAGGCTCCTGAACAGCTGTTCAGGAGCCTTTTCCCCTTCCATTGAGCCATACTTTGGGGCGCGCCTCAGCTTATCGCGGAAAAGGAGTCTTTCCCCACACCGCACAGGGGACAAACAAAATCGTCAGGCAGGTCCTCAAACTTTGTGCCGGGAGCGACACCGTGATCCGGGTCCCCCGCCGCCTCGTCATACTCCCACCCACAGACGTCGCAAACATATTTTTTCATGGCTAACTCCTCCTTGATCTTGCTACGGTTTGAAGCATACCCTCCAACCAGTTTCCGGGAACGGCTTTCCCTTTAGAGAGTATTCCACACAAAGGGGAATTTCATTATAAAACCTCCTTGGCGCATTCTATATTATGCTCAAGCCGCTGGGAGCAAAGACGTCATTCCAGCTTGCCGTACTGATCCTCGTCCACCGGCTCCAGCCACTCGTTGGAGCAGTCCTCACCGGGGGCCTCAAAGGCGATATGGCTGAACCAGCTGTCCCTGGCCGCGCCGTGCCAATGCTTGACCCCGGCGGGAATATAGACCACGTCTCCAGGATGCAGCTCCCGGGCCTCCCGGCCCCATTCCTGATACCAGCCCCTGCCGTCAGTGCAGAGCAAAATTTGCCCGCCGCCCTCGGCAGCATGGTGGATATGCCAGTTGTTGCGGCACCCCGGCTCGAAGGTCACATTGGCAAGGAAGATGGTCTCCTTGGGGTCGGTGAGGGGCTTGAGATA
Source organism: uncultured Oscillospiraceae bacterium (assembly GCA_910577415.1). GTDB lineage: Bacteria > Bacillota > Clostridia > Oscillospirales > Oscillospiraceae > Vermiculatibacterium. Next base: position 2,725 of record CAJTLK010000020.1, read on the forward strand.
GCTGTTGCCGATGAAATATTGCGCATACGCCTCGTTGGGCGCTCCCAGGCCGAACATGCCGCCGTCCACGCCGGGATCGTCCTTGTAGACCTCCACCGCCGAGCGGAAGGCAGCCCAGGCGTTGGGCCACCCGGCGTAGAAGGCCACATGGGTCAATATCTCCGCCATCTCGGCCTTGGTGACGCCATTGTTTTTGGCGTTCATCAGATGGTGCTGGAAGGAGGTATCGAATAGCCCCTTGCTCACCAGCACAGTGACGGTGAGGATGGAGCGCAGCTTCAGGCTCAGCCCATCGCCGCTCCACACCTCGCCAAAGAGCACGTCATCATTCAATTCCGCGAACTTGGGGGCAAATCCCCCCAACTGTGTCCGGCCCGCGGTCTGTGTCACTTTTGCCATACCGCTCTCTCCTTTCAAGTCATAGGATCATATTTCCTCTCGCTTCTTTTGCAGCTGATAGCGCAGATAATCCAGGCAGTCCAACCGTTTCTGCGCGCCGTGTATTTCGTCCAGCAGCGCCCCGCGCCTATGCTCTAAAAGACGGGTACATTTTCCCCTGTCCCCTGACCGCGCCGCCTCTAAATACTGCCGGATCAGCGCTCCGTCGCAGCCCGCGTCGGTCAGATTCCGCCGGATATCCTCCTCCGTCATAACAATTCCTCCCTGACAGATCCTTTATTAAACAATATCAAATAGTCATAATTGATATTTCACTATACTTGACAGCTATAGGACTTCCATGATAAAATCCCGCCAAAAGGGGGACTTTCTTATGGAATTGCGGGTCTTGCGATACTTTCTGGCCGTAGCCCGGGAAGAAAATATCTCCAGAGCGGCGGAGGCTCTGCACACCTCTCAGCCCTCCCTCTCCCGGCAGCTCAAGGAGCTGGAGGAGGAGCTGGGCAAGACCCTGTTTCTCCGGGGGCGGCGGAAGATCACCCTCACTGAGGAGGGCATGTTCCTCCGCAAGCGGGCCGAGGAGATCATCGACCTGGTGGACCGCACCACCCGAGAACTGACCTTGACCGAGGATATGCTGGCCGGAGACGTCTACATCGGCGCGGGAGAGACCGAGGGAATGCGGCTCATTGCCCAGGCGGCGGGGACCCTTGCCCAAAGCTGGCCCGACATACATCTGCACATCGTCAGCGGAGACCGGGGCGATATCGTCGAGCAGTTGGACAAGGGACTGATCGACTTTGCCGTGCTGGTGGGTAAATCGGACGCTCAAAAAAAGTACGAGTATCTTCTTCTCCCCCAGCGGGATACCTGGAGCGTTCTGATGCGAAAGGACCACTCCCTGGCCCAAAAATCCGCCGTCAAGCCGGAGGACTTGTACGCAGAGCCGCTGCTGCTCTCCCGGCAGATCATGGACGGCAGTCCCTTCCTCACCTGGATGGGGCGGAGCCTCTCCCAGCTGAACGTAGTCAGCACCCACAATTTGATCTATAACGCCTCCCTCATGGTGGCGGAGGGTCTGGGGGTGGCCGTGACCCTGGATGGACTGATCAACACCACTGGCGACAGCCGCCTGTGCTATCGCCCCCTGTCCCCCCGGCTGGAGGTGGAGCTGCTTTTAATATGGAAGCGCTATCAGACCTTCTCCCCCGCCACCGCCAAATTTTTAGAGCTGATGCGGGCAGAGGTGGCCGGACAATCATAAGAGCATATAAGAGGGCGGCGCGGCCCGGCGGTCCGCGCCGCCCTCTTTACGTTCAGACGGTGGGGTCTGTCAGGGAAAATGTAACGGAAACATTTTCTCCACCGGCCCTGGGCAGATCGAGGTCATTTACCCAATTTGCCACCGTAGTCTGGCTGGCCCCGCGGTCAAAGCGGCTGCCGGAAAGCCAGGTGGCTCCGGCGGCGGACGCCGCAAGGTTGGTGGCGCTGGAGCCGATCCCGCTGCTCCCGGAGGTGCAGAAGGGCACGATAGTCTTTCCCGTCAGGTCATAGCTTTCCACAAAGGTATACAGGATCTTGGGCGCCTGTCCCCACCAGATGGGATAGCCCAGGAAGATCACATCATATTGCCCCATATTGGCGACGGCCCCGTCGATGGCCGGGCGGGCGGAGGAGTCGTTCTGCTCCCGGTTGGCCCGGCAATCGGTGTTGTAGTTCAGGTCGGCGGAGGTATAGGGCGTTTCCGCCAGGATCTCGTATACGTCGGCCTCGTCGCCCAGAGCGGTCTTGATATGGTTGGCAATGGTTTCCGTGTTGTTGGTATTGGAGAAATAGGCCACCAGGATACGCGCGCCCGCAGGCTCCGGCGCGGGCGAAGGCTCGGAACTGGGCTGGGCAGGCAGGGACTTTTCCAGCCACGCACCGATCTCCTCCCGGTCATAGGAGGAATAGGTGACCTCCAGTCCCTCCTTGATGACGCTGTTGGGGGCCAGCTTGGCGATGGCGCTGATGGTCTGACCAAACCGCCCGCCGCCCATGGAGCAGAAAGGCACGATGGTCTTGCCGCTGAGGTCGCTACGGGTAAGGAAGGTCCGCACACAGGCCGGGATGGACGACCACCAGTTGCAGTAGCCCAGCAAAATGGTGTCGTACTCACTGACATCGGGCATGGACTTCAGCTCTGGGGTGGCCTCGGCTCTCAGCTCATTGAGAGCCTCGCCGTACAGCACCGGGCCGTTGCTGCTGGAGGAGTACGGGGTCCTGCGCTCCAGACGGAAGATGTCCGCGCCGCTCATGTCGTGGATCAGTTCCGCCAGCCCCTCGGTATTGCCGGTCTGGGAAAAGTAGACGATGAGGGTCTTTCCGGTCTTCGCCTCGGCCCTGGCGGTATAGGTGCTCTTGATCTCGCCGGTCATGGTCCCAGCACTGCGCACCGGGCGGAAACCGATGCTGGTAAGGCCCACATCCGCGCTCTGGGCGCCCCGGTAGGCGGAGCGGATGTGCTTGGGCTGGTCGTTCCAGCCGCCCCCCCGGACCACCTTGGCGTTGCCGGTGGCCGGCCCGGCAGGGTCTCCCGCCGCCCCGGAGCCATACGCACCGTACCAGTCCCAGACCCACTCGGCGGCATTGCCATGCATATTATAGAGGCCATAAGCGTTGGCGGCGTACTGGTCCACCGCCACGGGGCGGCGCAGATAAGCGTCCGAGCCGTTGACCCAGTTGCCCGAGGCGTCGTTATTATAGCCGTAGGCGTTATAGCAGTTGGCGTCGCTGTTGTGGGCGTAGTCGCCAAAGTGGAAGGGGGTATCGGTATTGGCCCGGGCGGCATACTCCCACTCGGCCTCGGTGGGCAGGCGGTATCCGTTGGCGGCCCTGTTCCAGGTCACGTTCGTGCCCGAAACGGTATAGCAGGGGGTCAGACCCTCGGCCTGACTGCGCCTATTGCAGTATTCAATGGCGTCGTACCAGGTGATGTTGGTCACCGGCAGGTCATCACCCTTGGTCTCGCTGGGGTTCTCGCCCATCACAGTCTGATAGTCCTTCTGGGAGACCTCAGTCCTGGCCATATAGAAGCTGCCCACAGTCACGGTGTGCCGGGTCTCGTCCGAACTGCGCTCTGGCTCATCGGCAGGGCTGCCCATCTGGAAGCTCCCGCCCTGGATCAGCGCAAAATCGTCCCCCACAGCGGTGGGCGCGGTGCTGGCGGAGGGCGCGGACGGGACGCTGCTTTGTCCGGCAAAAGTCTCGTAGAGGGCCACGGCGGCCTCGGAGCGTTTGGCGTCTACCGCCAACTCCGCTGCCCCGGTCCATGCCGGGTCCTCCCCTCTCTGCCGGGCGATCACCACGTTCATCATCTCCCGGCTCACCGGATCTTCCGTTCCAAACATACCGTCGCCATACCCTTGCAAAAGCCCCTTCTCCGCCGCCCACGCAATGGCGCTGGAATACCAGAGGCCGGGCTGGGTGTCGGTAAAGCCGGGACCACCAGTGACGGTGGGTTCTCCGGCCTGACGGTAGAGTACCGTTGCCAGCATGGCCCGCGTCATGGAGCCGTCGGGGTCAAAGCGTCTGCCCTCCACCCCGTTCATTAGTCCGTTTTCAGCGCACCAGTCCACCGCCTGGGCATAATCGGCGTCGGCGGGAACATCCTCAAACCGCGTCTTGTCCCCGGCAGCGCAGCCCACACCGATCACAGACAAGGCCATCACGGCGGCCAGCAATAAAGTGACAAGTCGTTTCATATTTTTCATACCTTGCTCCACTCCTTGTTTTATCCCGGTGGTCCAGAGCCTTTCACCACCTTGCTCTTCCGTCATTTTACCGTGGTCTTTTAGCAATCGCAAATACCTATATTAAATGCTTTACCATATCCAGTAGGCATGTCACAAAAGACAGGCAAGCATAAGCAGAGCCTTTCATTGCCTCCGCTTATTGCCTTTTTCCCCTCACAATGGTAAAATAGCTAGCAAATCATTGCCAAAAATGGCCCGCCCCTTTGACGCGGCAGGGTGGGTCTTTTCCGTATCCTTCCCCTTGTGTGATCTTATCACGGAAGAAACGTCAAGTTTCGGTTATCATAAAGCCACATCAGATAAGGAGGACGCCATATGTCTATCATGAATATCGACAAAGCCAATTTCACACAGGAGGTCGTAAACTCCGACGTTCCTGTTCTGCTGGACTTCTGGGCCCCCTGGTGCGGCCCCTGCCGCAGGGTAGGTCCCATCCTGGACGAGATCGCTCAGGAGCGCACCGACATCAAGGTCGGCAAGGTCAATGTGGATGAGCAGCCGGATCTGGCCGGCCAGTTCGGCGTGATGAGCATCCCCACCATGGTGGTGCTGCAAAACGGCAGGGTCGTCAATCAGGTCATGGGCGCCAGGCCGAAGGAGCAGATCCTTTCCCTGCTGCCGTAGGAGGTCAATATGAAAGTAGTGATCGTAGGCGGCGTGGCCGGCGGCGCTTCCGCCGCGGCCCGGCTGCGCCGGCTGGATGAACAGGCGGAGATCGTCCTCTTTGAGCGTTCGGGCTATGTGTCCTACGCCAACTGCGGACTTCCCTACTATATCGGCGGGGTCATCGAGGCCCCCGAGGCCCTGACCCTGCAAACGCCCGAGAGCTTTCTATCCCGCTTCCGTGTGGATATGCGGGTGCGCCACGAGGTCACAGCCATCCACCCGGCTCGAAAAGCTGTCTCGGTCAAAAACCTGGAGACCGGGGAGACCTTTGAGGAGCCATACGACAAGCTCATCCTCTCCCCCGGTGCCAAGCCCACCCACCCCCGGCTCCCCGGCGTTGGGCTGGAAAAGCTCTTCACTCTGCGGACGGTGGAGGACACTTTCCGCATCAAGGACTACATCAACGCCCATCACCCCAGCTCCGCCGTGCTGGCCGGGGGCGGATTTATCGGCCTGGAGCTGGCGGAAAACCTGCGGGAGCTGGGGATGGAGGTCACTATCGTCCAGCGTCCGCGCCAGTTGATGAACCCCTTTGACCCGGATATGGCGGCGTTTATTCACAGCGAGACCCGCCGCCACGGCGTCAAATTGGCCCTGGGCCGCACCGTGGCGGGCTTTGCGGAGCGGGATGGCGGTGTGGACGTGCTGCTGGAGGACGCGCCTGCCCTCCACGCCGATATGGTGGTTCTCGCCATTGGCGTCACCCCGGACACCGCCCTTGCCAGGGACGCGGGGCTGGAGCTGGGAGTGAAGGGCAGCATTGTGGTCAATGACCGGATGGAGACCTCCGACCCCCACATCTACGCCGTGGGCGACGCGGTGCAGGTGAAGCACTCCGTCACCGGGCAGAACGTCCTGCTCTCCCTGGCCGGCCCCGCCAACAAGCAGGGACGGATCGCCGCGGACAACATCTGCGGCGGGGACAGCCGGTACCTGGGCAGCCAGGGCAGCAGCGTCATCAAGGTTTTTGACCTGACAGCCGCCGTCACCGGCGTCAATGAGACCAACGCCCGAAAAGCGGGACTGGACGTGGATACGGTGGTACTCTCCCCCATGAGCCACGCCGGTTACTATCCCGGCGGCAAGCTGATGACCATGAAGGTGGTCTTTGAAAAAGGCACCTACCGTCTTTTGGGGGCGCAGATCGTGGGCTACGAGGGTGTGGATAAGCGCATCGACGTGCTGGCCACCGCTATCCACGCCGGACTGTCGGCGGCAGAGCTCAAGGACCTGGACCTGGCCTACGCGCCGCCATACTCCTCCGCCAAGGACCCGGTGAATATGGCGGGCTTTATGGTGGAAAACCTCTCCCAGGGCGTTGTGAAGCAGTTCCATCTGGAGGACGTACCCACCCTGCCCAGAGACGGCAGCGTTACGCTGCTGGATGTTCGTACGCTGGGAGAGTACCTCCGGGGCCATATCGATGGCTTCCGCAACCTCCCTGTGGATGCGCTGCGGGAACAGATAAGCGAGGTCGAGCGGGGCAAGCCGGTGTACGTCATCTGTCAAAGCGGCCTGCGCAGCTATATCGCCTGCCGTATCCTGGCCGGGTACGGCTATGACGTCTATAATTTTTCCGGCGGGTTCCGATTCTATGACGCGGTGGTCAATGACCGCCGCATGATGGAGACGTCCACGCTCTGCGGTATGGATGAAGGGACCTGATATGATCGAAAGAAGGTGCGGTGAAACATGCAGTATGTGATCTCTTTCCTGGAGGGCGTCATCACCTTTATTTCGCCCTGTCTGCTGCCCATGCTTCCCATTTATATCTCTTATTTTGCCGGCGGCGAGACCCATGGGGGAAAAAAGGCCCTTGTCAACGCGATAGGATTCGTCGCGGGGTTCACCCTGGTCTTTACCCTTTTGGGGACCCTCGCGGGGACGGTGGGCGGCTTCCTGAGATCGCACCAAACCGCCGTCAACCTCATCTCCGGCCTTGTGGTCATTGCCTTTGGGCTGAATTTCCTTGGAGTGTTCCGACTGGAGCTATTTAAGGGCAGCCGCAGAGCGGCGGCCCCCCATGAGATGGGCTTCTTCTCCGCCGTGCTGTTCGGCGTGATCTTCTCCCTGGGGTGGACGCCGTGCGTCGGCGCGTTCCTCGGCTCGGCTCTGATGCTGGCCTCCCAGCAGGGAAACGCGCTGATGGGAACGGTGATGCTGCTGCTCTACTCCCTGGGGCTGGGCGTCCCCTTCCTACTCAGTGCGGTGCTCATCGACAAGCTCAAATCTACCTTTGATTGGGTCAAACGCAACTATCAGATCATCAACCGTATCAGCGGCGGCTTCCTCATCGTCATCGGCATCCTGATGGCCACCGGGCTGCTGGAGCGGCTGATCGGGCTGCTGGGTTAAGGAGGCGGCATGAAAAAGAATCGGTCTTTGCTTCTGCTTATTCTGGCCTTCGCGCTTCTGCTGGGCGGGGCCTATGTCCTCTATGGAAAGCTCAGTCAAAGCGTAGCCCCGGACCAGCTTTCCGTCCAGACCGGGCCAAAGGAAACCACAGTGCGGGAAACGCCCCCGCAGCCCGAGGAGAGCACGGCACAAGAGACGGACGGTCCGCGCCCCGAAGAAAGCGCGGCACGGGAAACGCCCCCTCCGCAAGCGGAGGAGAGCGCAGCCCAGGAAACCGACGACCCGCAAACCAGGGATAACGAGCCGGAAAAGATCCCGGCACCCGATTTTACCGTCTATGATATCGACGGCAACGAAGCTTGCCTTTCGGACTATCTCGGAAAGCCGGTCATACTCAACTTCTGGGCCAGCTGGTGCGGCCCCTGCCAAAGCGAGATGCCCGATTTTGACGACGCTTACGGGGAGCTTGGCGAGAATATCCAATTCCTTATGATAAATGTGACCGGCGGGCGGGAAACGGTGGAAAGCGCCGCCGCGTTTATTGAGGAACAGGGCTATACCTTCCCTGTGCTCTACGATACGGAGGGCAGCGCGTCGATAGCCTACAGCGTATATTCCCTGCCGACCTCGTTCTTCATCGACGCGGATGGTAATGTCATTGCACAGGCCACGGGCGCGATCAGCCGGGACATTCTGCAAAAGGGTATCGACCTGATCTGGACAGAATAAGAGGAGGGAGTCTGCTTAGCAGACTCCCTCCTCTTATTCCGTCTTTTCACAACGCCATCAGCTTTTTTCGGTCCGTGATCTCCACTGCGCCCCGGGACAGCCTGACCATACCCTCGTCCTGGAAATAACGGAGCATCCGTGTGACCACCTCCCGGTGGGTCCCCAGGTGCCTGGCAATGGCTTCGTGGGTAAGCTTCAGCCGGGGTGTGTCCTCAATGGAGGCTTCCTCCAACAGAAAAGCGGCCACACGCTTGTCCATGCTCTTCCACATGATCTGCTCCACCAACCACATGAGCTCTGAAAACCGGGCAGCCATGATCTCGTTGGTGTAGTTGGCCAGCGGGGCGGAGTCCTCCATGGCCTGCCGGTATACCTCCGCCGGGATGACCCACAGCCACGTATCCTTCTCCGCCTCAATGGCAACGTCGAACTGCGCGCTTTTCAGCATGCACGAGGCGGAAAACAGGCAGACGTCCCGGTCAAAAAGGCGGTAGATGGTGATCTCCCGGCCCTCGTCCGAAAGGATATAGGCCCGGAGCTGGCCGGACCTCACCACCAGCAGCCCAACACAGTCCGCGCTGCCGTTGTGGATCACCGTCCCCTTTTCCACCTGCCGACAGGCAAGGCTTTCCAAGATACGCTCCTGCTGTGTCCGCGACAGTTTATCCCATATGGGAAAATAGCTCTGAAATTCCATATTCTTATCCCGCCCCCGCGTTGGATGGTTCTGCTCTTCCCGCCGCCTCTGAAAAGTAGCCATCGGGATATATAAAGAATACTGTCACAGCGCGCAAAAGTCAATGCTCCAGAGGGCTTTTTCCCAATACATAGAGGGAGCCTCCGAAGATCATCTTCGGAGGCTCCCTTAGCCTTTCAGGTGAGAGGGCGCATCAGCTTGTCCCTCCGGTATACGGCGTGTGTGTAATAGTCGAGCACGATGGTAATATCATATCCCTTCACGCCTGTGAAAAAAGTTTGGGAGGAGCCACCGAAAGGTGGCTCCTCCCCTGTGATACCATACCTAAAAGTATGGGCGTGCGGCGTTGCGCCTACTGTGCTATTATACTAACATTTTCCTTTGCAATTTTCAGTATAATTCGATCTCGTTCCTCGCAGGTGATATTATCCACTGCCACAAGGTATTCCAACAAATTTCCAATTCCGACTAAATCTATCGTGCTGATTTTCCTTGCCACATGCCTCACCTCTCAAGGCTATTGTAGCATAACTTGTAGAAATATGAAAGATAAATCAAACCTGAATCATAACGGGTGAAACATAGCGTGTGTCTTTCCTCGGGGTTCCCTCCTTATCATAGTCAACATTGCAACGAGCAGCCTTGGTATTCTCATGTTTTATTCCTCCTCAAAAATAAGAATTCCTATGCTTCACCTCACCTGATTGGTAAAACATAGGAATAAAGAATATTTCACTTTCTTTTGTGCTGTTATTTTGCACAACTTGCAAGGCCGAGCTATATGATTTATAGGCAAAAGCGACAAAGCCCATGTATAACTTAAGTTATACATGGGCTTTGTCTAATATGGTGCGGGCATGGGGACTCGAACCCCAACGGATCGCTCCACGAGAACCTAAATCTCGCATGTCTACCAATTTCATCATGCCCGCAGGTAAGGCGGCATCTGCCGCCAGGGTCGGCGCTCAAAGGGTCATGCTGGCTCCACCAGCTCCGAATAGTCGTTCACAACTGTCTCCAGCAGGCTGCCGAAAAACAGCTGGCCCTCGTTCACGTTATGGATCAAATAGGTGTTGGAGGGCAATACCATATCCGCCATCTCGTCGAAGGTAAAAGGCGCCAGTTCTGGGGCGCTGAGAAGCCAAACCCGGTCCTCCTCTGGGATATTTTGAATGGGGTAGCCGGGAAAATAGATCCGCAGCTCCCCGGCGTTTTCCAGCCCGTAAGGCTCGGCGGTGATATAGCGCACGCCGTCCTCAATACTCTCCGCCTCCGGCGCTTCATAGGCCAGGTCTTCCAGGGTGACGGAATAGACAAACTCCTCCAGCTTCTCCGGCTGGGTAAATTTCCCGGTGAAGTTGCAGTAGTAGACCGTCCCGTTGGGATAGCCCTCACCCGTGGTGCCCATGTCGCTGTCGTGAAACTGCCCGGTAAAGCTGCCGTCATAGCTCTCACCACCGGTCAAACAGAGGTCGGTGGACCAGCCGCCCGCCCCGCTGAGAAAGGAAAAATGATCGGGCAGCTTTTTGAAAAAGTCCGCTTCCACATCGGAGGCCACGGCGCTTGCAACAGGGAGCGGCTCCGGGGCGTCCACCGGAGCGGGCGTTTGGACGCTCGTACCCGTCTCGGAAGGCAGAATGGTGGCGATCACGTCATGGGCGCCGCCCCCGGCGGCGCAGGAGCATAGCGCAAGCGCCATTGCCCCGCTCAGGATCAGAGCCTTCCAGTTCTTCTCCATGGGCAACGCCCCCTTCACCAGTGAAAAAAAAGATACCTGAAGTATACCTCAAAAAAACGCCTCCGTCAATCATTGCGTTTCCTGTAAAAAGGTACTATAATGAAAAAAACCTTTCCCGGAAAGGAAGTCCTCGCCATGAACCTCGCCCCCCATGTAGCCGCCGTCCACGATCTCTCCGGCATGGGCCGGTGCTCCCTGGGCGTGGTGCTGCCGGTGCTCTCCGCCATGGGCTGCCGGTGCTCCTCCCTCCCCACCGCCTACCTCTCGGCCAACACCATCTTCCCCCCCTCCGACCACTTTGTCTTCCGGGACCTCACCGACGAGATGATCGGCTCCCTGGACCACTGGGAGGAGATCGGTTGCACCTTTGACTCCCTTTACAGCGGCTTTGTAGGCTCTGAACGGCAGATCGCCGTGGTGGAGGATTTCTTCCGCCGCTTCAAAGGGGAGAATACCCTTATTTTAGTGGACCCGGTGATGGGGGACTGGGGCAAGCCCTACCGCACCTATACCTCCGAAATGTGCCGCCGGATGGGGGCGCTGGCAGAACTTGCCGACGTCATCACCCCCAACATGACCGAAGCCGCCATCCTACTGAATGAGGACTATGAGACCGCCCCCAAGACCCCTGAGGCCCTGGAGGGTTGGCTGCGCCGCCTGAGCCTGGGCGGCAAACGCTCGGTCATCCTCACCGGCGTCCATCCCCAGCCGGGGCTGGTGGGAGCGGGCTGCTATGACCGGGAGACCGACGCCGTCAGCTTCACCGCCGCCAGGAAGGTGCCCATCGAGTTCCCCGGCACCGGGGACCTCTTCGCCAGCGTGGCCCTGGGAGAGCTGCTCCGGGGTACGAGCTTGGAGCACGCCGCCCACCGGGCGGTGGAATTTGTCTCCCACTGCGCCCAGGAAACCAAGGCGCTGGGGGCGCCCGTCCGCCATGGCGTCCAATTCGAGACCCTGCTGGAGGAGCTGGCGCGCCGCGCCTAACGTCTCCCCACCTCGTCCCCAAAGCTCGATATACTCTCAAGCGTCCCGGTATGAGCCGGGGCGCTTTTTTCCCGTTTTTACGCACCCAAATCCTCCGGCACACTATAATGGTGTGTAGGAGGTGCAATATGACACAGCTTATCTTACTGGCGCTGCTGGCAACGCTCGGAACCTGGTTCGTGACCGCTCTGGGCGCCGCCACAGTAGTCTTTTTCAAATCCCCCGCCCCCAAGGCCTTGAATCTCATGCTGGGCTTCGCCTCAGGGGTGATGATCGCCGCCAGCTTCTGGTCTCTGCTCCAGCCCGCCATTGAGCGGGCCGAGGCCGCCGGTGGCCTTCCCGCCTGGCTCGTAGTCACCCTGGGCTTTCTTTTGGGAGCGGTATTCATGTGGGCTTCCGACAAGGCAGTGACCTTTGCCCGGCGGCGGATGGACGCCGCCCAGGGCCAACAGAATGACCGGCTCAACCGCATTATCATGCTGGTCCTTTCCATTACTCTCCATAACATCCCCGAAGGCCTGGCCGTAGGCGTGGCCTTCGGCGCTCTGGGCAGCGGCTCCTCCCCGGAAGCGCTCATGGGCGCCTTCACCATCGCTCTGGGCATCGGTCTGCAAAACTTCCCTGAAGGCGCGGCGGTATCCCTGCCCTTGCGGCGGGAGGGCTGCTCACGGCGCAAGAGCTTCTTCCTGGGGCAAGCCTCCGGCATGGTGGAACCCATCGCCGGCGTCATCGGCGCGGCGCTGGTGGTCCATGTGCAGGTCATTCTCCCCTATGCCCTGGCCTTTGCCGCCGGAGCTATGATCCTGGTGGCCGTCCACGAGCTGATCCCCGAGTGCCAGCGCAATCAGACCGCCCAGCCCTACTTCGCCACCATGGGCATTGTCTCCGGCTTCGCCGCTATGATGCTGCTGGATGTGATGCTGGGGTAAGCCCACAGCCGTTCCCTCCCCTTGCCTTTTATCTCAGCTTGTGATACACTGACAAAAAAGGCAAGGGGGCGGGAGCATGAAGATACAGGAGTCGGGCGAGGACTACCTGGAGGCCATTTTGATCCTCAAGCAGGAAAAGGGGCTGGTCCGGGCCATCGACGTGGCCCGCCGCCTGGAATTCTCCAAGCCCAGCGTCAGCCGGGCGGTAAAGCTGCTATGCTCCGACGGCGACCTGAGCGTGGGCAAAGACGGCTCCCTGGAGCTGACCGACAAGGGCCGGGAGATCGCCGAGCGCATCTATGAGCGCCACCGGCTGCTCACCCTGTGGTTTACCGAGCTGGGGGTCAGCGAGGCCCAGGCCGCCACCGACGCCTGCCGGGTAGAGCACGACATCAGCGCTGAGACCTTCCAGAAGCTGAAGGAGCATTTCTCCTCCCGGTGAAAAACCGGGAAAAAACCGGGGAAAAGGGGTTGACAAATTCCCCTTTTTTGTGGTAATATATCGCTTGCGCAAACGAAGCGCAAATGCACGAGTGGTGGAATTGGTAGACTCGCCGGCTTCAGGTGCCGGTGCTCGCGAGGGCGTGTGGGTTCGAGTCCCACCTCGTGCACCAAAAATTTAGAGACCTCCGTTCGGAGGTCTCTAAATTTTTAGCCGCACTCGGTGGGACAGACATTCAAGGGGGGCATCCACCATGCACAACGACCTGACGAGAAAAGATCTGGAGCTGATGAAAAAGGAGCTGGATGAGCGGCGGATCGTGCTGCGGCCCCAGCTCTTGGAGCAGGTAAAGATCGCCCGTGGCTTCGGCGACCTGAGCGAAAACTTTGAGTACAAGGCAGCCAAGCAGGAGAAGAACAAGAACGAGAGCCGTATCCGCTACTTAGAGAACATGATCCGCACCGCCCACATCATCGACGACGATGACGGCGGACACACCGGCGGCGTGGGGCTTTATGACAAGGTAACAGTCCTCATAGAGGACGAGGGCAGCATGGAGACCTACCAGATCGTCACCACCATGCGCCAGGACGCCCTTCACGGTCTCATCAGCCGGGAGTCCCCGGTGGGCAAGGCCCTGCTGGGCCGCAGGGAGGGCGAGAGGGTCCACATTCAGGTGGACGAAGCCTTCGGCTATGATATGCTCATCCAAAAGATCGAAAAGGGAGAGGACGACGGCTCCATCCCCCTGAACAAATATTGATGGGAGCGTACGCCTATGTTTGACTTTTTCCTACCCGTCCTCTCCCACTTCCAAAACGGCAACCCGTGGTCTTCCAGCGCCGGACGGCTGCGCTACCGCGTCCTCCCCGACGCCGAGGCACAGACCCTTGCCGCCGAGGTCTGGGAGGGTCCATGGGCCTATGAGTACTCCACTGTAGAGGCCACCCGCACCTTTCCCCTCACCGAGGCGGGTCTGTCGCTGCTCCCCGCCTGGCTGGAGGAGTGGCGGGTGGCCGTAGAGTCCCGCCCCCAGCGCTCCTGGGAGGAGAACGCCCAGCGCCGGGACGCCGTGGCCCTGATCCGGGAAGGCACCCGGGAAAAGCCTGTGACCCAGGAATAGCCCGTTTCCCCCTTGACCGCTGTCTCTTTATAGAAGGGAAAGCGGTCTTCTTTTTTCCAGGTCATCCCAATCCGCACTTGACCTTTGTCCATTATAGTTGTATAATTTATACAAATAGGATCCTCGGCGTTGGGAAAGTTTGTGCGCTTTTTCGTCTTTTCCTCGCCGGCGGTTCCGCACGAATAGAACCGTTTTGGGAGGTTTCGTGTATGAAAAAGAGTGATCGCGCGGAAGTTTTGAAACGATTTATGGCTGGAACCGAGACCCATTTGCAGGACTTCCTCGGCTCCCATCCCGACAGGCAGGGGGGCAAGGACGGCTACGTCTTCCGGGTCTGGGCTCCCCACGCCAAAAAGGTCTGCCTCATGGGCGAGTTCAATGGCTGGGACGGAAGTTCCCTCCCCATGACCCTCACCGAGGGCGGAGTGTGGGAGCTGTTTGTCCCCGGCGTGGAGCGCTATGCCTCTTATAAGTATATGGTATATGGCCGCAGCGGCGAGGACCGGGCCAAGGCCGACCCCTTCGCCTTCCACGCCGAGACCCGCCCCGGCAACGGCTCCAAGGTCTACGACATCTCCGGCTATGACTGGGGCGACGGCAAGTGGCTCCAGTGGCGGAAAGACCATCCTGTATATACCTCTCCGCTGAACATCTACGAGGTCCACCTCGGCTCCTGGCGGAAGACCCTGGACGATGAGTTCCTCTCCTACCGGGACCTGGCGGAGTACTTAGTGCCCTATGTGAAAGAGATGGGCTTCACCCATGTGGAGCTGATGCCCATTACCGAACACCCCCTGGACGCCTCCTGGGGCTATCAGTGTACCGGATACTTTGCCGCCACCAGCCGCTACGGCACCCCCCACGACTTCATGTACCTGGTGGACCGGCTCCACCAGGCGGGCGTCGGCGTCATTCTGGACTGGGTGCCCTCCCACTTCCCCAAGGACGGCTTCGGCCTCTACCACTTTGACGGCGAGCCGTGCTATGAGTATGCCGACACCCGGAAGGGCGAACACAAGGAATGGGGCACCATGGTCTTTGACTATGCCAAGACCGAGGTGCGCTCCTTCCTTATCTCCTCCGCCCTGTTCTGGCTGGAGCAGTATCACATCGACGGCCTGCGGGTGGACGCGGTGGCCTCCATGCTCTATCTGGACTATAACCGCCAGGGCGGCGAGTGGGTCCCCAACGCCTTCGGCGGCCACGAGAACCTGGAGGCGGTGGACTTCCTCCAAAAGCTGAACACCACCGTCTTCTCTGCCCACCCCGACGTAATGATGATCGCCGAGGAATCCACCGCCTGGCCCAGCGTCACCAAGCCCGTGGGCGAGGGCGGACTTCAGGGCGGCCTGGGCTTCAACCTGAAGTGGAACATGGGCTGGATGAACGACATCACCCACTACATCAAGCTGGACCCCTACTTCCGGCAGTATAACCACCGGGACATTACCTTCTCCTTCTTCTACGCCTTCTCGGAAAACTTTGTCCTGCCCCTCAGCCACGACGAGGTGGTGCACATGAAGGGTTCCTTCCTCAACAAGATCCCCGGCGAGTACAAGGACAAGTTCCCCGGCGTCCGGGCCTTCTATACCTATATGCTCACCCATCCGGGCAAGAAGCTGATGATGATGGGCAGCGAGTTTGGCCAGTGGAACGAGTGGCACTTTGAGCACTCCCTGGACTGGCATCTACTGGAGGAGAACCAGGAAAACCGGGACATCCAGAACTTCTTCCGAACGGCCAACAACCTCTATCTCAAGCACTCGGAGCTGTGGGAGGAGGACTTTGACTGGACCGGCTTCCAGTGGCTGGAGGCCGACGACGCCAATGCCAACACGGTCTCCTTCCTCCGCAAGAACGCCAAGGGCGAGTTCCTGGTGGTGGTATGCAACTTCTCCCCCGTCCACCGGGAGGACTACCGCATCGGAGTGCCCGTGGCCGGAAAATACCAGGCCATCCTCAACTCCGACGCCGCTGAGTTTGGCGGCGGAGACCGTGGGGACAAGGGCCTGATCGACAGCGAGGCCATAGCCTGCCACGGCCAGGAGCAGTCCATCTCCATCGACCTGCCTCCCATGTCCGGCATGATCTACCGCTGCGCCAGGAAAAAGCCCGCGCGCAAGGCCGT
Organism: uncultured Oscillospiraceae bacterium; assembly: GCA_910577415.1. Classification (GTDB taxonomy): domain Bacteria; phylum Bacillota; class Clostridia; order Oscillospirales; family Oscillospiraceae; genus Vermiculatibacterium. The sequence continues at coordinate 18,709 of CAJTLK010000020.1, forward strand.
ACAGACGTCCAAAACGAAAGGCACCAAAGCTAAAAAGGCTTAAAGGTTTCCCTCCCCGGCATCCAATCTGAAACTGAGGTGATACGATGAAAAAGGAATGTGTAGCCATGCTTCTGGCCGGCGGCCAGGGCAGCCGGCTCAAGGCGCTTACCAGCAAGGTGGCCAAGCCGGCAGTTCCCTTTGGGGGAAAGTACCGCATCATCGACTTTCCCCTGTCCAACTGCGTCAACTCCGGCATCGACACGGTAGGCGTGCTGACCCAGTATAAGCCCATGGAACTCAACGCCTACCTGGGCAACGGCCAGAGCTGGGACCTGGACCGCTCCGACGGCGGCGTCCACGTGCTGCCCCCCTACCTGGGCGAGGGCGAGCAGGGCTCCTGGTACAAAGGCACCGCCAACGCCATTTACCAGAACCTGGATTTTATCGAGCGTTTTGACCCGGAGTACGTGCTCATCCTCTCCGGTGACCACATCTATAAAATGGACTACTCCAAAATGCTGGACCTCCACAAAAAGGCCGGAGCCGCCTGTACCATCTCGGTGATGGAGGTGCCCTGGGAGGAGGCTCCTCGCTTTGGTATCCTCAACGTAGAGGACGGAGACAAGATCTACGAGTTTGAGGAGAAGCCCAAGAATCCCAAGAGCAACCTGGCCTCCATGGGCATCTACATATTCACCTGGTCCAAGCTGCGCCAGTACCTCATTGCCGACGAGAAGGACGAGAAGAGTTCCAATGACTTCGGCAAAAACATCATTCCCGCCATGCTGGGAGCCGGCGAGGTGATGATGGCCTACCGCTTCCAGGGCTACTGGAAGGATGTGGGCACCATCGACTCGCTGTGGGACGCCAACATGGATATGCTCTCCCCCAAGTCGGACATGGACCTCTATGATACCGAATGGCCCATCTACGCCCGCTCGGCGGTGCGGCCTCCCAACTACATGGGCCCCGACGCCAGCGTCTCCCACTCTCTGCTCACCAGCGGCGGAGAAATTTACGGCAAGGTAGAGAACTCCGTGCTTTTCCACTCGGTCACGGTGGAGCCTGGGGCCGTGGTCCGCTATTCGGTGCTGATGCCCGGGGCGGTGGTCAAAGCCGGGGCGGTGGTGGACCACGCCATCATTGCCGAGCGCGCTGTCATCGGCGAGAACGCCCAGGTGGGCGAGGCTCCCTCCCCCCGCTCGGAAGAGAAAAACATCGCCGTGGTGGCCCAGGACCTTAAGGTCGGCAGCGGCGCCAAGGTGGAGGCCGGGGCCATGATCACGAAAAATGTGAAGGGAGGTGCGAAGTGATGAACGATCTTCACGGCATTATCTTCGCATATCGCGCCAATCCCGAGCTGCGGGAGCTGACCCAGCACCGCAACACCTGCTCCATCCCCTACGGCGGACGCTACCGCATCATTGACTTCATGCTCTCCAACTTTGTCAACGCCGGGGTGGATGATATCGGCCTGGTGGTCCACCAGGGCTACCAGTCCCTCTTGGATCACCTGGGTTCGGGCAAGGACTGGGACGCCAGCCGCAAGCGCGGCGGTCTGCGCATCCTCCCCCCCTTCAGCTACGCCCAGAATAACAGCACTATGGCCGGCTCCTTTAAGGGCCGCATGGACGCCCTGGCCGGGGTATATTCCTACCTGGAAAACATTCGCCAGGACTATGTAGTCCTGGCCACCGGCGCCTTGGCTATCAACTTCCCCCTGAAGGAGATGTTCCGGCAGCATCTCAGCTCCGGGGCCGACGTTACCGCCCTGTGCACCCATGAGCCCAAGTGTGACCCCAAGGGCACCAACTACTTCACCATCGGCAAGGACGGCGTAGTCTCCGACGTCATCGTCCATCCCATGGCGGCCTCCGGCATTGAGGCGCTGGACGTGTATATCATGTCCAAGGACCTGCTCATGTCCATCGTGGACCACTGCTCCACCCACAACATCTACTCCTTCAGCAACGGCGTACTGCTGGGCATGCTGGGCAAGATCAAGATGATGCCCTATTTCTACGACGGCTACGCCGCCCGGCTCCAGTCGGTTCCCAACTTCTTCTCCAGGAGCATGGAGCTGCTGGACCCCAAGGTCCGGGCCGACCTGTTCGTCCCTGAGCGCCCGGTGAAGACCAAGGACCAGTCCAACCCCTCTACCTACTATGGCGCAGACGCCAAGGCGGTGAATTCCCTTATCTCCGACGGCTGTATCATTGAGGGCGAGGTGGTCAACTCTATCCTCTCCCGCAGCGTTCGTATCGCCAAGGGCGCCCGGGTGGAGAACTGTATCCTCCTCCAGGGCACCGACGTCCAGGAGGGCGCCGTGTTGCGTTACGTCATCACCGATAAGAACGTCCGGGTCAACCCTGGCCGGATGCTCATGGGGCACGAGACCTACCCGATGGCTGTGGCAAAGAATGAAATAGTTTGAGCTTTTCCAAGAAAGGAGTCTGCTTATGAACATTCTCTTTGCATCCTCTGAGGTAGCCCCCTTCATCAAGACCGGCGGTCTGGCCGATGTGGCCGGTTCCCTGCCCCAGGCCATGGCGAAGCTGGGCCATGACGTACGGGTCATCCTCCCCCTTTATGAGGGCATCGGGGACGACTGGCGCAGCCAGATGACCTATCTTCAGAATTTCCATGTCCATCTGGCCTGGCGCAACCCCTACTGCGGTCTCTTTGAGCTTCAGCGGGACGGCGTGACCTACTATTTCGTGGACAACGAGTATTACTTCAAACGCCGCAGCCTCTACGGCCACTATGACGACGCCGAGCGCTTCGCCTTCTTCTCCCGGGCGGTCATCGAGTCCCCCGGCCATCTGGGCTTCTTCCCCGACGTCATCCACTGCAACGACTGGCAGACCGCTTTGGTGCCCATCTACCTGCTGGATGAGCGCAACCATGTGCCCGAGCTGGCTGGTGCCAAGAGCGTGTTCACCATCCACAACATCGAGTACCAGGGCCGCTATGGCCGGGACCTGCTGGAGGACCTGTTCGGTCTGCCCGACAGCTACTTCCACGAGCGGCTGCTGGCCTACTACGGCGACATCAACCTGATGAAGGGCGCCATCTACGCCGCCGACTATATCACCACCGTCTCCCCCACCTACGCCGGGGAGCTGCACTATTCCTTCTATGCCCACGGGCTGGAAGGGGTCATCTCCAACAACGCCCACAAGATCCGGGGCATCCTCAACGGCATCGACGTCGCCCGCTACGACCCCAAGACCGACGCGCGGCTGGCCAAGAACTTCTCCGTCCGCTCCATGAAGGGCAAGGCCGAGTGCAAGGCCAAGCTCCAAGAAATGGCTGGGCTGGAACAGAACCCCGACGTCCCCATCGTGGGCTGCGTCTCCCGGCTGGTGGGCCACAAGGGCTTCGACCTGGTGGTGGACGCCGTTCACGACATCATGGCCATGGGCGCTCAGATGGTGGTCCTGGGCACCGGCGAGTGGAGATATGAGGAGGGCTTCCGGCAGGCCGCGGGGATGTACCCTGGCCGGTTCTCTGCCCAGATCATGTACTCCGACGCCTTCTCCACCGCTATCTACGCCGGCGCCGACCTGTTCCTCATGCCCTCTGTTGCGGAACCCTGCGGACTGAGCCAGATGATCGCCATGCGCTACGGCACCCTGCCCGTGGTGCGGGAGACCGGCGGGCTGAAGGATTCCGTCCAGCCCTGGAACCAGTATACCGGCGAGGGCACCGGCTTCAGCTTCTCCAACGTGGACAAGGGAGATATGCTCTGGGTGCTGCGCCAGGCTTTGGACCTCTACTACACCGACCAGAAAGCTTGGAAGAGCCTCCAGAAGAACGCCATGACCGCCGACTTTTCCTGGGAGCGCTCGGCCCTGGACTATCAAGAGGTCTACGGCTGGGTCACCGGGAAATAAACGCCTCTTATTTCAGAGGGCCGCCTTTCGGGGCGGCCCTCTGCGTTTTTTGGGTAAGCTTTTGTGCTTTTCCCCTGCCTTTTTTCCTCTTTTTTCGCCCTTTTTTGGGGGTATGACAGTTTGACAAAACGCCTACAATATGGTAAGATTTTCTCGTTCATCTATCATAAACAACATCATCGTTTTTGAATGGAGTGGATCCCTTTTGCCTAAGTATACAAAGAAGGAACTGACCGAGCTCATTACCGGCAAGCTGCACCGCAATTTTGGCCGGGATGTGGACGAGGCCACCGCCCCCCAGATGTTCCAAGCCTGCGCCATGGTGGTGCGTGACATCATCACCACCCGTCAGCACAAGGCCGCCGACAAGTTGGTGGACAACAAGGGCCGCCAGGTCCACTACCTGTCCATGGAGTTCCTCATGGGCCGGTCCCTGCGGAAGAACGCCTACAACCTGGGCATTCTGGACGCGCTGACCAAGGCCGTGGAATCCATGGGCTTCTCCGCCGCCGACCTTTTTGAGGAGGAGCCGGACGCCGGCTTGGGCAACGGCGGTCTGGGCCGTCTGGCCGCCTGCTATATGGACGCCGCCACCACTTTGGACATCCCCATTACCGGCTACTCTATCTGCTACGAGCTGGGTATCTTCAAGCAGAAGATCATCGGCGGCAAGCAGGAGGAGCTGCCTGACCAGTGGCTGGACAAGGGCGCCAGTTGGCTCATTACCAAAATGGATGAGACCGAGGAGGTCAAATTTGGCGGCACCGTCAAGGACGTGTGGTACGCCGACGGCTCCCACGGCATTGAGCACGTGGGCTGCACCACCGTGCTGGCCGTGCCCCGGGATATGCCCATCGCCGGCTACGGCACCCAGAACGGCAACGTTCTCCGCCTGTGGGAGGCCCAAAGCCCCGAGCCTCTGGACCTCACCTCTTTTAACCGGGGCGAGTACCTGAAGGCCATGGAGCGCCGGGCCAACGCTGAGATCATCTCCAAGCAGCTTTACCCTGCCGACAACCACCGGGAGGGCAAGTCTCTGCGCCTGAAGCAGCAGTATTTTCTCTCCTCGGCCACGGTACAGTCCATCTGCCGCAAGCATAAGGCCGCCTACGGCACCCTGCGGAATTTCCACGAGAAGCATATCATGCAGATCAACGACACCCACCCCACCCTCATCATCCCCGAGCTGATGCGCATCCTTCTGGATGAGGAGGGCTACACCTGGGACGACGCCTGGTTCATTGTCAGCCGCAGCGTGGCCTACACCAATCACACCGTACTGGCCGAAGCCCTGGAGCGCTGGCCCCAGGACCTGGTGGCCGAGCTTCTGCCCCGGGTGTGGCAGATCATTCTGGAAATTTCCAACCGCTATCAAAAGAAGCTGACCACCTTCTTCCACGGCGACCTCAACAAGATCGAGAAGCTGGCCATCGTCTGGGGCGGCGAGGTGCGGATGGCCAACCTGTGCGTGTGCGCCTGCTCCTCCATCAACGGCGTATCCGCCCTCCACTCTGAAATTTTGAAGGCCGACGTCTTCCAGGACGCCTACCGCATGACCCCGGCCAAGTTCCACAACGTCACCAACGGCGTGGATCACCGCCGCTGGCTCTCTGAGATCAACCCCGAACTGGACTCTCTCATCCAGGAGTGCTGCGGCGGGGACAAGTATCTCCTCCACCCCCAGGCCCTCCGGGATCTGGAAAAGTACGCCGATGATAAGTCCGTGCTGGAGCGTCTTGCCAAGATCAAGCGGGACAACAAGCTCCGCCTGGCGGCCTGGCTCCAGCGGGAGCAGGGCATCGTCCTCAACACTGACGCCATCTTTGACGTCCAGGCCAAGCGCCTCCATGAGTATAAGCGGCAGCTGCTGAACGTACTGCACATCATCTACCTGTGGAACCGGCTGCGGGAGGACCCCAACTTTGAGATGACTCCCCGCACCTATCTTTTCGCCGCCAAGGCGGCTCCCGGCTATGCCACCGCCAAGGAGATCATCCAGCTCATCAACTCCATCTCCGCGTCCATCAACAGCGATCCCGTGTGCAAGGATAAGCTCCAGGTCTTCTTCCTGGAAAACTACCGGGTCTCCCTGGCTGAAATGCTCATTCCCGCCAGCGAGCTTTCCGAGCAGATCTCCACCGCCGGTAAGGAAGCCTCCGGCACCGGCAACATGAAGTTCATGATGAACGGCGCCCTCACCATCGGCACCCTGGATGGCGCCAATGTGGAGATGCACCAGCAGCTGGGCGACGAGAACATCTTCCTCTTCGGCCTCAAAGCCGACGAGGTGGAGGAAATGAAGCTCCGGGGCTACCAGCCCTATGACTACTACACCCGCATCCCCACCCTGAAGGAGACCATTGACCGGCTGAGCCAGGGCTTTGACGACGGTATCAGCTACGCCCATCTGGCCAAGCTCCTCCTCACCGGCGACGGCGGCCCTGCCGACCAGTACTTCCTCCTGGCCGACACTCAGAGCTACCGTCAGGCCCACATTCTGGCCGGGAAGACCTATCTGGACAAGGCCAAGTGGAACCGGATGGCCCTCATCAACATCGCCCGCTCCGGCATCTTTGCCGCTGACCGCTCGGTGGCCGAGTACGCCGACAACATCTGGCACGTGAAGCACAAGTAAGCAACCTTTTAGATAAACGCATTTTGGGGAGGCAGCCATAGGCTGCCTCCCCTTTTTATACAAACTATTCTGCATATTTTTCTTCTGGCAGCTTTGACAAAACAATATGCCGTTTTGCCATTTCCCCCAGCCTCAAAGTGCATATTTCTTCGTTTATACATGTAGTTCTGCATATATTTGTGCGTTTGAACGGAAAGCGCCTTTTCTTTTTGATGGACATTGTATGAAAATTCAGTTGACTTTGTATATTATACAGAATATAATGACACCATCAGAGGTCAATATACTTCACTTCACTCTGAAACGAACCAAAAAGGATTGGAGAGATTCGATATGAAAAAGCTGACTGCTCTGCTTCTGGCCGCCGCTCTGTGCCTGGGTACCCTCGCCGCCTGCGGCGGGAAAGAAGCCGCCACCACCCCCGTCCCCAATGATCCTGTACAGAGCGCCGAGGCCAACACTCCCGCTCCCGTGAAGAAGGACCCCAGCGAGATGACCTTAGAGGAGCTGAAGCCCCTGCTGAAGACCGTCACCGACGGCAAGCTCACCGTGGCCACCAGCCCCGACTTTGCCCCCTATGAGTTCTACGCCATCGGCGCGGACGGCACGCCCACCCTTGCCGGCTTCGACA
>CAJTLK010000021.1 GCA_910577415.1 uncultured Oscillospiraceae bacterium
CCAGGGGGAGCGGGTGGGCTTGCTGGGCCGGAACGGCGCGGGCAAGACCACTTTGTTGCGCATCCTCACCGGGGAGCTGCTGCCTGACGAGGGGGAATTTCGCATTGCTCCCGGCAAGGGGGTGGGCCTTATTTCCCAGATCCCGGTCTACCCGCCGGAATATACCGTGGAGGATGTGCTCCGAACCGCCTTTGACCACCTTGTCGCTATGGAGCGGGAGATGGAGAAGCTCACTGAGCGTATGGCTGCCGGGGACGAGAGCGCCCTGGAGCGCTATTCTCAGCTCTCCACCGCCTATGAGATGGGCGGCGGCTATGACATAGAGGTCAATCTCAATAAGGTCTGCAATGGCCTGGATATCTCCCCGGCCATGCGCGGGCAGCTCTTTTCGGAGCTTTCCGGGGGAGAGAAGACCCGGATGAATCTGGCCCGGCTCATCCTCCGGGATACGGAAATTTTACTGCTGGACGAGCCTACCAACCATCTGGACCTCCATGCCACCGAGTGGCTGGAGGACTATCTGGCCCATTACAAGGGCACCGTGCTTGCTATCTCCCATGACCGCTGGTTCTTGGACAAGGTGGTGCAGCGGTGCGTGGAGATCAAGGACGGCAAGGCGGAATTTTATTCGGGCAACTACTCATTCTATGTTGAAGAGAAGGAGCGCCGCTTTCAGGAGCAACTGCGGCAGTACGAGAAGGAGCAGGCCAAGGTGGAGCAGCTCCAGGAGGCCGCCGACAAGCTGCGGCTGTGGGCCTTTATGGGCAATGACAAGCTCTTTAAGCGGGCCTTTTCCATGGAAAAGAGGATGGAAAAGCTCCAGACAGTGGACAAGCCTATGAAAGAGCGTAAGATGACCGTGGGTTTTGGAGAGAAGGAGTTTCGGGGGGACGAGGTCCTGGAGGTCCAGGACCTGGGCATGGGCTTTGAGGGCCGGACGCTGTTTTCAAGTGTGGATTTGGAGGTCATCGGCGGGGAGCGTATCGCCCTGCTGGGGGACAACGGCGCAGGCAAGTCCACCTTCGTGAAGATACTCCTGGGGGAGCTGGAGCCTACCGCCGGGAAGCTCCGCTTTGGCCCCACGGTGAAGATTGGCTATCTGCCGCAGCTTGTCAGCTTTGACCACCCGGAGCGCAACCTGGTGGACACCCTGCTCTGGGATCTGAACTGCACCCCTCAGGAGGCACGGGACCGCTTGGCGGCCTTCAACTTCCGGGGGGAGGACGTATTTAAAGAGGTCTCGGCCCTCTCCGGCGGGGAGCGCAGCCGCCTGAAGCTGTGCGAGCTGATGAGCCAAAAGATCAACCTCCTTATTCTGGACGAACCCACCAATCACCTGGATGTGGACAGCCGGGATTGGATCGAGGAGGCCATCCGGGCCTATGAGGGAAACCTGCTCTTTGTCTCCCATGACCGCTGGTTTATCAAGGAATTTGCCCAGCGGATATGGATGCTGGAAAATCAGAAAATTACGGATTTCCGGGGCGGCTATGAGGAGTATCTGGTCTACCTGGAACGGCAAAAGGCTTTTGCCAAGGGGGCGGTACAGCCCGCCCCAGCGGAGGAGAAAAAGGACAAGCCAAAACGCCCCGGCGGTACCAAGGAGCTGGAAAAGCAGGTCCTGGCCGCCGAGCGGGCGGTGGCCAAGGCAGAGGAGAAACAGTACGAGCTGACCCAGCGGGCCGAGGAGGCGGCGTCCAACTACCTGGAGCTGCAAAAGGTCATGGAGGAGCAGCGGGAGCTGGAGGAGGAGATCGCCCACCTTTATACCGTGTGGGAGACCCTCTCCGCGGAGCTGGAGGAGATGAGAGGATGAGCTATCAACCGATCTGGGATGGGCGCAGCGGCTATGGGGGCCGAAAAAGGCGCCCGTTGAAAAGGGCGCTCCTGGTTTTGCTGGGGCTGTGCCTGGTATTCTATGGGGCGATGGAGATCTTTATCGCCCTTCATGACGATACCGTGCTGGCGGGAGAGCCTCGGACTATGGTCGTTTTCGGCTGCCAGGTGTGGCCCCATGGCCCCTCCATTTTGCTCCGGGACCGGCTGGATACCGCCCTGGACTATCTGGACGACCACCCGGATATGAAGGTGGTGGTCACTGGAGGCAAGGGGGACGACGAGCATATCTCCGAGGCCCAGTGTATGTGTGACTACCTCACCGCCCACGGGGTGGATAGGGAGAATATCTATATGGAAGATCAGTCCCGGAACACATGGCAGAACGTGAACTACACCCTGGACCTGATGGCGGGCGAGGGCTGGGAGCTTACCGAAGATGTGGTGCTGGTTTCCAGCGGATTCCATCTCTCCCGCATTGAAATGCTGTGGGACCGGGCCAGGATGGAGAGGCTGCGCGGGGAGACGTACAATGACCAATATATCTCCAAGCTGGCTGCCCCGGTGACGGACAAGCCCACGGCGGTGCGGATGTTTTTCCGGGAGCCGCTGGCGCTGGTGAAGTCCTTTGTCTTTGACAGATAGCGACCCGGGCGGATACTATCCGCCCCTACAAATGGTGAAAGGTACAAACGGTGAGGGGATCGTGCAGGGGCGGCTATCAGCCGCCCGAACAATAGGAATGAGCTGGAAAGGAGGTCTCACCCATGCTGGACAAGCTGAAGACCATTGAGCAGCGCTATCAGGAGGTGGAGGCCCGCCTTTCCGACAGCGCCACCTACAATGATCCCGCTTTGGCGGCGAAGCTGAATAAGGAGCAGCGGGAGTTGGCTCCTTTGATGGAGGCTTATCGAGCCTACAGCAAGGCCCAGAATGCCATGGCCGAGGCCCAGGAGCTTTTTTCCGACCCGGAGCTGGGGGAGATGGCCCACGAGGAGTTCAACCAGGCCAAGGCCGTTTTGCCGGAACTGGAGGAGCGGCTGAAAATTTTGCTGCTGCCCCGTGACCCCAATGACGGTAAAAACGTCATCGTGGAGATCAGGGCCGGAGTAGGCGGGGAAGAGGCCGCCCTCTTCGCCGGAGATCTCTATCGAATGTATTCTATGTACGCCGAGGGGAAACACTGGAGCGTAGAGGTGGATTCCCTCAGCGAGACCGAGTTGGGCGGTATTAAGGAAATATGTTTTACCATCCAGGGAGAGGGCGCTTACAGCCGCCTGAAATTTGAAAGCGGTGTCCACCGGGTCCAGCGGGTGCCGGAGACCGAGTCTGGCGGCAGGGTACACACCTCCACCGCCACCGTGGCGGTGCTGCCCGAGATGGAGGATGTGGACGTGAGGATCGACCCCGCCGATGTGGAGATGCAGGTCTTTCGCTCCTCCGGGGCGGGGGGACAGCACATCAATAAGACTTCCTCTGCCGTGCGGCTCATCCACAAGCCCACCGGCATGGTGGTGGAATGCCAGCAGGAGCGCAGCCAGTTCCAGAACCGGGAAAAGGCTATGCGGCTTCTGGCCTCCCGGCTCTACGAGCAGGAGCGGGAGAAGGTGGAGGGAGCATACGCTGCCGACAGAAAGAGCCAGGTGGGCAGCGGGATGCGCAACGAGCGGGTCCGTACCTACAACTTTCCCCAGGGCCGCCTCACAGATCACCGTATAGGATTAACACTTTACAAGCTGGATGCGGTGATGAACGGCGACCTGGAGGAGATCATCGACGGTCTTGTCACTGCCGATCAGGCCGCCAGACTGGAAAAGGAGACGCAATAGATGGTCATCAAAATTCACTTCCCTTCCATTCCGCAAGGGAGAACACTTGACATTGTGAAGACGGAGTTGGGGGATGTACTGGCTGACGACGGCTGGCTCCTGGGCTCTGGCCAGACCGACGAGAGCGGTTATATCGAGCTGGAATTAGAGGATGAGAAGATGAATCCCAAGTACGGTATTCTGGCGCTGAAGAATTACTTTCAAAAAGCGGGCTTTCCCAAGGAGACTGTCATGGAGATCGCCAGCGCCAGCGTAGGGATCTATGAGTGAGAGGCGAGAGCTTTGGAGACCAAACGTTTGACAAAGAAGGATGTGGTCCAGGCCGCGGAGGTCATTGCCTCCGGCGGCCTTTTGGGCATTCCTACTGAGACGGTCTATGGATTGGGCGCCGATGGGCTGAATACTGAGGCAGTCCATGCAATCTTTGCCGCCAAGGGCCGGCCCCAGGATAATCCCCTTATTCTTCATATCCCTTCGGCAGACTGGCTGGAGCGATACTGTGAGGACATCCCGGCCACGGCCTACGCTTTGACGGAACGTTTTTGGCCGGGACCGCTGACCATTATCTTAAAACGGAGGCCGCTGGTGCCGGATACCGTCACCGCGGGACTGGAGACGGTGGGGATGCGCTGCCCGGACTGCGGTGTGACCCGAAGGGTCATCGAAGCGGCGGATACTCCCATCGCCGCCCCCAGCGGCAATACTTCGGGAAGGCCCAGCCCCACCAACGCGGCGGCTATGCTGGAGGATATGGACGGTAAGATCGACGCTATCCTGGACGACGGTCCCTGCGCTGTGGGGGTGGAGTCCACCATCATCGACCTGACGGTAAGCCCACCCCGCCTCCTCCGCCCCGGCGGGGTGACATTGGAGGAACTTCGGGAGGTGCTGGGGGAGGTGGCGGTGGATGCCGCCGTCCGTCGTCTTATGGCCCCCGGCGAGCAGCCCCGTGCCCCTGGCATGAAATACCGCCACTACGCCCCCAAGGCCCCGGTCACGGTGGTGAAGGGAGCACCGGAGGCAACGGCGGCGTACATTATGGAGAATAAAGGGCCTCAAAGCGGGGTGATCTGTTTTGACGAGTACCGGGGGCGGTTCGGTTCCGCCCCGGTGGAGGCCATTGGCCCTGTAGTCGACCATGCCCAACAGGCCCGACGTATTTTTGAGGCGCTTAGGACCTTTGACCGAATGGATGTGACCGACATCTGGACACAGTCTCCCACCGACGAGGGCCTGGGGCTGGCGGTGACAAACCGGCTCAACAAGGCCGCCGGGTTCCATATTATCGAATTGTAAGGAGGCGCCTATGCGGGAAGTTGACCCTAAGAGTACCACCCGTGCTATGAGCTATGAGCTTTACATAGACGCTCCCATGCCCATGGTGACCCTTTTCAAGCCCCTGGATGTGACGGGCCTTGTCCGTTTGAGCAAGAAAGGACACAAATTTAATATGCTGCTGTGCTGGTGCGCTGCGGCTGCGGCCCAGCGGGTGGAGGAATTTCAACTCCTTCCGGTGGGAAAGGCTTTGATAGAGTATGACAGCGTGGCAGTCAACGTCATCGTGGAGGATAAGCGGGGAGAGCTGGTCTCCTGCGACCTGCCCTTTTCCCGCGATTGGCGGGAGTTTGAGAAGACCTATCTGGAGTTGACGGGACGGGCCTATGAGACCGGCCAAGCCCATGAGCTGCCCGAGGCCATGATCTTGGGCACCTCCTCTCTGGCAAAGTTTGAGATCGACGGGGCGGTGAACTTTTACAGTGGGATATTTAACAATCCCTTTTTGATCTGGGGGAAATATATCCGAAAGGGGCTTAAAAAGCAGTTGAAGGTGTCCTTCCAGTTCCACCATGTGCAGATGGACGGCCAGCAGGCATGCCGGTTCCTGGAATATATGCAGGAGGAGATATTCCGGCTGGGGAAAGCTACCGGCTGACCGTCGTTGATCGGGAAGGGCGGCGTCAACCGCTTTTGATGATACACCTGAAACGAGGTTTTGCGGACATTACATATGAAGGAGAGGAAAAAATGAGCGCATTGTCTGTTGGCGTAAGCCGGGAAAAAGCTATGGAGACCCTGAAGACCTACAATTCCGAAGCCTTCCACATCCGTCACGCCCTGACGGTCTCCGCCGTTATGGGCTATTTTGCCGATACGTTGGGCCACGGTGAGGATAAGGAATTTTGGTCTCTCGTGGGCCTGATGCATGACGTGGATTTTGAAAAGTGGCCTGAGGAACACTGCGTGAAGGCGGAGGAGCTGCTGAGCGAGGCCGGGTTTGGCCCCGAATTTATCCGGGCGGTCATTTGCCACGGCTGGGGCATGACCCGGCAGGCTCACACTGAGGTGAAGCCGGAGCACGAGATGGAGAAGATGCTCTTTGCCTGCGATGAGCTTACCGGGCTTATTGGCGCCGCCGCTCTCATGCGGCCCAGCAAGTCCACCAAGGACATGGAGCTGAAGAGCTTAAAGAAGAAGTTCAAGGATAAGAAGTTTGCCGCGGGCTGCTCACGGGAAACCATTGCCCAAGGCGCCGAGCTGTTGGGCTGGGAGCTGGACGAACTGCTGGAGAAGACCCTGAAGGCTATGCAGGAGACCGAGGACGCCATTGAGGCCGCCGTGGCTGAGAACACCTGACCTACTTTCTTTTGAAAAAGAAAGTAGGCAAAGAAAACTTCAATAGAAGACCAGCCCATTGACGCAGAAAGAATGGTACTATGAAAGTAATCGGTATTACCGGCCCCACCGGGGCGGGGAAGACAACAGCTCTGAACGCCCTGCGGGAATTGGGGGCGGAGGTCATCGACGCCGATGAGGTCTACCATCGGCTGCTGGAGACCGATGAGGGGTTAAAAAAAGCGTTGAAGGCCGCCTTTGGAGAACAGATCGGAGATAAAATGGGTAGAATAGATCGGAAGGCCCTTTCGGAGGCGGTTTATCCTGGCAGTTTGGAGGAGTTGGGAGCTATCACCCATCCCGCTGTTCTTGCCGCCATTGGGGCGCGGGTGGAGAAAGCCCAACGGGAGGGAAGACCCGCCGTGGTCATCGATGCCATTGCCCTTATTGAGAGCGGCCTGGGGGAGAAATGCGATGCGGTGGTGACGGTGCTGGCCCCCCTGGAGGTCCGGGTGGCACGCATCATGGCGCGGGATGGCATCGACGAATCTTATGCCCGCCGCAGGGCCATGGCGCAGAAAGACGATGGTTTTTTCCGCGCCCACGCCCATTATGTGTTGGAAAACACAGAGGGCGATACCCCAGAGAGCTTCCGGGAGCGGGCAAAGGCCCTCCTTGAAACGCTTTTGGAGGAGAGTGGGGATATCACAAGGACCGATGAAGCTCACAAAGAGTATTATTTAAATAAGGGATAAGGAGGAAACGCCATGGAAGAAAAGGAGAAGACACCGGCCCAGCTGCGCCGGGAGGAACTGCTGGACCCAAGGAAGAACGGCTATGACCGCCTCACCGCTGAGGATGAGGAGGCCATGAAGGGCTACTGTGAGGACTACAAACAATTTCTGGACGCCGCCAAGACCGAGCGGGAGGCGGTGGATGAGGTGGTGCGTTTGGCTAAGAGCCGGGGCTTTGTGCCCTTTACCCGGGGCATGGCTGTGAACCCCGGTGATAGGCTCTACCGGGTGAACCGGGGCAAGTCGGTAATGCTGGCCGTTATCGGCGAGAAGTCCCTGGCCGACGGCGCGTGTATCGGTGCGGCTCATATCGATTCCCCCCGTCTGGATTTGAAGCCTCAGCCCCTCTATGAGGACGCCGAGCTGGCCTTTTTGAAGACCCACTATTATGGCGGGATTCGGAAGTACCAGTGGGTCACGATCCCTCTGGAGCTCCACGGCGTGGTGGTGCGCGCCGACGGTTCCACTTTGAAGGTAGCCATCGGCGCCGGTCCCGGCGACCCGGTCTTTACCGTGGATGACCTGCTGCCTCACCTGGGAATGGAGCAGGCCAAGAAGCCCATGGCGGAGGCCATCCCTGGCGAAAATCTAAACATCCTGGTAGGCTCCCGTCCCTTTAAGGCCGATGAAGGCTCGGACCGGGTAAAGCTGGCCATCCTGGATATCCTGAACCAGAAGTACGGCCTTGTGGAGGCCGATTTCATCTCCGCGGAGCTGGAGGCTGTACCCGCCTTCAGCGCTGCCGACATCGGCTTTGACCGCTCCATGATCGGCGCCTATGGCCAGGATGACCGTGTGTGCGCCTTTGCCTGCCTCGCCGCGCTTCTGGAGACTGAGAAGCCCGCCCACACCGCCGTATGTATGCTGGCGGACAAGGAGGAGATCGGCTCCACCGGCGTCACCGGCATGAAATCCGCGGCCTTTGACACCTTTATGTCCGATCTCTGTGACGGTCAGCGGGTGGCCCTGAAGACCTGCTATGAGCACTCCTTCTGCCTCTCCGCAGACGTGACCGCCGCCTATGATCCCAATTTCCCCGAGGTCTATGAGAAGCGCAACTCCGCCATGGTCAACTATGGTATGGGCTTTTGCAAGTACACCGGCTCCCGTGGTAAGTCCGGGGCCAGCGACGCCTCCGCCGAGGTGGTGGGCTTTGTCCGCCGTACTCTGGACGCGGCGGGGGTGGTTTGGCAAATGGCGGAGCTTGGCAAGGTTGACGCCGGCGGCGGCGGCACTGTGGCCTGCTATATGGCAGACCGGGACATCGATACCCTGGACGCTGGGGTGCCTGTACTGAGTATGCACGCCCCCTTTGAAGTTACCGGTAAGCTGGACTGCTATATGACCTATAAGGGTATGAAGGCAGTCTACCAGGCAGACTGAAGGAAAAAGAAACTGAGATATTATGAAAACGGGACGCTTCGGAACGAGCCGGAGCGTCCCGTTTCGTTTTTAAACGTTTACCGCTCCATGTGGTGGGGCGCAGCTTGATCGCCCCCAACAGGGAGTGGTATTTTATAAAAAATTTGTCAAAAGATGTTGCCAAGTATTTCCCGGCTTGCTATAATTATGTTAACCCTATACTGGGATACTTCGCCAAACAACGAAGGCGAAAAGAACAGGAGAGGAAATGGCATTATGAAACAGAAACTTGGAAGTAGGATCGTGGCTGCCGCTTTGACGGCGGCTATGGCAGGCTCGCTCTGCGCGGCGCCTCCGGCCATGGCGGCAGAGGCTGACAACGGCGTCCGGGGCAGCATTACCGCGGTGGTGCGCCTGGACTATGCACAGCGTATCGACGAACTGCAGCGCCGGGGACTTCGGGTGGAGCTGGCTCAAAAGGACGGCAAGAGCCTGGGGAACGTGGCCCTTACTGAGGAGGGAAGCTTTACCGTGGGCGGATATCCGGCCACGGTGACGGCCCAGAACACCGATGGCGGCGAGCTGCTGGGCGGCCTTTGGCCCGGCTTTTTGGAAGTCTCTTTTGGGGAACTGCCCCAGGGGGATTACGAACTGACCTTTACCGGCAAGGGCTATAAGACCTATACCGAAACCCTGACCATGGACCGATATGCCCGCCACGTGGTGGTGGGTACCGGCGACAAGACCTTTACCCTGGGCGACGTCAACGGTGACGGCAGGGTGGATACCGCTGACCGGGCGGCCATCTCTGCCGTGCTGGGTTCCACCCGGCCTGACGATTTGCGCCAATATGATCTGAGCGGCGAAGGCGTTATCGACATCGTGGACCTTGCCTATGTGGACCGTCTTACCGTGGCCGTGGGCGATTCCGTTCTGCGGGAGACCGCTCTGCTGGAGCTGCCCGCCGACCTGGCGGAGATGACGGCGGAGATGAAGAGCTTTGGCACAAAGTGCAGCGGCGGCTCCATCAGCGACCTTTTTGCCGACAACGGCGCCGGGGTGGAGCTGACATCGGAGTCGGGGGGCGATATGATCCTGCCCCTGCCGCTGCGGGAGGAAGTGGAGACCCAGGAGATCCGGGTGGTCTCTCCCGCCGGGGAGGGTGCTGTGCTGGCGGGCACCATGCTGGTGGAGCTGGCCACGGGGGAGAAGCTGGAGCGCTCCTTTGACAACACGCCTCCAGAGGGGGTCCATGCCACCGCCCGCACTCCCGGCAGCAGCGTCATCACTGTTGACCTGGGCCGCCGGGTGCCGGTGAAGAAGGTGACCATTACCGTCACCAAGACCGAGGGCGGCAGCTTCGCCGCGGTGGAGTCCATCCAGTTCCTGAAAAACATCGTTCCCCAAGTGCCCGTGGCCCCTAACAGCGTCATCAAGAAGGTGTCCGCCCAACCGGGGAATGAGATGGTCTCTCTGAGTTGGAGCGAGCTTCCCAATGTGTCGGGCTACAAGGTGCTCTATTGGCCAGAGAAGAACGTAAAGGAGGTCAAGGAACTCCACACCGATGTGACCAACGCCAAGGTCACGGGGCTGAAGAACCTGGAGACCTATGTCTTTACCGTTACGCCTACCGACGGCAGCTGGGAGGGGAAGGCATCCGAACCCGTGACCGCCACGCCTCAGCCCGCCAGTGTTCCGGGCAAGGTGGATATGGTGAACGTTACCGTTATGGACGCCGCCCTGGGGGTCAGCTGGAAAAAGGCCGAATCGGCCACCTATTATGAGCTTTATTATCAAGTCAAGGATGCCGGGGAGTGGTTCCAGGCCGGCGGAAAGCTGAGCGATACTGGCACCACCATTACAGGGCTGACCAACGATGTGACCTACTCCATCTATGTGGTGGCGGGCAACGACGTGGGCAAGGGTCCCCGCTCCGCTCTCTATGAGGGGACGCCCAAGGCGGTAAAATATGAGCGGCCTGAAGGTATTCCCACACAGGGGATCCTGGGCAGCGCCCTCATCAGCGATATTCGTCTGGCCGACGCGGGCAACCATACCGCCGGGGCCTTTGATCCCAAGAGCATGATCGACAACGATTACCGCACTGCCTGGACGGCCCAGAACTGGTGGCGTAACGAGCATGTAGTGACCACTTTTGCAAAGCCGGTGGACCTGAATGCCGCCATTTGGGTGCCCAGGCTGGACGGGAGCTATCCCA
This sequence comes from uncultured Oscillospiraceae bacterium, assembly GCA_910577415.1. GTDB lineage: Bacteria > Bacillota > Clostridia > Oscillospirales > Oscillospiraceae > Vermiculatibacterium. The sequence continues at coordinate 10,653 of CAJTLK010000021.1, forward strand.
CCAATTTGCGGGCGTACAGCGTCCGGGTCTGGTATGATGGAGAAGACCTGAACAGCGCGGGACATTTGATCGTCCCCGCCCCCCAGGCCGGAGGCATCGATAATGGCGGTACCGGACGGGATGTGGACACCTGGCCTGGCGTGCGGGGCAATGCCGCCGTCACCAACTTTGCCATTCTGCCCTTTGGTCCGGCAAAGAATGTGAAAAAGATCAGTGTTGCTATTGAGCAGCGGGACTATACCACTGTCAGCCTCTCGGAGCTGATGTTCATGGAGTACGATCCCGCCCACAGTCTGCCCGGCGAGATCGACGCCCTCTTTGCTGACGCTCTCCACACCCAGCTCCAGAGCGGAGTGACCAGAGAGCGGGTGGATGCGCTTCAAGCCCGTCTGGAGAGCGACGAGCGCAACTACTATTACGACCTGAACACCATGGCCGACGAGCTGAAGCTGGCCGGAGAGCTGTTGGAGAGTGGTCACAGCGCCGGTGTGCTGCTTCAGGGGCTGGACAGCCGTTCCGGCGCCGCTGACGGAGCCAAGTACAGCCAGGGCGGCAGCGTTCTCCAGCCTCTGGGCGTTACCGCCGGGGCCAGACAGGAGATCACCGTCTACGCCGAAGGCATTCCGGCAGGGGAGAGCGTGGAGCTCGTCGCCAGCCAGTTCAATGCGGAAGCGTCTCAGTGGCAAGCCTCTCTGGGTAAACTGGAGAATGGCCGCAATGTGCTCACCGTGCCCAAGATCGGCAGCCGTACGGGCAACAATGGCGGTAGCCTCTATGCCATATACAGCGGCCAGGGTGGAGCGAATATCCGCCTCCACGTCCGCCGGGGGCGGGATATCCCCGTGTTGGAGCTGTCCAAGTGGTATACCATGAGCGAGACCCAGCGCCGGACGGCCATTGGCGCCTACGTGGACGAGCTGGAGAGCTACCTTGGGGCCATCACTATCGGAAGCCCCACCAGCGACTACCGCAATGTCACTGAGGTATCCACGCCTGTGGCCCTGCTCTCCCTGCCCGCCCTGGCGGTGAAGAACGCCCTGGGCGCCGGAGACCGGGAGGAGAAGATCGCCACCCTCTATAACGATGTTCTGGCCTGGGAGGACATCATGGCTATCTGCAAACGCACCCAGGGCATTGATGAGGTCTATGATCAGAACGATATGCAGACCCGGCAGAACATCCGCTGCATGACCATGTTTACCGGAGCCTTTATGTATGCCGCAGGCAACCATATCGGTATCGGCTACGGCTCCTGCGGCGGCATGGTGACAGGGCGGCCCATCTCCCTGCTGGGAGAGAACGCCGGGGCCAACCAGCTCTTTGGCTGGGGCATCGCCCATGAGATCGGCCACAACATGGATAAGCTGGGTAAGGCCGAGATCACCAACAACATTTATTCCATCATGGTGCAGACCTATGACGGTAAGGCAGCCACCCTGTCCTCCCGGCTGGAGAAGAGCGGCAAATACAGCGGCATCTTTACCAAGGTGGCCCAGGGCTGGCCCGGCGCATCCAACGACGTGTTCGTTCAGCTGGGCATGTATTGGCAGCTTCACCTGGCCTACGACGGTGGGGCCGATCCCATGAGCTTTTATAACCGTTTCTTCAAGGCATGGAAGGCGGGAACCTACACCGCTGGGGCTTCCGGTTATGATGACAAGGTGGCCCTCACTGCCGCCGGAGTGGCGCAGCGGGATCTGACCGAATTCTTTATCCGTTGGGGCATGAGTCTCAGCGAGAGCACCAAGGAGACGCTTGGCAAGTATGATAAGGAACCCAGGGCTATCTGGTATCTCAGCGACCAGAGCCGCCGGGAAAGCCTGGCGGGGACGGCGGCAGCCACCGGAACAGTAAGCGCTTCCGCCGCTCTGACTGAGGGGAAGGACAATGAGATCACCATCACCATCGACGCTTCCGCAATCAGCGGAACGCTCCAAGGCTATGAGGTGCGCCGGGGCGGCAAGAGCGTGGCCTTTGTTCCGGCGGGGGAAGACGGCAGTGCTGTCTATACCGACGTCATTGGCTCGGGGAACCACCGGGTTTACGCCTATGAGGTGGTGGCCTATGACATCCTGGGCAATCGGGTGGGTGACGCGGCCAACGCCGGGGAGGTCCGGGTGGCTTATGATAAGACGGTGGACCCCTCCAAGTATGCTATTACCCTCAACAGCGGCACCGCGGTCATCAAGCTCACTGAGGAGACGGCGGTCTCCGGCTTGAAGCTGGTGGGCGGCACCCCCGGTGTGGGAAGCTACACCGTTACCATTGCAGACGAGACCGGGAAGAGCAATGTGGCCCTCAAGAGTTCCTTTAGCGCCGAAAACAACCAGGCGGTGGATGACAAAGAGAGCTTTGTGGCCTACTTCAAGATGCCGGGAGCGGAAAGCACCGATACCCGCATCTGGACCTATGACGCCAAGACCGTGACCATCACCGGAATCCCGGCGGGAGTGCAGGCGGAAAATATACGCCTTATTACCTATCCCGGCGACGATGTAGCCTTCCTGGAGGGGGGCACTATGGGATTGTTGGCAGAAGATTACCGCTACGCGGCGCTGGACGAAGAGGGCAACGAGGTGGAGGAGACCATTCCCAAGGGCACTTTGGTGGTCCTGGGTACCTATCGGGGCGACCCGGTCTATAACACCTTGATGGTGATGGGCCGCTATACCGGCACCACCTCCGGCGAAAATGGAGAGATGGTGGAGACGGCGGTGGTGGAGCGGGCTATGGCGGGCTATGCCTTCCTTTTTGCCGAGATCCCCACCGTGGGTGAGGTCAGCGACATCAGCGACGGTGTGTTCCTTTTTGTGCCCAATGTGCAGCAGGAGGCCCAGCTTCAGGGGGAGAGCACCCATTGTGACGTGACCAATCTTCTGCCTGCCCAAATTCGGGTAGACCTTTTCCGTACTGACGATCCTAACGATGCCTCCAGCAAGCGGCTCACCGCCCAGACCATGTGGATACATAGCCCCGGCGGCGCTCAGGAGGACCTGCCCACTGTGGTGCTGAAAGGAGGAGAGGGGAAATGAAGCGCGGACGTTATTTTACAGCCCTTTTCCTCGCCCTGGTACTGATGGTTGGGATGATCGTTCCGGCCCAGGCTGCGGGTCTTCGCCTACAGTGGACGCAGGACGGTGACAGTGTGGAGCTGAAGCTCCGGGGATTGGGAGAGGAGAGTATCTACGGCGTGCAGCTGGAGCTGACGGTGGACGGGACCTATACGGGAGCCTTTACCCCTGCCGCCGCGGAGGCGTACAGCCCGGAATGCCGGGTATCCTCCTCTGATCGAAGGACGCGGGTCATCATTTATATTACCTCTCAGAAGCCGCTGAACAGCGGCGGATCGTTGGAGGTGGGAGGACTGACCCTCAGCGGCGGGTTTACCATGCCTGCATCGGCGACTGTCACGCTGCTGAGCCATGAGCTGAAGCCCTTGACTTCGGCCAATGGGACAAAGATCCCCGCTTCAGGTCAGGTGATCGATGGGGAAGATAGCGATGATGAGGATGATGAGTCCCCAACCTACCGTGTCCGGGTCTCCTCCGCCAAAAACGGGCAGGTGGTGAGCGATGTTTTAGAGGCTCCTGCCCGCTCTCTTGTGAAGCTCACCGTTACCCCGGAGAACAGGTATGACCTGATGGAATTGACTGTGACCTCCGCCAGAGGAGGGAAGATGGCGCTCACCGATATTGGAGGCAACCGCTATACCTTCCGTATGCCCGCCGGTGATGTGGAGGTCACATCCCAGTTCCACTGGACGGGAATCACTCATATCCCAATGTCATTTTCTGATGTGAATGAGAATCACTGGTTCCACACAGCGGTGCACTATGTTTATGATATGGGCATGATGTCCGGGACCTCAGCGACTACGTTTTCCCCTGATCTGGATACTTCCCGGGGAATGCTGGTCACTATTCTCCATCGAATGGAGGGCAGCCCGGAGGCGGCGGCCTCCACCTTTGCCGATGTGCCCCGTGAGGCGTATTACGCCAAGGCGGTGGATTGGGCCTCTGGGAACGGGATCGTCAGCGGCTACGGTGGCAACGAAGCGGGGACCTTTGGCCCGGATAATGGGGTCACACGGGAGCAGTTGGCTACCATTCTCTACCGATACAGCGAGAAAAAGGGGGTGGACATGAGCGTCCGGGGGGATATGTCCGGCTTTGTGGACCGGGACGCCATCTCCGCCTACGCCAAAGAAGCGGTGGCCTGGGCGGTGGGTATGGGGCTGGTCTCGGGCACAGGAGAGGGCCATATCACTCCCGCCGGCAGCGCTACCCGGGCCCAGGTGGCCACCATCCTGATGCGGTATCAAGAGAAAGTGGCCGCTGCTGACTGAAGCGGCGAAAGAGACCGTTCGGAGCCTATCATAGAAAAAGCGACCCGGCATCCTTAAGATGCCGGGTCGCTTTTCTGTATCAAATCTGTATCAAAGGGCTTTAGAACACCAGCTGTATCAGAAGCATATAGCAGATAGTGCCTCCGGCAATGGAGAGGAGCATCTGCCGCTTCCACAGGTGGAGCGCCACAGTGATGGCAATGGCAATGAACTCGGGCAGACCGTGGCTGCCGGAGAGAAGGCTGACGTTCCGCAGACAGTAGACCACCAGCATGGAGAAAATGGCGGCGGGAAGGGCCTTACCAAGGTAGGTGATATATTTGGGAGTGGGCTGTTTGTCGGAGAAGACCAGGAAGGGGAGAAACCGGGTGGCCATGGTAGCCAGGGCGCACAAGGCGATGGTGACGAGGCGCTGGGCAAAGGTCATGCCGGGTCACCTCCTTCCAGGGAAGGGCCAATGGGCTTGCGCAGCAGGGTGAGCAGGGCCAGGATGCAGACCATGGTAGGGATGAGGAAAGAGTCGGCACCAAAGAGGAGAAGGCAACCGATGGAGGAGACCGCCCCGACGAGGGCGGTGTAGTGCTTTTTCTCCTTCAAAAGCTGCTCCAGGAGGATGACCACGAACATAGCGGTCATCACAAAGTCCAGCCCCTCGGTATTAAAGGGAATGTAAGAGCCAACAATGCCGCCCAGGGCGGCGGCAATGACCCAATAGCTCTGGTCCAGCAGGGTAATGAAGAAATAGAACCAGCCTCTGTCCACCCCTTCGGGAACGGTGGTGGAGCAGTTGATGGAGAAAGTTTCGTCGCACAGGCCGAAGATGAGGTAGAACCGCTTCCAGCCCAGCCTCTTGTACTTGTCCAGCATGGCGACGCCATAAAAGAGGTGCCGCGCCTGGATCATCAGGGCCATAAGAAAGGCGGCGGCGGGGGCAAAGGGGGAGAGGAGCATCTCTACTACAATAAACTCCAGCGATCCGCCGAAGATGATGAGGGCCATGAGCATGGGATACCAAAACGGGAAGCCGGAGACGTTCATATAAATGCCGTATGTAAAACCCAGAAAGCCAAACCCGGTGAGAATGGGAATGGTGTAGGGGAAGGCAGCGGCCAGAGCCTTGCGGCGGGTGCCGGAAGTGGGCATGGTGGATCCCTCCTGTCGAAAAACGCTTCACCACTATACCACAGGAGGGGGAAAAAGGCAAGCAGGAAGCGACCAAGGGGGCAGCGCCCCGTGGAGCGTGACAGCCCGCTGTTTCCTTACGCCAGATTTTCTACCGTACCCAGGAACAACGGCGCGCCGTTCTCCAGGTCTACGATGCCGCAAACGAAGGGCCGGTCAAAGGAGAGGACCACCAGATCATCGGGAGGCATGGCGGCGCCGCACTCCATGATGACCGCCGTCACCGCGGCGGCCTCGGTGCCCTCCTCGTTGACTTTGAGGACGGTCTTGTGGATCACGTCGCCGATGTAGAGGGGGCCATTGGCAGTCCCCATCCCGGTAAAGTCGGCCTTGTCCACATCGAAGGCCCCGACCAGGCCCATGGTCTGCAAAGGCTCCGCCAGAGAGCCGGACCACTCCAACTCATACCTGGGTACGGACAGAGACACCAGCCGCTCTTGCTCGTTTTTCAGCAGAGAGGAGATGGTGGAGCCGTCCCAAGCGTCCAGATAGTCGGTGAGGGAGACCCCCTCGTCAGGGAGCATGAGCAACAGACCCAACCGCCTGTCGTCGTAGGGAAGGAGCACTCCCTGGCCATTGTCGTGGGAGAGATATCGTTCGTTTCTAGTCCCGTTAGACATGCCCTGGGGCTGTGAGATGGTGCCATCGGCGTTGGTGAAATCAATGGTCCACTCGAAATGGGGCGTATCAAAGGGGAGATAAAATTTGTTTTTTAGATAAAGGGCGTTGACCAGGGCCAGCACTGCCTGGTCGGAGAATTTTTCCACTGTCTTGGGGATGAGGCCGTGGGTGGCCTCCTTCACCCAGTCGTTTACCGCATTGACGGTGGCTGACTTCTGGAGATCGGCGTAAAATAGCTCCGCCCCGTATATTTGACGGCAACGGGCGGCAAAGAGGTCGTCCATAGTGAGCTGAGGGTCGCACCACAGGCTGTTGACGATATTGGCCTGGGTGGAGCCGCCAAGGCTCTGATAATCATGGGTCATATTGACGCAAAGGCTGTTGAGGGTGTCCACGTCCATGCCGAACAGGGCCTCAAATTCCTCGAGGGTGTCGCCGCCGGCGCCGTTGGCCGTCATGCCCAGGGCCAGGGCAGTGGAGAGGGGGGAGAGAAGGGCGTTTTTTCCCTCCTCTCGGCTGCGGCGCAGCAGCTCCAAGCCAAAAGCGGCATAGGCCTCATAGGGCTTGCCCTCCACATTCAGCTGGGTGGAGACGTGGACCTCTCCGGGCACTTCGGGAACCTTTTCCGCCGCGCCGGCGGCGCAGGAGGCCAGGAGGGAAAAGCTCAATACCAGTGGGATAAGGCGTTTTTTCATGGGAAACACTCCTTTCAGAAGGCCAGCTATATCCTTTTGACGAAACACATGGAAGAAAGTTCCCCATAAAAGGACGGTGCGGCAAAATGAGCTATTTTGCGTTCACAAGCTGCCGGATACGCGAAAGAGCGTTTTCCGTGGTTGTCAACTGCAAAAGTTTGTGTTATGATGAAAGACATGATAAAGAGCAAGGGGGAGACCTCCATGAACGATAAGGGATTCCAGTTCCGCACGGCGGCCTTTGGCGGCTTTCGCAAGGAGGATGTGCTGGCCTACCTGGAGCAGAGTTCAAAAGCGCATTCCGAGCGGGTGAATGCCCTTCAACGGGAGCTGGAACAGGCCAAGGCCGCCTGTGCCGAGGATCAGAAGGAGAACAGCGGCCTCACAGGTGAAGTGACCAGGCTTCAGGAGAAGCTGGCCCAATTTTCCGCCGACCTGACCGCCGCTACTGCCCGAAAGAACGAACTGGAGCAGCTCACCGCCCAGCTCCAGAGCGAACTGGAAGCTATGCGCCCTGCCGCTGAGGCGTATGAGGCCATCAAGGAGCGCACCGCTGGTATTGAGCTGGAAGCTCATGGTCGGGCCCAAGCCATTGAGGAGGAAGGCCGTCAGAAGGTGAAGGCCCTTCAGGAGCAGGTGATCCGCTGGTTTGAGAAGGTCTGCGCCGCCTATGACCGAATGCGGGGGGATGTGGACGCCACCATGAATCATGCCATTCGGGAGATGGCCCGTACCCACCAGAACTTTCAGGATATCTCCGGGGACTTTGTCGCCCACGACAAGGCCCTGGAGGAGGTCCGCAAGATCATGGAGGCGGCGGAAATTGCCAAGCGCCCCCCGGAGCCTCTGCCTCTGGACCCGGAGGAAAAATAGAATAGAAAAGATCGCTCCCTTGGGAGGACGCTTCATGAGGAAGTGTCCTCCCAATTTTGCTTGGATATCCTTGTCACAGATCAGGCTTTGTCCAGTCTAATCGTATAGGAGGTGTTTTTATGAGCACAAAAGCAGATCAAGAGCTGCTGGATCTGATCGGGCAGGCTACGGCGGGGGATAAGGCCGCGTTGGAGACGGTACTGTCTGGGGTGCAGGATCTGGTATTTAACCTTTCCCTGCGGATGCTGGGCACGTTCCACGACGCGGAAGACGCATCCCAAGATATTTTGCTGAAGGTGATGACCCGCCTGTCCTCTTTCAAGGGGGAGAGCGCTTTTACCACTTGGGTGTTCCGCATTGCGCTCAACCACTTGAAGGATTACAAGAAGCATATGTTTGCGCAATTTCCCCTGAGCTTTGAATTTTATGGGGATGATATCCGCAACGGAAGGGCAGGGGATGTGCCAGACTTGACCCAGAACGTGGAAAAGGCGATCTTGGCGGAGGAACTGAAGCTCTCTTGCACGAACGTCATGCTCCAGTGCCTGGACTCGGAGAGCAGGTGTGTGTTCATTCTGGGTACTATGTTTCAGGTGGACAGCCGCATTGCGGGGGACATTTTGGGGATCAGCCCGGAGGCATACCGGCAGCGGCTTTCCCGGGTGCGGAAGAAGATGGCGGATTTCCTTTCAGAATACTGCGGCGAATACGGAAAAGGAAGCTGCCGCTGCGTGGACCGGGTCAACTACGCTATCCAGAACCACCGCATTGCCCCTGACCGGCTGGATTTCACCGGGGCAAAGCCCGGCGCAGTTATGGAGGTGAAGGCAGCCATGGAGGAGATAGACGGTTATTCCCAGCAGTTTGCCTTTTGCCGGACATATCAATCAACGGAGCGGTTGCGGCAGATGCTCAAAAATTTCTTGGACGGTCCGGCTTTTTCCACCGTCGCGGAAGCTTGAGGGGGGTGAGCGGATGGATACGCGGATGATCTTGAAATACCTGGCCGACCTGAGCGCCAATAATGACCGTGAGTGGTACCATGCCCACAAGGCCGAGTACCAGCGGGCCAATGCGGAGTTTGAGGAATTGGTGCAGCAACTGATACTTCGGATCGGAGAATTTGACGGCAGTGTGCTGGGCCACGCACCCAAGGAACTGACCTTCAAACTGGTGCGGGACACCAGATTCAGCCGGGATAAATCCCCCTACAACCCGGCGTTCCGGGCGCACATCTCGTCCATGGGAAAGCTGCCTATCCCGGTGGGCTATTACCTGATGCTCAAGCCGGACGGTCAGTCGTTCCTGGGCGGCGGACTGTTTGCCGACATGTTCAAGGACGCCACCCGGATGGTGCGGGACTACATTTCAAATCACGGAAGTGAATGGGAGACGATCATCACCGCTCCAGCATTTCGGGAACATTTTGCTGTGGGTGGGGCGGCGCTGAAAAATGTTCCGCCTGAGTATGAAAAGGATCATCCTCAGGCGGAATATCTGAAGTATAAAAGTTGGTACTTGGAATATCCACTCCAGGACACTGTGCTGATGGACGGGAAGAGGTTTTTGGATGAAGCGGCGGAAATTTTTCGCCTGATGAAGCCATTCAACGACTATCTGAACAAAGCCCTTACGAATTTCAAAATGCCGGAGAGATAGCAAAGTAAACGCCGGCAGGGCGAAAGTGCCCTGCCGGCGTTGTTGCACATTATAGACGGAACATTTTGGCGCGGTCTCTTACAACGGCTCATCCTTGATCGGGTCAAAGTAGGTTGCCTTGCAGGCGCCGAAAAGCAGCTCGAAGCGGGGATCGTGGCTATGGTGAAGCTCATGGGTATAGGCGTGGGCGTCGGTACGGACCAGGTCGCCCTTGGGGGCGGTCTCCTGGAGGACCCGGAGGGCCACGTTGGAGCAGTGGTCGGAGATCCGCTCCAGTCCCACCAGCAGCTCCAGAAATTGTGCGCCCTGATCGGCGGTACATTTTCCGGCGCGGAAGCGCTCGATATGCCGGGAGCGCAGCTCCTCCCGCATCAGGTCTACGACCTCCTCGATGGGTTCTACTTGGAAGGCCAGATCATAGGAGCGATCCCGGTAGCAGTCCAGGGCCTTTTCAATGGCCTCTCCCACTGCGGCGGTAATGGACTCCAACTCGTGTTGGGCGGAGGGAGTGAAAGAAACGCCTTTTTCATTCATAGCCTGGGCGCATTCAGAGATATTGACCGCATAGTCCCCGATACGCTCAAAATCGCTCAGGACGTGAAGCAGCTCGGTGATGTGGGCGCTGTCCTGAGCGGAGAGGGGGCTGTCGGACAGGCGCATGAGGTAGTTGTCCAGGGCGCTTTCCATCTTGTCCAGGGCGGCCTCGGTCTCGCCAATGTGTTCCAGGGCCTTGGGATCATACTCCCACAGCTGCTTGACACAGGCGCGGTAGTTTTCCTGGGCAAAGGTGCCCATTTGGATAACAGCGGAGTGGGCTTGCTCCAAAGCCAAGGCGGGCTTGGAGAGAAAGCGTTCGTCCAGCATGGCGGACACATCCAGCAGTTCGGGCTGACCGGGGACCAACTTTTCCACCAAAGCTACCAGTAGGTTGCGGAAAGGCAGCAACAGAAGGGTACAGGCAATGTTGAAGGCCAGGTGGAGGTTGGCGATAGAACCCATGTCCATGGTGGCCGTCCAGAAAGGCAAAGCAAAAATGGAGTTGACGGCGTAGAGGACAATGAGGAAAAACACCGAGCCAATGATGTTGAAAAACACGTGGATATAGGCCGTGCGGCGGGCATTCTTGCTGGCACCGATGGCCGAGAGCAGGGCGGTGACAGTGGTGCCGATATTCTGGCCCATGATGAGGGGCATAGCGGTATTAAAGGTGACGACCCCGGTGGTGGAGATGGCCTGCAAAATGCCCATGGAGGCCGAGGAGCTTTGGAGCAGGGCGGTGACAACCGCGCCCACCACTACGCCCAGAATGGGGTTGGAGAAAGCGGTAAACAGTTCTTTAAACTGGGGCAGGTCCTGGAGCGGGGCTACGGTGTCGGTCATGGTGTTCATGCCGATAAACAGTACACCCAGCCCCAGAATGATCTGACCGACGCTCTTTTTTCTGCCGCCGGAGATAAACATATAAAGCACCACGCCCACCATGGCCAGGATGGGACCCAGGAAAGAGGGCTTGAGCATGGACAGGAGAAAGTTATCCGAGGAAATGCTGCTCAGCCGGAGGATCTGAGCGGTAACGGTGGTGCCGATGTTGGCGCCCATAATGATGCCAACGGTCTGCTTGAGCTTCATGATGCCGGCGTTAACAAAGCCGACGCACATAACGGTGGTGGCCGCCGAGGACTGGATGAGGCCGGTAACTACCGCGCCCAGCAGTACGGCCTTGAAGACATTGTCGGTAAGCCGCTCCAGAATGCCTTCGAGGCGGCCACTGGACAACTGGGCCAGGCCGCTGGTCATGGTGGACATACCAAAGAGAAACAGGGCGATGGCGCCCAGCATGGCGACTATATCATTTAGGCTCAAGATCGGTTCCCTCCAATGTAAAAGAGTGGATGCCAGACGATTCTGGAAATATTATATCTGCTTTTCCCCCCGCGGTAAACAAAAACAGGAGAAGGCAGGCGCATTTCGCCCTTTTCCACAAGATTTCACGCTCTTACAGTTCCTTTTCCAGTAAATCCAACGTCACCACCGCACCGGGGACTTGGCCTACCTTTTGAAAGCCATAACGCAGGTAAAAGGCCATAGCGGGGGCGTTGTCCGAAGCGCATTGGAGTCGGAGCCGCCGCCGGCCCAGGGAGCGATAGGTGCTGATGGCCTGGCCCAGAAGCTGCACGCCAATGGTCTTCCGCCGCATATCGGATTCCACGTAGAGAAAAGGCACATGACCGATCCCATCCCGGACGCCATCCAAAATGGCCAGTTGCAGAATGCCCACGGGCCGGTCTCCGTCATAGGCCCGCTGCACTGCCCGCCGGTCCCATTCCCATTGCTCTTTAGCGTCCCGGAGGAAGCCGGGACCGTCAAAGCCCCGGAGAGAGCCGTGAACGGAGAGCCAAGCGTCCTGGCGGGCGGTATAATATGCTTCCGCTTCGGTCTCCAGGTCCATGCTCTCATACCAAACGGTGGGGACGGGACCAAAGGAGCGCTGCCGCCGGGCCATGGTGGCCAGGGCCGGTGGGAGGTGAGAGGCGTCGTTTTCAAAAATGATACGGAACTTTTCCCCCTGGACCTCATAACAAGATACCCCGGTATTTTCGCATAGGGTCAGCTCCTGTGTCATCTGGCTGGGATGCTTGCCACGGAGAGCGGCCTGAAGGCAGCGGATGGCGGTGCTGTGGGAACCGATGGCTACCGTTTGATCGGGATGGGCCTGGGCGATCCGAAAAAAAGTCTTGGTCATCCGCTGAGCTACCTGGTGGAAGGTCTCGCCTCCTTGGGGAGCAAAGTGGGGAGAGCAGGAGAGAAAACGGCGCTTGACCTCCGGGCAGCGATGGCCCAACTCACCGAAGGGAAGGTCTTCGTAGATG
>CAJTLK010000022.1:0-8106 GCA_910577415.1 uncultured Oscillospiraceae bacterium
ATCACATGGACGAGGCCGCCCAGGCCCAGCGGGTAGTGGTCATGGCTGACGGAAAGATCGTCGCCGACGGCGCCCCCAAGGAGGTCTTCCAGCGGGTGGAGGAGCTGAAGACTGTGGGCCTTACCGTCCCTGAAACGGTAGAGCTGCTCTACGAGCTGCGCAAGGAGGGCCTTGACCTCCCCCTGGACGCCCTCAGCGTGGACGAGTGCGCCCAGGCTCTTTCCCAACTGCTGACCTGACGGACGCGATCTGAAGAATGACGCGTACCTCTTAATGATAGGACTGACGCCATTTGCAACCCATTATCCAAACTGAAAAGCTGAGCCACATCTACTCCCCCGGCACCCCCTTTCAGCGCGCCGCCTTGGTGGACGTGGATTTTCTCGCCTATCCCGGAGAGCTGCTGGGCATCATCGGCCACACCGGGTCGGGCAAGTCCACCCTCATCCAACACCTCAACGGTCTCTTGAAGCCCACCTCGGGCAGGGTGCTGGTGGAGGGCAAGGACATCTGGGAGAACAAGGCCGCCACCCGGCAGGCCCGTTTCCGGGTGGGGCTGGTGTTCCAATACCCGGAATACCAGCTCTTTGAGGAGACCTGCTATAAGGACATCGCCTTCGGCCCCAAAAACATGGGCCTGGACGAGAAGGAAATTGACCGACGGGTCCGTCAGGCCGCCGCCTTCGTAGGTCTGCCCGACTCCGCCCTGGAGAAGTCCCCCTTCGACCTCTCCGGCGGTCAAAAACGCCGGGTAGCCATCGCCGGGGTCATTGCCATGGAACCCGCCGTCCTCATCCTGGACGAGCCAACCGCCGGCCTGGACCCGGCGGGGGTGGAGCAGATCATGGGCAATATCCTGGACTACCACCGCTCCAAGGACGCCACCATCATCGTCATCTCCCACTCCATGGAGGAGATGGCCCGCCGGGCAGACCGGCTGGTGGTGGTCAACGACGGACGTCTCCCCCTGGAGGGTACGCCCCGTGAGGTATTCGCCCACCGGGAGGAGCTGGAGGCCATGGGCCTGGGCGTCCCCACCATGACCGACCTTTTCCACCGGCTCCGGGCCATGGGTGCCGATGTGGACCCATCGGTCTATACCGTAGAGCAGGCCAAGGCCGCCATTCTGAACGCTTTGGCGCGGAAAGGCTCCACCCCGGCTTCTTCTGACGGAAGGGGGGCGGTGTAATGGCGCTCAAGGATATTACCCTGGGCCAGTTCTTCCCCGGCGATACCCCCCTCCACCGCCTGGACCCCCGGACCAAGCTGCTGCTGGTGGTGCTCTATATCGTGGCCCTTTTCCTGGCAAAGAACGCCCTGGGCTACGCCCTGCTGGCCCTGGCCCTTTTTTCCGCCATTCTCATCTCTAAGGTGGGCTTCAAGGCGGTCTTCAAGGGCCTGAAGGCGGTGCTCTTCATCGTCATTTTTACCGCTTTTCTGAACCTCTTCTACACCGTGGGCGAGGGAGAGCCGCTTCTCTCCTTCTGGGTCTTCCACATCTACTGGGAGGGTATCCGCACCGCCTTTTTTATGGTGCTGCGGATCATGATGCTCATCTCCTCCACCTTTTTGCTGACCTACACCACCTCCCCCATCCGTCTCACCGACGCTCTGGAGGAGCTGCTGGGTGGGCTGAAGAAGCTCCATGTCCCCGTCCATGAGCTGAGCATGATGATGTCCATCGCCCTGCGCTTCATCCCCACCCTCATTGAGGAGACCGACAAGATCATGTCGGCCCAGAAGGCCCGGGGCGCCGACTTCGACAGCGGAAACCTGATCCAGAAGGCCAAGTCCCTCATCCCCCTGCTGGTGCCCCTGTTCATCTCCGCCTTCCGCCGGGCCGACGAGCTGGCGGTGGCCATGGAGTGCCGCTGCTACCACGGCGGCGAGGGCCGCACCCGGATGCTGGTGCTCCGTTACGCCCTCCGGGACTATGTGGCTTTGGCCCTTGGCTTCGGCCTCATCGCCGCCGTCGTGGGGGCCAACTTCCTGGGGGTTTTTTAAATTCGTAGGGGCGGGTCCAAGACCCGCCCGCAAGGGGTTCGACCCGATCTGACAGCGGGCCGGTTTGGAACCGGCCCCTACTCAGGACTTTTGTAGGGGCGGCTATCAGCCGCCCGCGCAAACTCTATATAGGATAAGGTTGATTTATGAGAAACGTGGCGCTGCAACTGATGTATGTGGGGACCGCCTACCATGGCTGGCAGATCCAGAATAACGCCGTCACCGTACAGGAGACCCTGGAGAAGGCCCTGGAAAAGGTGGTGGGCCACCCGGTGAAGTGCACCGGCGCCGGACGCACCGACGCGGGGGTCCACGCCCTCACCTACGTGGCCAACTTCCGCACTACCTCCACCATTCCCTGTGACCGGCTGCCCCTGGCTGTGAATACCCGCCTCCCCGCCGATATCGTGGTCACCCGGGCGGTGGACGTGAGCGAAGGCTTCAACGCCATCTCCTCCTGTGTGAAGAAGGAATACACCTACCGCATCTATAATTCCCGCTCCCGCAACGCCTTTTTTGTGGACCGGGCGTGGTTCTACCCTTACAAGGAGCTGGACGTGGACGTCTTGCAGGCCGCCGCCGACGGCTTTGTGGGCACCCATGACTTTGCCGCTGTCCGCAGCGTGGGCACCGACGTACGCTCCACCGTCCGCACCGTCCACTATTTCAACATCAGCCGGGACGGGGTGCTCATCGACTGCAGGGTCTGCGCCAACGGCTTTCTCTACAACATGGTCCGGGCCATGGTGGGCACCATCGTCTACGCCGCCGAGGGGAAATTCCCGCCGGAGGCCATTCCGGACATCTTAGAAGGCAAGTGCCGCACCGACGCCGGTCCCACCGCTCCGCCGGGAGGACTTTACATGAGCAGGCTCTGGTATACCGAGCCAGGTCTCACTGAGGGGGAGATGACATAGGATGGACAAGACGAAACGCTCCCTCCCCCGCCGGGTATTGACCTTCCTCCTCACCGCCGTTCTGGTGCTTGGCTCGGTGTTTTTAATCGCCAACTGGCAAAAGCTGAATTTTGACTTTATCCGCCGCTACTTCGCCTACCGCAACCTCACACGCAGCGAGAACGGCCAGGTGGAATCCTTCTCCTATGACGGCGGGCTGAACAGCTCCTTTCTCCGGGTGGGCGGCGACCTGCTGGTGTGCTCCGCAGGCGGCGTGCGCCTATACTCCGAGGGGGGCGCGGCCTATGTGGACCAGGTCTGCGCCCTTACAAATCCCGTCCTCTCCTCCGGTGGAGACGTGGGACTGGTCTACGACGCGGGAGGCCGCGACCTCTTCGTCTACCAGAACCATGAGCTGGTCTTTTCCCTCACCACTGATGAGGGTCGGACCCTCCTCTCTGCCTCCCTCTCCGCCCAGGGCCGGCTCACCACCGTCACCCAGCAGAGCGGCGTCAAGGGCTCGGTGACGGTATACGACGCCTCCTTCCAGCCCAGCTGGGGGGTCAACCTCTCCTCCCGCTTTGTCACCGACGCCATCCTCTCCCCCGACGGGACCGCCCTGGCGGTGCTCACCGCGGGGCAGACGGTTGGCGTCTACGACAGCCAGGTCGCCCTCTACTCCCAGGCCCACGCCGCCGGCGACCCCACCCCCGACGCGGTGTGCTCCCTGGGCAACAACGCCGTTCTGAAGGTGGCCTGGCCCTCCGGTCCCCTCCGGGTGCTGGGCGAGACCGCTCTGTGCTACGTCACCGCCGACGGCACCCTGGCCGGGAGCTACCCCTACTCCTACCGCTACCTCAAGGGCTTCTCCCTGGACGGGGACAGCTTTTCCACCCTCCTGCTGGGCAAATACCGGGCGGGCACCGAGGCCGAGCTCATCACCGTGGGTCTGGACGGTCAGGCCGTGGCCTCCCTGCCCCTGGACCAGCAAATTTTATCCCTCTCCTCCGCAGGGCGGTATCTCTCCATCCTCACCGCCGACGGTCTGAGCATTTATACCGGCGACCTTAAGCCCTACCACAGCTCCGCCGACCTTCTGGGCGAGCGAAAGCTCCTCCAGCGCCCCGACGGCACCGTCACCCTCCTGGGCGACGAGACCGCCCGGCTCTACCTCCCCGACTGATCCCACCCTCCCGGAAAGAAGGTAATCATTCATGGTAACTCCTATCCTCATTGACATCCTCATCGTGGCCGCCCTGGTCTTCTTTGCCTGGCGCGGAGAACGCAGGGGCTTTATCCTCACCCTGTGCTCCCTGGTGGCCGTCCTGGTGGCCTTTGTCGGCGCCACCATCATCACCAACGCCGCCGCCCCCAAGGTGGCCGAGTACATACAGCCCAAGCTGGAGCAGTCCATCCAGGAGACCTTGGACGAGAAGGCCCAGGAGGTGGACCTCATCGACTACTTCCAGGCCGAGGACGTGATGGCCGCCCTCCGGGAAAAGGGCGGGGTGTATGAGTGGGCCGCCGACTCCCTTGAGGATATCTTACGGGACGCCGACTTCAGCTCCTACACCCAGCAGGCCGCCAAAACCGCCGCGGCTCTGGCGGGGCAGCTTTCCCGGAGTATCCTCTTCCCCATTGTCTTTCTGCTGCTGCTCATTGCCTGGTTCTTTGTCTCCCACGCGTTGGACCTGGTATCCAAGGTGCCGGTCATCAATTCCCTGAACCACGGTCTGGGCGGCGCCATCGGCCTTATCAAGGGCGTGGTGGTGGTCTATGTGGCGGTCTGGCTCCTGTGCGGACCCTTGGGGGCCATCTCCCCCCAGATGACCCAGGAGACCCATCTGCTCCGCCTGATGACCCAGTATGATCCCATCGGCCTGTTGGGGAAATAAGCCTCCCCTGGCCCCGCCATGGTTTCTCCGCCAGTTCACGGCAGAGCTTCCAGAGGAATCTTGACTTTTCTTCATATCCAGTTCATAATTTGAGTTTACAGTAGTTACACTCAGCCGAAAAGTCGGCCTGTGTGACGCGACCACCGCCCCAGGGGGAAACGCCCCCGTTCCAAAGGAGTTGAGAATATGCAGCCTACAATGTGCGCCAAATGTCAAAAAAATGTGGCCGTTGTCTTCGTTCAGCGCATCGAAAACGGCGAGGCCAAGACCGAGGGCCTCTGCCTGAACTGCGCCCGGGAGCTGGGCATCAAGCCTGTGGACGATATGATCCAGAAGATGGGCCTCACCGACGACGATGTGGAAAACCTCACCGCCGAAATGCTCTCCGCCTTTGGCGGCGCCGAGGAGGCCGTTGCCGAGGTCCAGGATGAGGAAGAGGACGGCGACGACCACGAGGAGGACGAGGGCAAGACCGCCACTTTCCCCTTCCTCAACAAGCTTTTTGGCGGCGCTGCCGCCTCCGGCTCTCCCGCCGACAAGGACAAGGAGAAATCCGACGCCCCCTCCAAGGGCGGCAAGGAGGAGAAAAGCGGCAAGGGTAAGGACGGCAAGCGGAAATTCCTGGAGAATTACTGCATCTCTCTGACCCAGAAGGCCGCTGACGGCAAGCTGGACAAGATCGTGGGCCGGGACGAGGAGATCGCCCGTACCATCCAAATCTTGAACCGCCGCCAGAAAAACAACCCCTGCCTCATCGGCGAGCCGGGCGTGGGCAAGACCGCCATTGCCGAGGGTCTGGCCCTGCGTATCCATACCGGCGACGTGCCCTATAAGCTCCAGGACAAGGAGGTCTACCTTCTCGACCTCACCGCCCTGGTGGCGGGCACCCAGTTCCGGGGCCAGTTTGAATCCCGGATGAAGGGCCTCATCGACGAGGTGCGGAAGCTGGGCAATATCATCCTGGTCATCGACGAGGTCCACAACATTGTGGGCGCGGGCGACGCCGAGGGCAGCATGAACGCCGCCAACATCCTCAAGCCCGCCCTGAGCCGGGGGGAGATCCAGGTCATCGGCGCCACCACCCTCACCGAGTACCGCAAGTACATCGAGAAGGACTCCGCCCTGGAGCGCCGGTTCCAGCCGGTGATGGTGGAGGAGCCGTCCATCGAGGACAGCGTGAAGATCCTGGAGGGCATCGCCCCCTATTATGAGAAGTACCACTACGTCTCCATCTCCCCCGCCATCTGCCGCTCGGCAGTGACCATGTCTGAGCGGTACATCACAGACCGCTACCTCCCCGACAAGGCCATCGACCTCATCGACGAGGCTTGCTCCGACGTGAACCTCCACAACAAGACCCTGGCCCGTGAAAGCCAGGTGAGGAAGGAGCTGGAGGAGCTTTCCGCCAAGCGGGAGAGCCTGATGAGCGAGAGCAATGACCGGGACTATAAAAAGCAGAACGACCTGAAGGCCATTGAGGCCCGCCAGGCGGAAATTCGCCGGAAGCTGTCCTCCCTGGCCGGGGAGCACGCCGCCCTCTCCATTGACCCCGGACAGGAAAAGGGGCTGAAGGACAATGAGCGGGAGCAGGCCAGCCTCAATACCGAGCTGGAGCGGCTGGGGGCCGAGCGCACCAAGATCCTCTCCGGCGAGCAGACCGACCAGAACTACGAACAGCTGGCCCAGATCAAGAGCCGGGAGCTTCAGCTCCAGGAGGAGCTGGGCAAGCTGGAGGCCATGTCCGCTCCGCCCCTGACCACCGCCCACCTGGCCCGGGTCATTGAGCTGTGGACAAAAATTCCCGCCTCCCAAATTCAGGAGCAGGAGTATGAGCGGCTGGCCAAGCTGGACGAGCGGCTCAAGGCGCACATCATCGGTCAGGATGAGGCGGTGGACGCCGTTGCCGCCGCCGTCCGCCGGGGCCGGGTAGGCATTGCCTCCAAGCGCAAGCCGGTGTCCTTTATCTTTGTCGGCTCCACCGGCGTGGGCAAAACTGAGCTTGTAAAGCGTCTGGCCCAGGATATGTTCAACTCCCCGGAATCCCTGATCCGCCTGGATATGAGCGAATTTATGGAGAAGTTCTCGGTCTCCCGCATCATCGGCTCCCCGCCGGGCTATGTGGGCTATGACGAGGCCGGACAGCTCACCGAGAAGGTCCGCCGCAAGCCCTACTGCGTCATCCTCTTCGACGAGATCGAGAAGGCCCACCCCGACGTGCTGAACATCCTGCTCCAGATCCTGGACGACGGCCACATTACCGACGCCCAGGGCCGGACGGTGAATTTTGAGAACACGGTCATCGTCATGACCTCGAACGCTGGCTCTACCACCGGCTCCACCGGAGCCGTGGGCTTCGGCCGCAGCGAGACCGAGCAGGGCAAGGCAAAGGCCATGAAGGCTCTGGAAGGCTTCCTCCGTCCTGAGTTTATCAACCGGGTAGACGAGATCGTCTATTTCAACAAGCTCTCCGAGAGCAACTTCAAGGCCATCGCCAAGATCATGCTGGACGAGCTTGCCGCCAACCTGAAGGACAAGGCCATCACCCTCAGCTACGGCGAGGACCTGATGGACTACCTGGTGAAGAAGTCCTATTCCCAGACCTACGGCGCCCGGAACCTCCGCCGCCAAATTCAAAAGGACCTGGAGGACCCCATCGCCACCAAGATCATCGACAGTTACATGGAGCCAGTGAGCAAGATCACCATCGCCGTGGAGGGCGAGACCCTGACGGTCAACGCCCAGTGACCCTTCCCTTGTTGAGTGAAAAGCCCGGAGCCTCACGGCTCCGGGCTTGTTTCTTCTATAACAGCACTTGAATTTTCAGTGCCCAGTCATGGCTCCCTCCTGGCTCCAGCCGGAGCGCGCCGGGGCGCCGGAACAAGTCGTGACCGCCCCCCTCCAGCCCTGACCATGGCTCAATACAGACAAAGCCGGGGACGCCGGGCATGCTCCAGAGCACCGCATGGGGCCACTCTGCCGTATCCACCCGCAGGGCGTTCCCTGTGCCCTTCTCCTCCAACTGCACCCAGTCTGAGCGCAGATGGGGAAAGTAGACGCAGTCCTGGGAAAAGCTGTCCTCACTCAGGGAAAAGACCCCCTCCGGGCAGTTCGCTTCCGGCTTTTCAAAGCGGATGATGTAGTCCTTTCGCGCCTTGCTGGGGGTATAGGGGCAGCGAAAGGCGGGATGGAAGCCCATCTGGACCGGCATCGGGTCAGGGGAGCGGTTGACCGCAGCGCAGGCCACCGTCAGCTCCTCTCCCTCCAGGGAAAACCGGGTACGCAGGGAGCAGCTCCACGGAAACCGCTCCTCA
>CAJTLK010000022.1:8116-22767 GCA_910577415.1 uncultured Oscillospiraceae bacterium
TCCTCATCTCCCGGCCAGTCCAGGCAGAGGGTCAGAGAGCTTTCTGTCCGCTCCTCCAGACAATGCTCCATATCCCGGGCAAAGCCATGCTTGCGTGGGGCGGCGCAGCGTCTTCCACCCACCTGGAACCAGCCGCCTTCTATCGCTCCACACCAGGGGAACAGCAGCGGTGCCCGGCCCGGCCATACGGCGGCGTCTCCGTCCCACAGGAGGGGGCGCTCCGGCATATCGTTCCTCTCCAGGCTCCAAAGCTCCGCGCCAAAGGAGTTGACCTTGACACAAAGCACCTCGCCTTTCAGCTCATACAGCATGACGCTCCACCTTTTCCTGAACTTTCTCCGGCTCGGGCACGGAAGAGATCCCGCCGAAGGCCTCGGTGGATAGGCTGGCGGCTGTGCAGGCAAAGGCCGCAGCGGTGGCAAGCTCTTCCCCTGTCAGTGCGGAGAAAGCTTTTCCAGTTTTCAATAGCTGGCTGAGGGCGCTGCCGCCGAAGATATCGCCCGCTCCCGTGGTATCCACCGGATGGACCTCCACCGCCGACTTCACATAGCCTGATGCGCCGTTTCCGCTATAGTAGGCCCCCTTGGCGCCCAGGGTAACAAATACGATAGAAACGCCCTCCCTGTGGAGCTTGGCAGCCACCTCCTCTGGGGATATTTGGCCCCAGAGGAAGACGGTCTCTTCATCGCTGATCTTTACGATATCCGCCTGGGTCAGGCCCCAGAGCATTTCCAGCTTGGCGGCAGAGCGGTTCGGCCATAGGGGAAGGCGGAGGTTGGGGTCAAAGGATATCCACTTGCCCTTGCTCTTGGCGTAAGCCACTGCCTTTTGGGTCGCTGTCTTAGAGGGCTCGGCGGTAAGGCTGAGGGTGCCGAAATGGAAGTCTCTACAGCTGTCGATCAAGTCCAGCTCCAGCTCCTCGAAGTGGAGCTGGGTATCCGCCCCGGGCTTACGAGCAAAGGAGAAGAAGCGGTTGCCGGTCTCGTCGATGGTGACAAAGGCAAGGGTGGTAAAGACCTGCGAGTCGGAGCGGATGCCCTTGGTCTCCACCCCCGCCTTTTTCAGAGTATCCACCAGCAGGCCCCCGAACGCATCCTCTCCCACCTTTCCCAAAAGGGCGGTCTTCGCCCCATATTTGGCAGCGGCAGCCAGGAAGTTGGCCGGGGCGCCGCCGGGGTGGGCATCCATGGTGGGATAACCGTCGCTATTGGTCTTTTCCGTGGTAAAATCAATGAGCAGCTCACCCAAAGCCACAATGTCCATATTTACGCCTCCTTCGCCGGGGGGTACTCGTTGCACAACAGGCGGTAGGGCGCCTCGTCCTCCTCAATGGTGGGAAAGCGGCCTACCGGGGGATTGAACCGGTTGTCGTGCTCATCGTCATTGCACTGGCTGACCTCTCCCAGCAGCACCGGCCCTGTTCCCGGCTCCACCTCAAAATCGTGGTAGAGAAACTGCTGGATGTGGATACTCTCCCCCGGCGTCAGGCGGATCTGAGTCCCCGCGGGGACGGTGTAGGTCCGGCCATCGGTATGGACGGTCACGTCGGAGACCCGGTCGATGCTCTCATCAGGCAGGGAATTATACACCCGGATGAGGACATTACCGCCGCCCCGGTTAATGATATCCTCGGTCTTATACCAGTGGAAGTGGTTAGGGGCATACTGCCCTTCCTTCAGATACAGCAGCTTTTCCGCATAGACCTTGGGATACTTCTGCGGCATGTTGCGGTTGCCGTTGCGAATGGTGATGAGAGAAAAGCCGAACTTATCAAAATCCCCCATTCCATAGTCGGTGATGTCCCAGCCCAGCATACATTCCCTGACCTCGTCATACTCATGCCCCTTTTCCCGCCACTCCTCCGGGGTGAAATGGCAAAACGGCGGCAGAAAACAGCTGTACTTTTGGCACATGGCCTCCAGCTCCTTGAGGGCTGCGTTGATCTCAGAGCGTTTCATGGAAAAATACCTCCTTTTTCAGTGAAGGGGCGGCGGAATGCTCCACCGCCCCTCCATTAGGTCTCGTTTTTATTTTTGCCAAGCGCACTGGTCCACCAGGACGCGGATGTAGTCATAGACCACCTGGGCCAGCTCGCCTCTGGAGAGCTCCGCCCAAGGCTCCAGCTTCGTTCCTATCCCCTGCTGGGCGCACCAGAGCAGGGCTGCGGTCCCCTCGTTCAGCTCGCTGGACTCCGCCGCGCCGATGCTCTGGGCATAGCGGTAGAGCACCAGGGCGCTCTGGATCCACAGCAGATGGCTGTCCGGGTCGAAGCGGTTGCCTCCGACGCCCACCATCATGCCGGCCTCCTTGGCCCAGGACGCGCTCTCCGCATACCAGGACTCGGGGGCTATGTCCACATAGCCCGCCTGAGAGGTTACGACAGGCTTGCCGTCGATGCGATAAAGGATAGTGGCCATCATGGCCCGGTCCAGAAGCATCCCCGGAGAGAATACGCCCTCCCCAGTGCCCCGGAACACGTCCCGGATGGCAAGAGCCTCTGCGGCCTCCGCCACGCTGCCATCCAGGTCGGTAAACCCAGCCTGGCGCTGCTCCGTCCGAATGTGAGCGGAATCCTTCAGCGCCACGTGCAAACGGCCATTCTCCACGGTATAGAGGGCCAGTACCTTCTCGCCGTCCTCCCCCACCTGGATCGCCGTGTTGCCCACGCCGGCAGGCAGCTCCACACTGGTCCAGCCCACCGAGCTGGGAATGGTGACCGTGGTGGTCACCTCGCCCTCGGCGGTAATGGCGCTCTCCGCCTTGACACCGTCGGGCCTGGTGAGGCTCTCGGTACTGCTGCCATCGGCCTTGGTGACCGTGACCGTCTTCGTGCCGTTGGGCGCCTGGGCGGTCACCTTCACCTCGCCGGTGCGGCGGTTGGTCTCAGTAGTCACCTTCGTGCCGTCGGACAAGGTCTCATGCCGTGTCCCCACACTGCCGGAGGGGCCGTTGGGAACGTTGTCTCCGGGAACAGGCGTATCGGGCCTGGGCGCTCCCACCACGATGTCCTCAGTGGTATTCTCCAGGGGCAGGGCCAGAGGCGTGTTGTCCTTCACGATCTCCACATTCTGGGGCATATCGCTGACCGTGGTCGTGGTGTCATACTCCTCCACGAAGGGATTCAGGCCGTAGAGATAGCGGACCTTCGCCTCTCCCTCCACCGCGACGGCCAGGGTCAAACGGATGGTGGTAGCATTGCGGCGGACAGCAGAGGTGATCTCCGCCTTCTTCTCCCCATCCAGAACGATGAAGCCCACGATATCACTGGCGGGGGTAATGTCGCTGCCGCCCCGGTGGGAAATGGTCACGTCAATGGCAGTGTGCTCGTCATCGACCCAGGAGGCACGAGAAATGCTGGGTCCGCGATAATACTTGCTCTCGCCCAGGGAGTAGAGGATCGAGTTGGCCACCCGACGACCGATGGTGTCCATGCCGTCCTTGCGATAATGGGCGGTGTCCTTCCGGGCAAACTCCATCTCGGTCGCCGCCAGATAGAAGTTCTTTCCATCGTCCAGATCCCGCTGGGCACTGCGGACAGCGCTATAGGCGTCATCGGTGGAGATGTTGGGATTATGGGTACCGATCTGGCACAGGAACAGGGGCAGCGCCTCGTTACCCAGATCCTTGCGCAGACGGCTCAAGAGGGTCTTCATGTCGCTCTCATAGGTCTCCTTGGGCACTGAGATGGCGCCATCGGTCTCCCCCTGATTCCACACCGCCAGCTCCACGCCGCCCGCGGCCTTGGCCCGGGTAACGGCCTTGCCGTAGAGGGTAGAGGTGTCCTCCGCCGTAGTGTAATACATCCAGTAGCGAGTGGCGGCATGGGGCGGCTTGGTATAGGGGTTGGGAGCATGGAGGCCGGAGCCGGAATCGGCCGCAGGCACAAACCCCACAGGAATGCCCAGGGCCTCCACCAGGGCGTTGCCCAGAGCAGGGGTCATGGAGCCGCCGGCTCCATCATAGGGATCGACCAGATGGGTCCAACTGCCGGAGCGAGTATAGTTGGCCACTAGGTCGTTGGCCACGGTGCGAGGCTTCTCGGGGGCCTGGCCCACCATGTTGGACTGGCCGATGCACAGGATATTGATACCCACGCCCCACTTATTGGTGCTGTTGAGGGTATCCACCACCTTGCCGGCGGCATCCAGAGTGCGGATCTCCAGGCGGTACCAGCCACCCTGGGGCACAGTAAGCTTGCCCGACCAGCTTCCGCCGGAGGCCAAATCCCTGGCCAGGGTAGTCCAGTCCACCACGGTCTCGCCGCCGCTGGCCTTCACCACCTTGGCCTCCAGCGTGGCAGCCGCCTGCTGGGTCGTGCCGTTGAGGGAGACAACGGCCTGCTTGGTATCGGGATCGCGCTGGATGACCTGATAGCTGGCAGGGCTCTTCAGAGTAATGGTGGAGTCCTCCTCCGCCTTTCCTGGGGTGCGGACCACCACGTTATCAAAGGCCGCCTTGGTTTGGTAGGTAGCAAGGCCGATCTTACCAGAGGTGTGGGTGCTGTCGGTGGCCTCCAGCTCCTTGACCCCATCCACCCAAAGCTCGATCTGGCTGCCCCGGAACACCAGCTTCATGGTGTAGGTAGTGCCCAGCTCCATATTGTAGCCCTTCTCCGCCAGCACGGTGTCGCCGCCGTTGACGCGGCGGTTGATGGTGAGTTTTCCGGTATTATAGGAGCCGATGTACCGGTTCTTAGGCCCATCGGCCCGGCCGGAGATCATCACACTGAGCTTGGAGTCCTGGATGGCAAGAGGCGTGACCTCGACTTCAAATTCATAGTCCTTCCAGGACGTGTCCCCGGCGAAGACCATGAAGCCTCCGGAGGTGTCATTCTGGGTGTAGACCCCATCGGCCTCCGTCCAAGTGCCGGAGTCCACTGTCCAGCGAGAGGAGTCGCCATCGGCAAAGTCGTCCTCAAAGAAGACTCCGCCGACAGTTCCCATATCCCGGCACACCAGCACCGAGGCATCGGCAGCCTTGCCGGCTTTATTGGAACGAGCGGTGTAGTAGAAATAGAGGTGACCCTCCGCCTCCAGCAGAGCGGCGTCCGCCGCACGGCCCCGGTCAGGCTCGCCGGCGAGGGACTTATAGAAGATGCCCTGGGGCGTGACGGTTGCAAAGTCGGCGCTGAGCTTGGCATAGCCGATGTTTCCGTTGGAATTGTGGTAAACCACATAGGGCTCCCCATCCCGAACCATCAGCCGAGGGGAGGCCACATTGCCCTTGTCCCCGCTATCAGGGGCGCTGGGTTCCATCAGTGGCGTCTCCACGGCAGTCCAATTCAGGCCGTCGTTGGACAGGGCGTAGAACAGGCGCTTGCCGTTGGTCACCGAGCCCTTTTTATAGCCGTTGCCGGTGTAGAGCATCAGATACTTGTTGTTCTTGCTCGCCACGGTGTACTCATAGACGCTCTGTTGATAGGTATTGCCGGTAAAGCTCAGATCGCTCTGGGAGAGAACGGTCTTCACATTGGTGAAGTTTACGCCGTCGGTGGACTGGGCCACACCGATGCTGCCGCTGCCGTTGCTGTAATACATCAGTAGCTTGTCCCCCACCCAGATGGGCCAAGGGGCGTTGACGCCGCCGGAGGCTAGGCCCAAACTGTCTCTGGTCATGACCGGCTTACCGTCCTGATAGGCCGTCCAGGGGCCCTCGGGCGCGGGAGCAGTGGCCAGGGCGATGCTCTGGCTTCCGCCGGCTTCATCGTTATAGCTGAAGTAGAGGTAATAATTGTCAATGGGATCTTTCAGCACTCCCTGGGCTTTGAAGGGAGCCGGCAGCTCCAGGTTCAGGGCGGTCTTTTCGGGAGTTTCGGTATTGGTGAGGATGATCTCCTTGGCCGGGGCGGAGACTGTGATCTCCACCTTCTGGCTCACGGTCTTCTCACTGCCTCGGGACACCTCCACCCAGGCAGTGGCTTTTCCCTCGGCCAGGGCGGTGATGACCCCATCGGCATAGGATATGACCGTATCGTCGCTGACGTGGTAGCGCAGAGTCAGGGTACTGTTGTCCACCGGCTCAGCTCCCGCCTCGCCGTAGACGTAGCCCTTAGTGAAGACCTGGAGCTCCGGCCGGACAGTGCCGCCCACACCCAGAGAAGAGGACTCGTCGCTGAGGTGGAGGGTAGCCCGGGCCAACTTATTGTCCTCTCCCGCCTTCACCTCCACGGCGTGGACAATGTTGGTGTGCAGGCGCTTGCCCGCCTCGTAATACATATGCCAGCGGCCAGTGTCATCCTGGATGAAGAAGGGGGCGCCGGAGCGGCCATAGTCGGGATAGGTCAGGGGGTTGCCGTCACCCTTGTCGTCTACATTGCGGACGCCCTGGGAGTTATAGATCTCCCCCCACTCGATGCACTGATCCAGATTCTTGCCCACCTCAAAGGCGTACATCTCGCCGGAGGAGGCATGACAGAGGACAAAGTAGCGCTCCACGCCGTCGATGGTCTGGGAGGTAAAGCAGGGGCCGGAGAAATTGCTCTTATAGATGCTGTTGATGTCTGGATTCAGCAGGCTCTCCTTCACCGGAGTCCAGGTAATACCGTCCTTGGAATGGGCCCAATAGATGTTCCGATGGGTGTTGTTGCGGGGGCCGGTGACCATCAGCACCATGATGTACTTGTTGCCCAGGCCATCCACCTCATGCTGGTAGACCTTGGCGTAGCTGGCTTCATTGAAGCCGGTGCCATCGGGAGAGAACTGCTTTGCCTCCACGCAGATATCGCCATAGGTCCAGTTGATGAGGTCGTCAGATAAGGCGTACCGGGTGACCGGGTTCTCGCCGTGGAAGTACATGATGTAGCAGTTCTTCTCCTCCAGCCACATGACGTAGGGAGAGGAAACATGGGAGACCTTATAGGCCCCCTCCCACTCCTTGCCTACCAGAGGATTGCTCTCATACTCCACCCAGGGGCCGTCCAGGGAGTTGGAGGCGGCCATACAGTTGCCCGCCGGGGCGTCGTGGGGCGCGTAGAAGAGATAGTAGCGGAAATCCTGACCCTCGGCCTCAGTGAGGGCATTGGTCACCGGGTGATCCTTGGTGTCCACGATCACCGGGAAGTTGAACTCCTGGGTGGGATTGTACTTATAGTCGGGCAGTTCGATGGTATAACCAATAGCCGAGAATGTGGGGAAGGTGGGCGCCTTAAGGTCGCTCTTCACCGTGTACTCTTCTTTCAGCGTCTGATCCCCGGACTCCACGGCCACCGAATAGATGCCCATGTCCAGCCCCTCAGGGATGGTGAGGCTGAGGGTGGCGGCATTGCCGATAAAGGTAGCGCTGGCCGTGACGCCGCTCACCTCGCCGCCGTCCTTGTCCAGGAGCTTGGCGGTGACTGCTGTGCCGTCAGAGATGTTCTTGCTTTTGACCGTGACGGTGATGGTCTTGCTCTCCGCCGTAGTCTGGTTGTCATCAGAGAGGGTCATTTCCAGCAGCTCGGGCTCGTCATCGGCGGGCAGGGCATGCTCGCCCAGCAGCGAGGAGCAGTCCCCGGTGCCGATACGCACCGACTCCACATCCATGACCGCCCGACTCTGGTTGTCCGCGCCCAGCCGGAGCAGGTCGCCGCTGGCTGTGCCGGTCATGCCCTCTGCCACGGCATCCTCCTGCACCAATTCACCGTCCAGATAGAGATCATAGGTCTTACTCACCGGGTCGATAACCATACCGTAGTTGTGCCAGCTGGTGGTGTCCTTGGCAGCGGCACCGCTCCAATCGTTCTGATTGGTCACGGCGCCGTCTGTACTGCCCCGCTTAATAAACAGTGGATAGAGGTATCTGCTCCCATCGTGGACACGGACAGAGAACTCATTGCTCCGGGTCCCCTCAACGCTCTGGGGCAGACGGATGGTGGCCTCCACGGTAAAGGGGCCGTTCTTGGGCAAGGTGAGTGTGGTCTTCGGCACCACCCAGGTATACTCCTCCCGGTCTGCGGTGTTGGTCTTCTCCACCCGGATATAACCGCCCTTCTGGGCCACCGTACCAGTCCCCTTCTGGGAGAGCTTGAAGTTTTCGGTGTAGTTTGCCAAGGCCTTGTCCAGCAGGTCCCAACTCACCTGAGGGTCATCCGGGCCGGGGGTCTCGGTGTCGGCGGGCAGGGTGTGCTGGCCCAGGAGGGAGACCAGCTCCTCTCCGGTGCCCACCCGCATGGATTCCACATCCATATTGCAGGTATACTTGCTGGTGTTGCCGATCCGAACCAGATCTCCGGCGGTGCTTCCCCAGCCGGAGTATGTCTCTAACACCTTATTCCCATCCACATAGATGGCGTAATACGGCTTGCTGCTTTCATCCACCTTACTGGGGTCGATGACCAGACCGTAGTTGTGCCACTTGGTGGTGTCCAGGGAATATCGCTTTTCCGCATCATCAAAGCTGCTGAAATAGGTCACGCAGCCCCCTTCCTCCTCCGTTCCATACTTGAGGAAAAGGGGAAATTCACGCTTTGCGCCGAGATGCCGAACCGCAAATTCATTGGCCCGGCCTCCCTCGGAGGCTCCGGGGAGCCGAATGGTCGCCTCTACTACCACCACTCCCTGGCCGGAGAGCGTGGGCATGGTCATCGGCATTACATAGAGGTAGTTCTGATCCATGGCCCGCGATGTTTTCATGTTGATATAGCCATCTTCCTGGGTAACGGCGCCATCGCTTTGGGCGCCCTTGCCCATCTTGAAGACTGTTGTATAGTCCTCATTCATGCTGCCGTCGATGCTCCAGACGGCAGCATCCGCTGCCAGGGCAGCGGGTGCCGTCAGCGACAGGGTCATGGCCAATGTGAGCACCATCGCGCAAATTTTTTTCATCATCGCTCCTCCTTTTTTTCTTCCGCTCCGTCGAGCGCCGCTTCCATCTTCCCTATCAGCCCCTCAAAGGCCTCCTGGGTCATGGCACCAGTATCCAACAGGTAACGGTAATCGTATAGGTTCGGTAAATGGGGCAGTCCTAGCAATGTTTGAGCAAAGGCGTGGGCCGCTACCTCGCTGCAGCGGTTGATCTTGGCCTTTCTCTGAAAGCCCAGGAAAGTCAGCGTGACCACGTCTGGCAACTCCTCGGCCACCGTCTTGCCTCGCTGGTATTCCAGGAAATGAAAATACTCATGGGCCAGATGGACGCGGAAAGCCTCCTCAAAGCTCAGCGGCGGCTCCCCTGCCCCACCGCTGTGATCGGCCAGGGCCTGGATGGACTCCTGATAGACCTCCACCTGGCATCCTTCCTTGGAAAGGGTAGCCTGGCCCCGCAGGATGACGCCAAACTGCCCCTTGCCGGAGGGCTTCTCCTGGATGGCGATGCCGCTTTCTCGGTAGAGGTCTAAAATATCCCGCCCCGCCAGAGCCTGGGCAGCCTCCTTTCCCGCAGCCAGGGATTCGTCTACATACTGGGGCAGCTGTGCCTGTGGGATCTTATGGAACAGCATGTCATTGGACAGCTCACACAGAGCCAGCACCCGGTCGTCCATCCACTTCCCCCCTTTTTATTGATAGGCCACTGCCAGGATGGGCTCGTCATCCTTCAGGGTCTCGGTCTCCACTTCCAAAATGGAATAAAGCTGCTCCGCCGTCTGCATCCCGCTCAGATCCAGCATCTTTTCCTTATAGAAGACAAAGACCTTGGGGATAGTGGCATTGGCGTCGGAATACATGGTATGGTCGTCCAGGAAGCTGTGGAATTCGTTGCCCTGGCGGCCCTTGGTGAAGAGAAGGTGGCTGGCCTTTTCCTTACGCAGGCGCACCACGCCCTCCCGGTCTACCACCGCCACACCGCTGCGGCGGAGCTTGAGCAGCCCTCCCAGGGCCTTTTTCTGTATCTCGCCCTCAAAGAGGCTCCAGCGGCCGGTACCACAGATATAGCGAGTGCTCTCCGTCTTGGCTCCCAAGGACTCGGCCGCGATACTCCCCAGTTCCTCCTTGGTGAGCTCCTGGGCACCCAGGCTCTTTTGCCGCAGCTCAGTGGCTCCAGTGGCGATGGCCCGGAGGATGTTCTTCTGGGCATCGATCTCAATGGTCACATCCACCGTGTCTTCCTTGGCGCCCGAGCGGACGATGCGCTCGATGACGTCGGCCCGGATGGCCTTGATGTCCTTGTCGGTGGGGTTGGCCACGGTGCGCTCCAGCTGCTCCCGCACCATTGCCAGAGCTACGCCGATGGTAGAGATGTACGGTGCGTTCTTCGCCATACGAGCCTTGAGGCCCATCTTTTCAGCCAGAGCGTTGACGATGACGGCTCCACTGCCACCGCCCCCCACCAGGGTGATGAAATTCCGGTCAAGCTCGTACTCGTCGATCAGGTCATCCACCACCACGGCCAGCTTGCCCATGGCAATATCCATGACCTGCCGGGCAGCCTCCTGGACGGAGACTCCGACGTAATCGCCCAGCGCCTGCCACGCGGCCTCGTTGGGGGCGGCTACGCCGTGGGCGTAATCCCCCTCGGGGACATAGCCCAGCAGGTTGGCCGCGCCAGCCAGGGTCAGAGAATACTCCTTCCCATCCTGGGCCTGCACTGTGACGTACTCGCAGGGGTCGTCGGCCCTGGGGCTTACCAGCTGCACCTTCGCGGAGGTGATGGCCCTTTCGGGGGCAAAGCACTCATACTCCTTGTTGGCGATATGGGCGCTGCGGGGGCCCACGTCCACGATCTTATTGTTCTGCACCCGGATCATGCTACCGCCGGCCACGCCCAACGTCCGCACATCCAGGCTCTGGAGATAGGTCTTGTGCCCGCCCACTTGGGCGTATTTGATCATGACCTTGCCGTTTTTGATCACGCTGATGTCCACGCTGGTGCCGCCAGCCTCAAAGAAAATGCCATCGGACACCTTTTCGTACATCAGCGCTCCCGCCACGCCGGCAGCCAGGCCGGAAAGCATGGTGAGGATGGGGCGCTTGCGCACCTCCTCAATGCTCATCACACCGCCGTCACAACGCATGATCATCAAATCGGAGCCGATCCTGGTGTCCCGAACGGCCTGCTCAGTCATGTTGGCGGTCTCCATCATCTTGGGGATGAGGGAGGCATTGACCACGGCGGTGCGGGTGCGCATTTTCAACCCATAGAGCTGGCTGATCTCGTGCCCGCCGGTACAGTAGAGCCCCATGGCCCCGGCGGCATCCATGACCCGGCGCTCATTGGTGGGGTCGTCCACGCTGAAGGCCTCGCTGGCCACGATCACCTCCGCTCCCTGCTCCTGAAGGCTCCGAATGGCGGCGGCGATGCTCTCATCGGTGAGGGTCTTGCTGTCTTCAAAGGTGTGGCTGCTCTTCAGGAATTTACCGGGAGCCAGCTCGATGCTCTCCACGTTCGTCTCACCCTTGGCGCCCCGGGCGTCCACACCAGTGGCCATACCCAGGATGCCCACCGCGGCCACATCGCCCTCCAGCAGGGCGTTAGTGGCCTGGGTGGTGCCGTGGGCAATGAAGCTCACATCCTCAGGGGCGATATTCTGCTCCTCCATCAGCGCGGTGATGATGCGCACCACGCCGTAAGCCACTCCCTCATTATGGGTGGTGGGTATCTTTTTTTTCGCGATGACTTCGTAGCTCTCGGCGTCGATGACGACGGCATCAGTAAAGGTGCCGCCCACATCGATGCCGATGCGTACTTTTTTACTCATAGTCGTTTCCTCCAAGCACTAAAGTTTTATATAGCACACCGCCCGACCCGGAAAGGGGCCGGGCGGTGTGCCTCGGGATGATGAGAGAGAAATAGGAGGTAGCGTTTTACAGGGCGACCATAAAGCTGGCCACGACCAGGCCCACGAAGGTGGAGGCCATGATCCAGAGGATGGTCTTCTTCAGGTACTCGTTCACATCCACCTTAGTGAAGTCGCTGACCCAGACATTGTGGGAGTTGGTGGGGTCGCAGACGGCCTGCACGTTGGAGTCCAGGCGCAGGGCCACCATGGCGGCCACAGGGTTCATGCCGGAGGCGGCCAGCAGGGCCACGATGCCACTACCCAGACCCCAGACGTTCAGCGGGCCACGGTAGATAGCCAGCACGCTCAGCAGACCGAAGACCAGGATGAACATGATCTTGCTCTGGGGAATGATGGCGGAGATCACAGGCTGGAGCACCTCGGCCACCTGGGGAGCCATAACAGCCTTCAGGGTCATGCCGATGCCGATCATCAGGCCGGCCGCGCCGGCGGTGTCCTGAATGCCCTCCACGCAGGAGCCGGCAACCACCTGGACAGGATTCTTGGGGGTGGAGAGAACGAGGGCCACCAGGATGCCGATGATGATGGCGGGAACCAGGGGCATCTTCAGGGCAAAGACCAGCACCACGGGAACGATGGGGCTGATGAGGGCGATGGCGCGGACGTTCTTCTCGCTGCCGTCATCAGTGACAGGCATGGCCCACGCCTTGCGGGTCTTCTTGCCACGGCTGACAGAGAACACGATCCAGGCCACAGCGACCACCATCAGGGGCACACCGCACAGCCAGGAGTAGGAGGTGACGGTCTCCAGGGGGAGGCCCAGAGTGTCGATGTAAACGCCCAGAGTGCCCACGGAGAAGGTGACGCCGATACCGTTGGAGAACAGCAGTACGGTGCCTGCGGTCAGGGGATCCACACCGGCGGAGATCATGATGGGGATGATGATAGTGCCCACCAGAATGACCATACCCAGGCCATTGGAGGCGGCAAAGATGATGGAACAGACCACCAGGAACGCCAGGGCGATGGGCAGGGGCTTGTCGCCAGCCAGCTCAGCAGCCTTGCGGATGATGGTGCGAGTGATGCCCACCTTGGTGAGCAGCTTGCCGAAAATGCCGCCGAAGAAGAGTCCCGCAATGGCGGTGCTCATCCGCATGGCGCCGGCTTCCAGCACGTCAGCGGCAATGGAGAACTCTCCACCCATAAAGGGGATGCCGGCCACCAGAGAAATTCCGACGGCCATGATGGGAAGGGCCAGGATGGTGGGGAGCTTGCGCGTCATCATCAGGACAACGCAAATTGCGAAGATCAGGAAAATGCCGATTGCTTGAACGGTTTGCATTGTGAGAACCTCCTCTTTTTCTTCTTTTTATTCCCACACGGCGTATTGCCATGTAAGGTCCGGTCTTTAATCCTCGTCCAGGTAGGCGTCCTGCTCTTTCAGGACTTGTCTCAGCCGGAGGATATCCACATCGGCCACCGCCGTCCCGGCCTGGACCACCAGAGCCGCCGCCGCGCCAGCGGCCTGCCCCAGGCTTCCAGCTGTGGGCGTGGTGCGAATGGCCGCCTGGGCCTCGAAGGTAGCGGACACGCACCGCCCCGCCACCAGAAGATTCCGAATGGAGGGAGAGTAAAGCACGCCGAAGGGAATGGAGTAGTAGGTGCCCCACTCGCTCATAAAGGTGCTGGCTGTCCCCTCCCCATTGGGGTTGTGGATGTCGATGGGATAGGCGGAGTGGACGATGGTGTCAGAAAATGTCTTCCGCTCCAAAATGTCCTGGGCAGTAAGGGTGTACTGCCCCACCAGCTGGCGAGAGCCGCGTACGCCCACCGTGGGCCCGGTAAACTCCAGCAGCGCCTCCTCAAAGCCGGGCACATAGTTGCGGAGGAAAGCGTCCAGCTCCGCGCACTGGCGGCGGCCTTCAAATTCCGCGTCGCTGAGGCTCCAGGCGTCGGTGGCGTCGTGGTCGATGATACGAGTGGTGTTGATGATGTACTCCCCCGGCCTACCGGTGCCAAACATCAGTACGTTTTCCCGGCGGATGGACAGCCGTCCCGCAGCCTTCTCCGTCTTGAATTCTTTGTCGAAGCCCTCCAGGTCGAAGGGAACATCCTGCCGAAAAACGTCCAGATGGGGAGCCATGGCCGGGAACAACTCGAGGTGATCCAGAACGTATTGCTTAAGCCGGACAGTGTCCACATTGCAATACTTCATTTTCATGGTCATGGGCTGGGCGGCTCCATCCTCCGGGCGCCCCTTCGTCATGGGGGCGCCTGCCCATGCGGCCAGATCACCGTCCCCGGTGGCGTCTATGTATACCTTGGCGGAAAGCTTTGTCAGTCCGTCCTTATTGCAGATGGTCAGGGCCTTTACCTCGTCCCCCGCCATTTCCACAGCGCCCAGGAACGTATGAAACAAAACCTTGCACCCCGCCTGACGGAGCTTTTCGTCCAGAACCAGCTTCAGTCCCTCGGCGTCGAAAGGAGTAATGGTGCTGCAATACTGCTTCGTGTCGGGCACATGGCCCGGGGACTGCCCCCGGAGAACCAGCTCTTGAACCAGCTCCTCCATGATCCCTCGGATGACCTGCTTGTCTCCGGCATGGAACGTCATCATAGGGCCGACTCCGCAACCGGTGAGGGTCCCGCCCAGATAGCCGTCCCGCTCCACCACCAGTACCGAAGCTCCCTGCCGGGCCGCAGCCAAGGCCGCGCAGCACCCGGATACGCCTCCGCCGACCACGATCACGTCGAACTGTTCCATTCTGCCGTCCTCCACTCTTTTCCTTGTGTGAGCAGCAGAGCTCTAAAAATACCGGCCGCCCATTTGCACTTTACACAATTTTTGCGGTTGAATTACATCTTCTGTTGTAAAGAATAGCATTTCTTTCAAAAACTGTCAATGGTTTTGAAAGAAATTTTTATTAAATTTGAAAGTTTTTGATTTTCTCCCTTTTCTCCAAGCCCACCTTGCTTTTTTTCCAGGGCATGGTATAATAGC
>CAJTLK010000023.1 GCA_910577415.1 uncultured Oscillospiraceae bacterium
TGGTGACGGTGGAAATACAAAACGGCGGCATGAGCCTCATCCGTGTCACCGACGACGGCTGCGGCATTGCCCCGGATGAGCTTGCCACCGCCTTCCTCCGCCACGCCACATCCAAGATACGCACCGAGTACGACCTGGAGGCCA
This sequence comes from uncultured Oscillospiraceae bacterium, assembly GCA_910577415.1. Taxonomy (GTDB): domain Bacteria; phylum Bacillota; class Clostridia; order Oscillospirales; family Oscillospiraceae; genus Vermiculatibacterium. The sequence continues at coordinate 145 of CAJTLK010000023.1, forward strand.
TCGGTACCCTGGGCTTCCGGGGGGAGGCCCTGGCCGCCATCGCCGCCGTAGCCAGGGTGCAGGTGCTTACCCGCCGGGGGGAGGATACCCTGGGCGCCACCCTGTTCATTGAAGGGGGCGAGGTATTGAGCCAGGAGGAGGTGGGCTGCCCCCAGGGCACCACCATGCTCATCCGCGACCTCTTTTTTAATACTCCCGCCCGGCTGAAGTTTATGAAAAAGGACGCCGCCGAGGGGGCGGCCTGTTTTGCCGCGGTGCAGCGGCAGGCCATGGCCCACCCAGAGGTCTCCTTTAAGTTTATCCGGGACGGCAAGCAAGAACTGCTCACCCCTGGCGACGGGCAGCGTCGCTCGGCCATGTACGCCGTGCTTGGCCGGGACCTGGCCCTGGGCTTTGCCCCGGTGACGGCCACCGGCGACGATATCGGCGTCTCTGGCTTTGTCTCCCTGCCCACCTGCTGCCGGGGAAATCGAAGCTATCAGTTTTTCTTTGTCAATGGCCGCTATGTGAAAAGCGCGTCTATGACCGCCGCCCTGGAGCAGGCTTACGCCAACCAGAAGATGGTGGGTAGGTTCCCCGGTTGCGTGCTCCACCTCCAGGTGAAGCTCAACGCGGTGGATGTGAATGTCCACCCCACCAAGCAAGAGGTCAAATTCGGCCAGGAGAGGGCGGTATTTTCTGCCGTCTACTATGCCGTGCTCTCCGCTCTGGGGGGAGACAAGTCCCGGCCCCAGGTGACGGCGGAGGCGGTGAAGGCCACGGTGGAGCCGCCCCGGCAGACCACCCTGCCCCTCCACGATTTTACCACCCCCCGCCGTGCCGTTTCTCCCTCTCCGCCCCCGGCTCCGCGACCTGTGGAAAGACCTGTGGAAAGGGAGACGGCCCCACCCTCCCGGACCGTTGTACCGGCTCCGATGCGGGAGACAGCTCCAGCCTCTCCCGTACCGCCGGTCTCCGCTGTCCCCGCCCCGGAGCCGGTCCCGTCTTTAAGTCGGGAGGTCCCTCCCGCTGCTGTTTCCGTTCCGGCGAAGGCGGCGGCCTATCCCAAGCCGACTTCTTCCACTCTCTCCGAGACGGAGGAGGTCCCCTGGCGTATCATGGGGGAGCTGTTTCGCACCTATGTCATTGTGGAGCAGGGGGACAAGGCCCTTCTCATCGACAAGCACGCCGCCCATGAGCGGATGAACTTTGATCGGATGCGCTCGGTGGACTATGTCCCCATGTCCCAGCAGCTTTTGACCCCTGTGATCTTTACCCCTGCCCCGGAGGAATGTGCCGTTCTGTTGGAAAATCTGGAGGCCCTGGATAAGGTGGGTTTTGAGGTGGAGGATTTTGGCGGCGGCGCCCTGGCGGTGCGGAGTATTCCCGACTACCTGGACGTGGGGGAGGTCCCCAGCGCTCTGGGGGAGGTCGCGGGAAAACTCTCCCTCACCGGGACCACCGGCGAGCGGGAGCGTCAGGACGAAATTTTCCACACCATGGCCTGTAAGGCCGCGATCAAAGGCGGATGGAAGAACGCACCGGAGGAGCTGGAACGGGTGGTGAAGGCGGTAATGGCGGATGAGGTAAGGTACTGTCCCCATGGCCGCCCGGTATGTATTGAACTGACAAAAACCGAACTGGAAAAACAATTTAAGCGCCGGACCTGACACGTTTCGACGCTTTTCCCGTTGAGAACTGGTATATATTGGAAACATCTTATAGAGAAAGGATGTTTCCCATGCAAAAGACCACCGACCTGCAAGACCTGTTCCTTGCCCGTGCCCGCAACGCCCAGGAGAGCGTCACCATGTTTTTGATGAACGGATTTCAGATGCGGGGCAAGATCACCGGCTTTGATTCCTTTGTGGTGGTGCTTGATACCGATGGCAAGCAGCAGGTCATTTACAAGCATGCCATCTCTACCGTAGTACCCACCCACGTTATTGACCTTACTCCCGATAGTTACAGCAGTACATAACCGTCCCTGGGGGACAAGCCCCCGGTCTCCAAAGAAAGAGAGAGTGTTCATGAAGCAAGGCGCATCCATCAACCGTATCGTTATGTTCCTCTTTTTCGCGGCCATCGTGCTCTACCTGGGCGGGGCCACATGGAAGGGGCTGCGGGACCCCTACCCTACCATGCCGGTCTACGAGTATGCCGTGGAGGACACGGTGGAGGCCACCGGCTACCTGGTCCGCCGGGAGAAGGTGCTTACCGGCTCCTTTGGTATCGTCCGCCTGATCCCCGGCGAGGGAGAGAAGGTCCATGCCGGAGCCACGGTGGCCCTGCTCTATGCCGACCAGCTCTCCCTGGAGCGCTCCGATAGGCTAAAGGTCCTGGAAAACGAGGTCGAGCAGCTCACCGTTGCCATTGAGACCGCGGGCAAGGGCGATCCCAATGACCATTCGGGAGAGAATGTGCTCAACTCTATGATCTCTCTGCGCTCAGCGGTGGAAAAGGGGGACCTGACCCGTTTGGAGAGCCAGTCCACCGCCTTCAAAAGCGCCGTCTACCAGCAGGCCCAGCGTTACGGAGAGGCCGCCGACCTCTCCGCCGCTGTAGCCTCTACACAAAGCGAGATCGAGACCCTCCGCGCCCAGACCGCCCAAAATGTAGGCCGGGTGGAGGCTGACCGCAGCGGTATTTTTTCCGGCCAGGTGGATGGCTATGAAAACCTCCTTTCCCCAGACAACATGGAGCTGCTGACGCCCTCCATCCTCCGGGCCTTGGACGACAACGCCCAAGCGGTGGACGCCACGGCCCTGGGCAAGCTCATCACCGATTCCACCTGGTACTTTGTCTGCCCCATGACGGTGTCCGACGCCCAACGGTGCACGGTGGGGATGAAGGTGCCTGTCCGTTTTTCCAGGGACTGGTCGGGGGAGGTCAATATGACGGTGGAGCGCATTGGTGTGGAGGAGAACGGTCAGGTGCCGGTGATCCTCTCCTCCAACCGCAATCTCTCCGATACTACCCTTCTCCGCCGCCAGACGGTGGAGCTGATCTTTGCCCAGCGCCCCGGCCTTCGTGTGCCCACCGCCGCGGTGAGGATGGAGGACGGGCAGAGTGTGGTCTATGTCCAGGTTGGCGTGACCGCGGAAAAAAAGCCGGTGACCATCCTGGCCCAGAAGGACGATTACACCCTGGTGGAGCCTGTCATAGCCGACGACGCTTCGGAAAAGCAGCGGAAGAAGGTCCTACGCTCCGGCGACGCCGTCATCGTCGCCGGGGAGAAGATCTGGGACGGCATGGTGCTGGAGTAAGAGAGAAAAGAGGTGGACAAGCCATGTCCTTGGAAGAGAATATCCGCAAAGTTCGGGAGAATATCGACCAGGCCGCCCGTGAGGCGGGAAGGGACCCTTCCGAGATAACCCTGGTAGCCGCCACCAAGACCCAGTCCGACGGGACCATCCGCGCCGCCATTGCCGCGGGGATCACGGTGTGCGGAGAAAACAGGGTCCAGGAGATGACCGCCCACTTGGACGCCGACGCTTACGCCGGAGCGGAGCTTCATTTCATCGGCCATTTGCAGACCAACAAGGTCCGCCAGGTGGTGGGCAGAGTGGACGTCATCGAGTCGGTGGATTCGCCCCGCCTGCTCCAGGCCATCGAGAAGGAGGCCGCTAAGCTGAACGTGGTCCAGGACATCCTCATTGAGGTAAATATCGGTGGCGAGGAGAGCAAATCCGGGGTGGCGCCGGAAGATGTGGAGGGGCTGGCGAAGCTGGCCTGTACCCTGCCCCACATCCGCCTTCGGGGACTGATGGCCATACCACCTGTTGTGTCTGAAAAAGGAAATCGAGGATTTTTTCACAAAATGTGTGAAATTTATGTTGACATAAAACAGAAAATGGACGATAATGTATGTGAGATTGACTGCCTTTCCATGGGGATGAGCGGCGACTATGCCGACGCCGTCCGGGAGGGAGCCACCCACGTGCGGGTGGGCACCGCCCTGTTTGGCCCCCGGGGCTGATAACATTCTGAGGAGGAACTAACAATGGGATTGATCGACGAGCTGAAGCGTATTGCCCGCCCCTATGAGGACGAGGAGGACGATTTTGAGGATTTTGACGCCATGGGTACCGGGCGCATCGAGCGCGGCTCCTTCCGGGAGAAGACCGTGGCCCGGGAGGTAACTCCCTTTGAGAGCGTCCCCTCCGAGCGGCGGAGCAACAAGGTGGTGAACATCCACACCACCACCCAGCTTCAGGTGGTGTTGGTGAAGCCTGACCGTTTTGAGAACGCCGCCGAGATCGCCGATCACCTTCGGGAAAAGCGCACCGTGGTACTTAACCTGGAGCAGACCAGCAAGGAGGTCTCCCGCCGGGTGCTGGACTTCCTCTCCGGCGCCGCCTACGCCCAGGAGGGCAAGGTGAAGAAGGTGGCCGTGGCTACTTACATCATCACTCCCTATAATGTGGATATTCTGGGCGACCTCATCGACGAGTTGGAGAACAACGGATTGTATTTTTAAGAAAGAAAGGGTGGGATAGACCATGCTGACCCCTCAGGAAGTTGCGGAGCACTCCTTTGCCAAAGCCTCTTTTGGCGGCTATAACATGACCATGGTGGATGAGTTCCTGGATCAGGTCACTAACGACTATACCGCCCTGTTCAAGGAAAACGCCACTCTGAAGGCCAAGATGAAGGTCCTGGCCGACAAGGTGGAGGAATACCGCTCCACCGAGGAGGCCATGCGGAAGACCCTCCTTACCGCCCAGCAGATGGCCGACCAGATGGTGGTGGACGCCGAGGCGGAGAAGGCCACTATCGTCTCTGAGGCCCAGAAGGCCGCCGAGGGCCAGCTTGCCTCCATCCGCCGGGAGGTGGAGAGCGAGGAGCTGCGCCTCACCGCCGCCCAGAACGCCACCGCCGCGTACATCAGCAAGCTCAAGGAGCTTTATGAGCGGGAGATCGAGTACATCTCCAGCCTCTCCCGGCTCAGCGCCCCTCAAAAGCAGCCCGATATGGTGGCCCAGACCGCCGACGCCATTGGCTCCGCCGTGGAAAAGGCCGTGGAGGAGACGATCTCCGCCCCGGTAGAGGAGAAAAAGGAACCTCCTGTGGAGCCGCTGGAGGTCAACGCCCTCTACCAGGAGCTGAAACGGGGGGTCATCCACGGCGGGCGCGCTGGGGAAGCTGCCGAAGCTGAGGAGGCTGTCTCCTCCATCGACATCCCCGCCCCGGTCCATGCGGTTGGCTTGGCGGAGGACGAGGAAGAGGACGATGAGGCCACTACCCGCCGCATCGACTTTAAGAACCTGAAATTCGGCAAGGACTATCAGATCTGAACAAAAGGGCTGACCGAAGGGTCAGCCCTTTGCTTATCATTGGGTGGAAATTCAAGCTTTACTTCTGCCAACCCGGTGGCGGTGGAAAAATAGCCTTGACATTTTCGGGGAAAATGGATAAACTACATTTCAAGATGAACACTGCGCAAACGCTGTGATGAGGACGAGTACCCCGTTTGACCTGCCCAGAGAGCCGCCGTTTTGGTGAAAGGCGGAGAGGAAGGGCGGGGGAAGGATCACCTCGGAGCGACGGAGCTGAAGTAGAGTAAGCCCCGGCGGCTGGCCTCGTTATTGGCCTTGAGCGGCCCTGAAATTTCAGGGCAACGAGAGTGGTACCGCAGAGGAATAAAACGCCTTTGTCTCTTGATGAGACAAAGGCGTTTTTTGTTGGAAGCGCGGAGCAAGGGGCTGTGAGGGCACTTGGACTGGAGCGAGGGCGAGCGGCGGGGCCGCAGGCCCCAAAGACCAGCCCGAGTCGTAGGGAAAGCGCCCGAACGACCAGACCTTTGCGAAGCGTGACAGCCTTATACAGGAGGGAAACTATGCGCCACTATATCATCGCCAAATTTAGGCCCGGGGTGGATTGGCCCACCCTGGTGGAGCCGGTCCGGGCCATATTTGAAGAGACTCTGAGCATTGAAGGGATCACAGGAGTGCGGGTATATCCCTCCAACAGCAGTCGGGAAAACCGGCACCACCTGATGATCGAGCTGGAGCTGACGCCAGAGGCCCTGAAGCGCTACGATGTTTCCCAGCCGCACCTGCGCTGGAAGGAGACCTACGGTCCTCTTTTGGAGAGCAAGACCATCTTTGACCGGGAGGACTGATCTTCCCGCCGTCCACACACGAAAGCATAAAAACATTTTTAATAAGGAGACATTACCATGGATTACAACGCCACCGTCCATCTGCCCAAGACCGACTTTCCCATGAAGGCCGCTCTGGCCAAGCGGGAGCCGGATATGCTCCAAGCCATGTACGACAAGGACCTTTACCGCAAGATGGTAAAGCGCAACGAGGGCAAGCCCCGCTTCGTCCTCCACGACGGCCCTCCCTACGCCAACGGCAACATTCACATCGGCACCGCCCTCAATAAAATTCTCAAGGACATTATTGTCAAAGAGAAGAACATGACCGGCTTCTGCGCCCCCTATGTCCCCGGCTGGGACACCCACGGTCTGCCCATCGAGTCCGCCGTCCTGAAGGATAAGAGCGTGAAGCGGGAGGAGATGTCGGTAGCCGAGTTCCGCACCCGCTGCCGCTCCTATGCTGAGAGCTACATTGAGAAGATGACCGGCCAGTTCCAGCGTCTGGGCGTGTTGGGCGAGTGGGAAAACCCCTATATCACCCTTCTGCCCGAGTTTGAGGCCAAGCAGATCGAAGTCTTTGGCAAGATGGCGGAGAAGGGGCTTATCTACAAGGGCATGAAGCCGGTGTACTGGTGCCCCAGCGACCAGACCGCCCTGGCTGAGGCCGAGATCGAGTATCAGGACGACCCCTGCACCACCATCTTTGTGAAGTTCCCCGTCCGGGACGACAAGGGCAAGCTGGGGCAGTATTGCGACCTGGGCAAGACCTTCTTCGTCATCTGGACCACCACCCCCTGGACCATCCCCGGCAACCATGCCATCTGCGTCAACGCCGCCTTTGATTACGTCCTCCTCCAGGCCCCCAACGGCGAGGTCTATATCATGGCCAAGGACCTGGCGGAGAACGTCTGTAAGCAGGCGGGGCTGGACTTTGATTCCTGCAAGGTGCTCGCCACCCTCAAGGGCAGCGACTTTGAGTTGATGACGGCCAAGCATCCCCTGTTTGACCGGGACAGCGTTATCCTCTGCGGCGACCACGTCACCCTGGAGGCCGGCTCGGGCTGCGTTCACACCGCCCCCGGCTTCGGCGCCGACGACTTTAATATCTGCCGCCAATACGACAAGGCGGGACTCACCAACATCGGTGTGCCCGTACCCGTCAACGCCAAGGGCGTGATGACCGACGAGCGTTACAACGGCCAGTATTACGCCAAGGGCAACGACATGGTGGTGGAGGACCTGGAAAAGGAGGGCTTTCTCCTGGCCAAGGAGAACATCACCCACTCCTACCCCCACTGCTGGCGGTGCAAGCACCCCATCATCTACCGGGCCACCGAGCAGTGGTTCTGCTCCGTGGACGCCATCAAGGACCAGGCGGTGAAGTCCTGCGACGGCATCTCCTGGCACCCCGCCTGGGGCAAGGACCGCATGGTGTCCATGATTACCGAGCGCAACGACTGGTGCATCTCCCGCCAGCGGGTGTGGGGCGTGCCCATCCCGGTGTTCTACTGCGACGGCTGCGGCGAGTCCGTCGTCACCCCCGAGACCATTTCCCACGTGGCCGGCCTGTTCCGGGAGCACGGCTCCAACGTGTGGTTTGAACAGACCGCCGACGAGCTGATCCCCTCGGGCTTTGTGTGCCCCAAGTGCGGCGGGGCGCATTTCTCCAAGGAAAACGACATCATGGACGTGTGGTTCGACTCCGGCTCCACCTGGGCGGCGGTGGCCGACCAGCGGGACAACCTCCAGTACCCCGCCGACGTGTATTTGGAGGGGGGCGACCAGTACCGGGGCTGGTTCCAGTCCTCCATGCTCACCTCCATCGCCTGCAACGGCGTGGCCCCCTACAAGCAGATCATCACCCACGGCTGGACGGTGGACGGCGAGGGCAAGGTGATGCACAAATCTCTGGGCAACGCCGTCTCCCCCGACGATGTATTGAAGGAGTACGGCGCCGACATTCTCCGGCTGTGGGTGGCCTCCGCCGAGTATACCCAGGATATGCGTATTTCCCCGGAAATTTTGAAGCAGCTGAGTCAGGCGTATCTGAAAATTCGGAACACCGCCCGGTTTATGATGGGCAACCTGGACGGCTTTGACCCGGATACCCATGCCTTGCCCTACGCCGAGCTGGAAAACCTGGACAAGTACGCTCTGCACAGCTTTAACGAGCTGGTGAAGACGGTCATCGACGCCTATGACCGCTATGAATTCCACATGGTCTACCGCGCTCTCTATAATTTCTGCGTGGTGGATATGTCCAACTTCTATTTGGACATCCTCAAGGATCGACTCTACTGCGGCGATGAGAAGGCGAGGCGGGCGGCTCAGACCACCCTCTATACCATCCTTAGCGGTATGACCCGGCTCATGGCCCCCATCCTGGCCTTTACCAGCGATGAAATTTGGGCGGCCATGCCCCACGCCAAGGTCGACGACGCCGAGAGCGTGGTGCTCAACGATATGCCCAGGTTCGACGCCGCTCTTACTCTGGGCGCCGCCAAGCTGGAGTGTTGGGAAAAGCTCATCTCCCTCCGGGACGCGGTGAACAAGGCTTTGGAGAACGCCCGGAGCGCCGGGGTCTTTAAGAAGGCCCAGGACACCATAGTGGAGATCACCCTGGCCGACCAGGCCACTGCTGACGAGCTGGCCGGGGAGACCGACCTGATGGCCCTGTGCATCGTCTCCGGGGTGAAGCTCACCGTGGCCCCCGACGGCAAGGGAAATGGCGAGCAGGCCCAGGACTGCCTGGTGCCCTGCTCCATCGACGTAAAGCTGTCCGAAGACCCCAAGTGCCCCCGCTGCTGGAACCACGACGCGGGCATCGGCGCCGATGCCGGGCACCCCGAGCTGTGTCCCCGCTGCGCCAAAGTGGTCAAGAACGGTTGAGAATAGAGAAACAAGAACCCTCGCGGTCAGAGGACCGTGAGGGTTCTTTGTCGGCGGATCTATTTACTTTCGGTAGGAGCAGGTGACGGTGTGGCCTCCTCTTCCTCATTCAAGTCGAACACGATCTCCTCGTTCACAATATCCTCCGCCCGATTTCCAAGGCTGTCGTAGACCCGCAGACGAAAGGACATCTCCTCGATCTTCTCCTCCGGCTCATCGGTGTCCCCTTTGGCTAAGAACCAACCGTCTACACCCGCCTCGGCCATAAAGGTGGGGCTCCAATAGATGGTGGTAAAAAGCTGCTTTCCTGGAGCCACGGTGACAAAAAAGTTGGGGTCGCAGGGCAGGGAGTTGAGCGCGGCGTCGTCCACGGTAAAGTTCAGAGGCAGGTCGGTCTTATTGGTGAGATGGGCGTTGGCGGCAAAGCCGGTCTTTCGGTCCTGATAATGGCTGATAAGGGCGACCTTCACCAAAGGACTTTCAAAAATGATGCGGTCAGCGTCCCCGTCCCGGACATAGCTTTCCACCTTTCCCAAAGGGTAGAGGTGGATGGGCTTGTCGTCATCCAACTCGTTGGAAAGGTCGTCGGCATCGGTGGCAAGAAAGCTCAACTCAATGTCGGTAAACTCGGTAATACCGTAATGGTCCAGGGTATCGTCCTTTAGAATAATGGCCGCGTTCGAGGTCTCTCCCGCGCTTACCTCTACACTGAAGGAAACATCGGTCTGGACGCCGTTGACGGCGGCATAGCGTAGGCCAAAGCGCACCGGCTTTTTGGCCCGGTCAGTCAGCTCCACGTTGACGGTGTATCCCGCTTCGGCCTGGGGGTCGGTCCCCAGTATCCGAATGAGGCAGCTTTCATTGTCCAGGGCAGTGACCACGTTAGTCCCCACGCTGGGAGCCGGGGCGGCGGAGGGGGACGGTAAAGGCTGAATGTCGGACGAGACGCAGCCGGACAGGCCCAGCAGCAACGCTCCAACGAGACACAGAGCCGGGAATGGGTTTGTTTTCATTGAGTTCCTCCCACGTTCAAGCCAGGACTGGCGGGTATGGCGGAAACAGTATATCATAATTTTCCCTATCTTTCCACTCCTGATTGAAAAACCGTCCCCGGCGTGGTATGATTTCGCTGTAAAATCAGAATATACTTTGCGGGAGGTGGAGAAGTGGTGAATAAGTCCGAAGCTTTGGACAAGCTCTCCCGCTCCGCCGAGGAGCGGCAGCTTTTGGCCCGGGTGTGGGACAAGGCCGACGCCGCCCGCCGGGGCGCGCCGTCGTGGACTCCCTTTCTCTCCGAGGCCCAGCGGCAGGTCGTGGAGCGGCTTATGCCCGCCTTAGGCGGCCCACGGCACATTTATTCCGGCGGGTATCCCTCCGCTGAGCGTAGGGTGTGCGCTTTTCTCCCCGAGTGGCAGAGCGAGGAGGATTGGTCTCCTCCTTTTTCCGCCCTGCGGTGTGTTTGGCGCTCTGGAGAAAGACTGACTCATCGGGATTTTTTGGGGGCGGTGCTGGGCGCGGGCATCGAACGGGAAAAGCTGGGGGACATTTTGGTGGGGAAGGAGAGCTGCGACCTGTTGGTTTTTTCTGAGCTGGTCCCCTATCTGAAGCAAAACCTTACCGAGGCGGGCCGCGCCAAGCTGCGAGTGGAGGAGGTCTCTCTCCCGGAGTTGACCCTGCCGGAAAAGACGGTGAAGGTCATTCACGACACGGTGAACACCCCCCGGCTGGACGCGGTGCTCTCCTCCGGCTTTTCTCTCAGCCGGGGCAAAGCGGCGGAGGCCATTTCCGCCGGACGGGTGGAGGTGAACCACGCTCCCTGCCTGAAGGGGGATAAGTCGGTGGCCCAGGGCGATGTGCTTACCTGTCGGGGACTGGGAAAGTGTGTGGTCACCGAGCTGGGGGGGCAGTCCAAAAAGGGCCGTACCATTTTGACCATTGAGCGCTATTTGTAGGTTCGGCGGCGAAAGATCCCCGCGGGGGAAAGCCAGCATAATAGCCGCGCGGCTATTATAGAATAATAAGGAGAGATCGTATGATAACCGAGGAAAAGATCGCGCGTATCAACGCCCTGGCCCGGAAGTCCCGGACGGAGGAGGGACTTACTGAGGCCGAGAAGACTGAGCAAGCGGCCCTCCGCCGGGAGTATGTGGACGCGGTGAAGGAGAGTCTCCAGAGCCAATTGGACCACACCACCATCGTTTCCCCTGATGGAAGCCGTCGGAAGCTGGAGAAGAAGGACTGATCCTTCCGCTGCCATATCGCGGTATAACTTCCGGCATATTTGTCCACACTTTCCATACAATGGAACGAAAGGAAGGTGGGGACCATGAAATGGCCCTGGCGGCAGGAAAAACCCTCAGACGAGGTGCTGGAGATCGAGAAGAGCCTACAGGAGACCAAGATCCTCATTGCCCAGGCATATGCCGGCTTCAACTCCGCGGCGGATCAGGAGTTGGTGGAGTCCTATGTCTATGAGATACAGGCTCTCCAAGCCAGGTACTCCTATCTCCTCCGGCAGCGAAAGGCGTATGACGTTTCCGCAGGTGGGGAGCGTCCCGTATTCCAGTGTAAGCCTGTCCGGGCCGAAGCGGCGGAGCTTGCATCGCCCAAGCCGCTGGCCCAGAAAGCCATTGTTTCAGAGCAGCCCCGGACGGAGGAAGGCCCTGTCCTCCCCGTCCTCCCGGTGGCCTGATGGCCCCGGCGTTGGCGGCCTCCCTGCCCTGGCTTGTGGGGAGCTTAGCTGTGGTGGTGGCCCTGGCCCTTTTGAAACGGCCCCTGAACGCTTTTTGCAGGCTGGTAGGGCGGACGGGAGTGGGGCTTGCCTTTTTGACCGTCTTCGCCCCCATCGGCCAGGCTCTGGGGGCCGGATTAGGCGTTAACCTTTTTAACGCTGTGATATTGGGGGCGTTGGGCGTTCCCGGCTTTGGACTGCTTCTCATGCTCCGGTGGGCCTTACACTGACCTACCGGGGCCTTTTTTATAGATTTGCCGTTTTGTACAACTCTCACCGGCTTTTTTTCGTTGAAACGGAGAAAGTAAGAAAATGTACAAGAAAATATTTACAAGGAATTGTGAAAAGACTATAATGCATGTGGTATACAAGTATGCAGAAAGCCATGCGACACCATGAAAAAGGAGAGGTACACATGAAGAAAAGGATCACAGCCCTGACGCTGGCTCTGGTCATGGTCCTGGGTCTGGCCGCCGTGGCGGCCAGCGGCGATAAGAATATCGCCGTCACTCCCATGAACATGACCATCAACGGTCAGGCCGTCACCCCCCTGAAGTCCGACGGGACCCCCGCCGAGGTCTTCGCCTATGATGGAGCCACCTACGTTCCCCTGCGCTACCTGAGCGAGACTTTGGGTATCCAGGTGGAGTGGGACCCCACCGCCCCCAACACCGCTAAGCTGGTGGGGGAGAACCTGAAGGTCCCCGCTGCCGGTGGACTGAAGGACGGCACTTTTACTGGCGAGGGCCAGGGCTTTAACGGCACTGTCGCCGTCACCATCACCGTCGCCGGCGGCAAGATCACCGACGCCACCGTGACCGGCGCCGGGGAGACCCCCGCCATTGGCGGCGCGGCCCTGCCCACGCTGGCCGACCAGATCAAGGCCAAGGGCGCCGTTGACGGCGTCTCCGGCGCTACCCTGACCACCGATGGCGCCAAGGAGGCTCTTGCCGCTGCCCTGAAGGCCGCCCAGGGGACCGCTGCTGCAGCCGGCGCTCTGAGCTTCAAGGCCGGCACCTACACCGGCAAGGCCATTGGCTATAACGGCCCCGTGGAGCTGGACGTGACCTTCTCCGACAAGGCTGTCACCGACATCAAGGCTAAGACCGAGGCTGAGACCGACCATGTTGGCGATGTGGCCTTCCCTATCATGTTCGCTGACATTCTGGCCGCCAACGGCTCCGGCATCGACGCCGTCTCCGGCGCCACCTTCACCAGCCGGGCCATCAAGACCGCCCTCAACGACGCCGCCACCCAGGCCGGCTGCACCGACCTGGACACCTTTAAAAAGAACACCGTGAAGCACGAGCCTCAGGCTCCCGTTGAGGGCAACTGGGACGTGATCGTGGTAGGCGCCGGCGGCGCCGGCATGGCCGCTGCCGCCCAGTCCGCCCAGAACGGCGCCACCGTCCTGGTCATTGAGAAGAACGCCGACATCGGCGGCAACACCCTGTGCTCCGGCGGCGCGTTCCAGTCCGTTATGCCCTACCTGTGCTGGGACCCCAAGAATCCCAACGCCACCAGCGCCAAGTGGGATTATAACGGCAAGACCTACGACAAGGTCAAGTCCGGCAACGGCGCCATCGAGACCCTGAAGACCATTTACAACTGGTCTGAGAAGCCCTTTGATGAGAGCTACTACAAGACCCATGAGTACGAGGCCGGCGACATCGCTGAGCTGAGCAAGCACGGCGTTCACGCCGACTATCTGCCCACTTTGAAGGCCCTGAAGAAGGAGATCAAGGCTTATCTGGACTGGGCGCAGCCCAAGCTGGACAAGGGCGCTGCCGAGAACACCCTGACTCTGTTCTCCACTGTGAACCTCCACATCTTCCAGACCTACTACGGCGGTCTGCGCCAGAGCGCTGACAAGACCGAGTGGATCTACGGAGATGTTGATCTGGTCAAGCAGTTCATTCAGGACGGCCAGGAGATGAAGACCTGGCTGGAGGATCAGGGTTCCCTGTTCAACGACGCCGACCAGTCCACCCTCATCGGCGCTTTGTGGTGGAGAGAGAACTCCTTCTCCGGCGGCGACCTGGACGGCGACGGCGTGATGAACCCCGCCAAGGGCGATGTTCCCGCCCAGTTCGGCACTTACTTTGCCGTGCCCCGCAAGACCCTGCTGGAGACCTCCAAGACCGCTAAGGACAACAAGATCATGACCCGCACCACCGCCAACGAGCTGATCGTGGAGAACGGCAAGGTCGTGGGCGTGAAGGCCACCATGTTCGACGGCACCCCCGTCACCGTGAAGGCCAACAAGGGCGTGGTCCTGGCCACCGGCGGCTACGCTGCCAACATCAGCATGGTCCAGGAGACCAACAAGTACTGGGACTCCAAGTATATCACCTCCTCCACCAAGACCACCAACCGCAGCTCCCAGGTGGGCGACGGCATTAAGATGGGTCAGGCCGTGGGCGCCGGCGTCACCGGCATGGGCTGGACTCAGATGATGCCCATCTCCTGGATCGACAACGGCAACCTGGCCTTTGGCGCGGGTAACTACGCCGCCTATATCAACCCCACCACCGGCAAGCGGTTCGTCAACGAGTCCGCCGAGCGCGACGTCCTGTCTCTGGGTGAATTCCAGAACGGCGTTGAGCTGATGGGTTCCCAGGGCGTGTTCCTGGAGATCTCCAACGCCGAGACCGTGGTCGGCTTCCCCTATCCCTACGACACCTATGTGGCCCCTGGCGTTGAGGCCGGCGCCACCACCGGCAAGACCCAGATCGATAACCGGGTCTACTTTGCCAAGAGCGCCGCTGACCTTCAGAAGGTCCTGGATCAGTTTGGTATGAAGGCCGACGCCAAGACCATCTATGAGACCCTCGAGGCTTACGACAAGGCCGTCATGGCCGGCGAGCAGCCCCCCGAGGTCATCAAGGAGAATCCCACCAAGCTGGTGGGCACCGCTGAGGTGGACGCCAACGGCAAGTATAAGCCCGAGACCTACAAGCTGGACGGCGAGCTGATCCGCATCCGTCTGATGGCGCCCTCCACCCACCACACCATGGGCGGCCTGACCGTCGATACTGAGCGCCACGTGCTGAACGAGAGCGGCAAGACCATTCCCGGCCTGTGGGCCGCGGGCGAAGTCACCGGCGGCATCCATGGCGGTAACCGTCTGGGCGGCAACGCCATCGTGGAGATCATCACCTCCGGCCGTACCGCTGCCAACAGCATCACCGGCAAGAAGTAAGATGGGCGTCAACGCCTGAACAAAGTACTATCCGGCCCGGCGGGGAAGCTTCCCCGCCGGGCCTTTTTGGGGCTTTTGCCATTTTGCACAAGTTTTTTTGTTCATTCCCCGGCAAAACAGAGAAAATAAGGAAGCGGCTTAAGATGACATTTACAGAAAGTTACAAAAGAGTTACAATGTTTTTGTTCGATCAAACGATTGGCGTAAAACATGAAAAAGGAGAGTTGACTATGAAGAAGCGGATCACAGCCCTGACGCTGGCCCTCGTCATGGTCCTGGGTCTGGCCGCTGTAGCGGCCAGCGGAGACAAGACGGTCTCCGTCACCCCCATGAACATGACCATCAACGGCCAGGCCGTCACCCCCACCAAGTCCGACGGGACCCCTGCCGAGGTGTTTGCCTATGACGGCGCCACCTACGTGCCCCTGCGTTACCTCAGCGAGCTGCTGGGGATCCAGGTGGAGTGGGACCCCACCGCCCCCAACACCGCCAAGCTGGTGAATATGCCCATGAAGTATACCGGCACCTCCGTTGGTATGCAGGGTCCCGTCGCCGTTGAGATGACGGTGATGGATGGCAAGATCACCAATGTGGCCGTTACTGAGAGCAAGGAGACCGCCTACCTGGCCGATGTGGCCATGGAGCGGATCCCTGCCCAGATGGTGGAGCATCAGACCACCACTGTGGACGCCGTTACCGGCGCCACTATGGCCTCCAATGCCATTATGCGGGCCGCCACCAACGCTGCCAAGGCCGCCGGTCTTGACACCGAAAAGCTGAAGGCCAACGCCTATCACGCCCAACCCGGTCAGGCTGAGACCTGGGACACTGACGTGCTGGTCATCGGCGGCGGCGGAGCCGGACTCAGCGCCGCTATTTCCGCGGCCCAGAACGGCGCCAAGGTCATCCTCATTGAGAAGAGCTCTTTCCTGGGCGGCAACACCTTTATGGCCGGCGGCGCGTTCAACGCCGTGGACCCAGAGGCCCAGGCCACCCGTATCCTGAGCCAGTCCGAGAAGAACACTCTGGACGGCTATCTGAAGCTGACCAAGAAGGACGCCGACCTCCACTTCGACCTGTTCCCTGAGTGGGCTCCCGTTCTGGACCAGCTCCAGAAGGATATCAGGGCCCACTATGACGCCAACAAGGGCAAGACCGCGGAGAAGGATATGCCTGGCTTTGACTCCATTGCTCTGCATATGTGGCACATCTACACCGGCGGTCTGCGCCAGATGGCCGACGGCAGCTGGACCGCTTCCGACATCGACCTGGCCCGCACCCTGGCTGAGAACGCTCTGGACGCCTATGAGTGGACTGGCACCCTGGGGACCGTGAAGACCGCCTCTCGGGCCAACGCCCCCCTGTCCACCGTGCTGGGCGCCATGTGGCAGCGCACCCACACCCATCCCACCAAGGAAGTGCGTATCCTCGACCTGAAGAACGCCGCCGAGAAGGAAGGCGTGACCATTTACACCGAGACTGCCGGCACCGAGCTGCTGACCAAGAGCGGCAAGGTGGTGGGCGCCAAGGCCCAGAAGGCCGACGGCACTCCCATCACCATCAACACCGCCAAGGGTGTGGTCCTGGCTTGCGGCGGCTACTGCGCCAACCCCGCCATGGTCAAGGAGTATGATGAGTACTGGGGCGACAACCTCTCCGCCACCACCCTTTCCACCAACGCCGGCACCAACACTGGCGACGGCATCAAGATGGCCATGGCCATCGGCGCCGACACCGTGGATCTGGGCGTGGCTCAGATGATGCCCTCCTCCTCCCCCCTGAAGGGCACCATGACCGACGGCATTTGGGCCGACGCCGCTGAGCAGCTTTGGATCGGCGCCGACGGCAAGCGGTTCGTGGACGAGTACGCCGAGCGCGACGTGCTGGCGAAAGCCTCCATGGAGCAGCCCGACGGCATCTTCTACATCATCTACGCCGGCAGCGCCATGCGCGAGGGCAAGGATAAGTGCCAGGGCACCAGCTACACCGCCGGCGGCATGGGCGGCACCGTCCAGTCTATGGTCGAGGGCGGCCACATCTGGTACGGCAAGGACCTGAAGGAGCTGGCCGAGGCCACCAAGACCCCTGCCGGCGGCGCTACCTCCTCCTTCACCGAGCAGCAGCTCCGGGACGTCATCGAGCAGTACAACAGCTACGTTCTGGCCCAGAACGACCCCGACTTCCACAAGGGCAACCTGAAGGGCTACATCGACCTGGAGTACATTGAGAGCCATGACGATGTGGGCATCTGCATCAGCCCCCGGAAGGCTTCTCTGCACCATACCATGGGCGGCGTGAAGATCAACACCGACGCTGAGGTCATCGGCACCAACGGCAAGACCATCCCCGGTCTGTGGGCCGCGGGCGAGGTCACCGGCGGCGTCCATGCGGGCAACCGCCTGGGCGGCAATGCTATCGCTGACATCTTCACCTATGGCCGCATTGCCGGCAAGAGCGCCGCGGGCAAATAATTTTCTTCTGCGGCAAAGTACTTTTGCTCTGTAAGCTCTGGCCCCCGGCGGGGAACTTCCCCGCCGGGGGCCTTTTTTATTTTTCTTGTGGAAATGGAAAAAATCGGTATAACACGCGGCGGTATTTTTAAAAGGGCTGTTTACAAAAAGAAAAAATTGTTATACAATTAACAAAGGTTGGCAGAAAGTCAACCATACTGGAAAGGAGAATACCCATGAAAAAGAAAGTCACCGCGCTGGCTCTGGCTCTCGTTATGGTCCTGGGTCTGGCCGCCGTGGCGGCTGGCGGCGATAAGAACATCGCCGTCACTCCCATGAACATGACCATCAACGGTCAGGCCGTCACCCCCCTGAAGTCCGACGGTACCCCTGCCGAGGTGTTTGCCTATGACGGAGCCACCTACGTGCCTCTGCGCTATTTAAGCGAGACTCTGGGCATCCAGGTGGAGTGGGACCCCACCGCCCCCAACACCGCCAAGCTGGTGAACGTGCCCGCTGCCGAGCTGAAGTTCACCGCCGGTACCTATACCGGAAAGGCCATGGGCTACAACGCCCCTGTCTCCCTGAACGTCACCTTCTCCGACAGCGCCGTCACCAAAGTGGAGATCGCTGAGGAGAAGGAGACCGCTCACGTGGGCACCTCCGCCTATGATATCATGTTTGCCGACATCGTGGCCGCCAACGGCACCGGGATCGACGGCATCTCCGGCGCCACCTTCACCGGCTTTGCCATTAAGAACGCGGTCAACGACGCCGCTACCCAGGCGGGCTGCTCCAACATGGACGCGTTCAAGAAGAACACCGTGAAGCACGAGCCAAAGGCCCCCATTGAGGGCGAGTGGGACGTGGTCATCGTGGGTGCCGGCGGCGCCGGCATGGCCGCTGCCGCCCAGGCTGCTCAGAACGGCTCCACCGTCCTGGTGCTGGAGAAAGCCGCCGAGATGGGCGGTAATACCTTGGTGGCCGGCGGCGCTTTCCAGATCAGCCGTGACTACCTGGTCTGGGACGCCAAGCACCCCAACGCCACCACCGGCAAGAGTCCCCTGGACGGCAAGACCTATGACAAGGTCAAGAGCGACGCAGGCCGTATTGAGACCCTCCGCGTCATCGCCGACTGGTCCGAGAAGGAGTTTGACGGCACCCTGGACGACGCCCATCCCTTCGTGGCCGGCGACATCAAGCTCAACGCCGTCCGGGGCGTCCACAAGGAATATCTACCCACCCTGAAGACCCTGAAGAAGCAGATCAATGAGTACCTCAAGTGGGCCGACGCCAAGATGAAGGCCGGCGCCAAGGAGACCGATTTGGTGGTCTTCTCTACCGAGGAGCTGCACATCTTCCAGACTTACTACGGCGGCCTGCGTCCCAACGCGGCGGGCACCGAGTGGATCTACGGTGACTTCGATCTGGTCAGCCAGTTCATCCATGAGGGCCAGGACATGAGTGAGTGGCTCATGGATCAGGGTGCTCTGGTGGGGCTGGACAAGCAGAATACCCTTATCGGCTGCCTGTGGCAGCGCACCAACGCGCCTCTGGGCGGCGTGGTGGACGGCGTCACTTATGAGACCAAGTGGGGCACCTACTTCAAGGTCCCTGAGAACACCATGCGCAAGGCCAACGCCAAGAACGACATCCTCTACCGTACCACCGCTGAGGAGCTCATCGTGGAGAACGGCAAGGTCACAGGTGTGAAGGCCACCCAGTATGACGGCACCCCCGTCACCGTGAAGGCCAAGCAGGGCGTTATCATCGCCACCGGCGGCTACGCTGCCAACATCAAGATGGTCCAGGAGACCAATGAGTATTGGGATCCCGCTTTTATTGCCAACAACATCGGCACCACCAACCGCTCCGGCATGACCGGCGACGGTATCATCATGGGCCAGAAGGTGGGCGCCGCCGTCACCGGTATGGGCTGGACCCAGATGATGCCTCTGGGCTGGGTAGACAACGGCAACCTGTCCCGGGGCGCCGGCGAGAACGTCATTTTCATTAGTCCAAACACAGGTAAGCGCTATGTGGACGAATCCGCTGAGCGTGACGTTCTTTCCAAGGGTGGCTTCGAGAACGGCATGAGCAAGGAGCTGGCTCAGGAGCTGGGACTGAAGTATGTTCCCGGTATCTATGTGGAGCTGTCCAACCCCACCACCAACGCCAGTTTTGCCACGTCCAACATTGAAAACCGTTGCTTCGTGCTCACTGTAGCCGAGGTGGCCCAGAAGCTGCACCTGGACGAGGCCGTCCTTCGCAAGACCATCACCGACTATGACAACTACGTCATGGGCCTGACCGACAAGCTGGAGGTGGAGAAGCTCTCCCTCCGCAACACCATCGGCGATGTGGAGAAGGACGACAAGGGCAACTACAAGCCCGAGACCTATAAGCTGGATAAGGTCATCCTCCGCTTCCAGGCTCCCTCTACCCACCACACCATGGGTGGCCTGGTGGTAGACACCGAGCGCAAGGTGTTGGACGAGAGCGGCAAGGCCATCCCCGGCCTGTGGGCCGCAGGCGAGGTCACCGGCGGCTTCATGGCTGGCAACCGCCTGGGCGGCAATGCCACCACCGAGATCATCGTCTCCGGCCGCGTGGCTGCCAACAGCGTCACCGGCAAGAAGTAAGGAACATCCGAATAAGGACAAAAGGCCCGGCGGGAATTTTTTCCGTCGGGCCTTTTTTATTGATATTTTGCCCAATTCCGAAGGGCTTTTTTTGACAAAACGGAGAAAATTGAAAGGATGGTTTACAAACCAAAAAACTGGCGCTATAATCCAGTCGTGCATTTGGTGAATTGGCACAAATAATCAAATGAACAAAGGAGAGACAAGCATGAAAAAGAAAGTAACAGCCTTGGCTCTGGCCCTGACCATGGCCCTGGGTCTGGCCGCCGTGGCGGCTGGCGGGGACAAGACGGTCTCCGTCACCCCTATGAACATGACCATTAATGGTCAGGCCGTCACTCCCCTGAAGTCCGACGGCACCCCTGCCGAGGTCTTCGCCTATGACGGAGCCACCTATGTGCCTCTGCGCTATCTCAGTGAGCTGCTGGGCATCCAGGTGGAGTGGGACCCCACCGCCCCCAACACCGCCAAGCTGGTGGTGGACAAGATGACCTATACTGCTACCACCCCCGGCCATAACGCCCCCATCACCGTGGCGGTGACTATGGACGGCGATAAGATCGCCAAAGTGGAGGTCTCCAACGAGATCGAGACCCGCGGCGTGGGCAAGGTGGCCATCGATGTAATGACCAAGCGTATCGTGGAGACCCAGAGCTTGGCCTGCGACGCCGTCACCGGCGCCTCCATTACCAGCAATGCCATCAAGCGGGGCGCCATCCAGGCCCTGAAGGACGCCGGCATCGACACCACCGAGCTGAGCAAGGCCCCTGCCAAGCCTGAGGCCAAGGACGTTGTATATGATGCCGACGTGGTCGTGGTCGGCGGCGGCGGCGCCGGTTTGGCTGCCGCTGTTTCCGCCGCGCAGACCGGCGTCAAGGTCGTCGTGGTGGAGAAGCTGGACATTCTGGGCGGCTCCACCAACGTGTCCGAGGGCGCCCTCAACGCCGTTGACCCCAAGCGCCAGGGCGCCCAGGGCATTGAGGATTCCGTGGAGACCTTCATCGACACCACCTATACCGGCGGCCATGAGGTGGGTAATATGGACCTCATCAAGTACCTGTGCGAGAATTCCATGAAGGCTGTGGAATGGCTGGAGAGCGTGGGCGTGGAGTTTGACAGTAAGGTGGGCTCCGCTACCGGCTCTCTGGGCAACCGCAGCCACTATCCCGCCGAGAACGGTTCCGTGATGAAATCCGGCAACATTTATATCCAGACCTTTGAAAAGGCGCTCCGGGGCATGGACAATGTGACCATCCTCACCGGCACCACCGCCAAGGAGCTGCTTACCAAGAATAATGCCGTTACCGGCGTGAAGGCCACCGGCAAACAGGGCGAGACTGTGACCCTCAACGCCAAGAAGGGCGTCATCATCGCCACCGGCGGCTTCGGCTCCAATAAGGAGTTGCTGGGCGAGTCCAACACCGGCGTGTGGAAGCACGTAGACGTGACCAAGCTGGGCTGCACCAATATGGCCCTCTCCGCCCAGGGTGATGGTATCAAGATGGCCACTGCCATTGGCGCCAGCGTCACTGGTATGTCCGACATCCAGCTCCATCCCTGCGGCACTCCCGGCACCGGCCTGATGGAGAACATCCGTACCTCCGGCTATAACCGCATCTTTGCCAACATTCACGGTGACCGCTTTGTCAACGAGGGCGCCGGCCGTGACACTCTGGCCCAGGCCATCCTGGATCAGGAGGGCCAGACCTATTGGATCGTGGTGAACAATGTCCGCTTCCCCAGCCGTGACTGGGTGGACAACTATGGCGGCACCATCGCCGGCATGGTGGCTCAGGGCGTAGTGGTGGAGGCTGACACTCTGGCCGAGCTGGCCGAGAAAACCGGCATGGACGCTGCCAAGCTCCAGGCCTCCATTGACGCCCACAATGCCGTGGTCCGGGGCGAGAAGGAGGATGAGCTTGGCTTCAAGCCCAGCAAGTCTGAGGTGGAGCTCACCACCGGTCCCTGGTACGCCTGCAAGAAGGTGCCCACCGTCCACCACACCATGGGCGGCCTGGAGATCGACACCAGCGCCCGCGTTCTGAATGAGAAGGGCAAGGTTATCAAGGGCCTGTACGCCGCCGGCGAAGTCACTGGCGGTATCCACGGCTCCAACCGCTTGGGCGGCAACGCCATCGCCGACTGCATGACCTTTGGACGCACCGCCGGCGTCAACGCCGCCGCGGGCAAATAAGTAAGTATCTAAAATCATTAAAAGGCACGGCGGGGAAGTTCCCTGCCGTGCCTTTTAATGTCTGGGAGCAGTGAAGAAATTCCCAGGTGCCGGAGGGTGAAAAATCCGGCAATATTTTGCGTTTGGTCATTTACAAAGGAAAAAGATTGTTATATAATTAACCGCAATGTTTGGTAGACTGCCAAGAAGGTTTGGTAAAAAACCAGGCAAATTTGAAAGGAGAGAACCATATGAAAAAGAAGATCACCGCTCTTGCGATGGCTCTCGTTATGGTCCTTGGGGTGGCGGCTGTGGCCGCCGGCGGAGATAAGACCATCTCCGTGACTCCCATGAACATGACCATCAACGGCCAGGCCGTCACCCCCCTGAAGTCCGACG
>CAJTLK010000024.1 GCA_910577415.1 uncultured Oscillospiraceae bacterium
TGGAAACGGACGCTGATAATCTCTACCATAGGTATTTTCTCCTCAATATATCGCAATTTGTAAACTATTCAGGTGGCTTCAAACATTCCCGCACACAGCCAGCCGGACAGCTGCCCGGCACTGACATTGAGCCGGGCGGCCCCTCTCAGCTGCTTTACCAGCTCCGCCGCCCGCAGCAGCCTGCGCCGGTCCCCGGACCGGACGGCCCGGCTCCCCAGTTCTGTCCAGAGGGCGTCCAGCAGGGCGGATAACTCCTCCCGCTTACCCTCCATAGACAGGGCGGCCTCCATCAGCTCCAGCTCCCCCGACCGCTCCAGAGCGTCGGCCAGCTTGTTCATCCATTCCTCCTCGGTGCCGCCGTTGACATAGAGGTTGTTTTCCTGGGTGGAGGGGGAAAGGTAGATGATGGGCATAGAATGACCTCCTTTTTCCTCATCCTATGCCATTTTGCCCCCAGAGGTTCGCTGGGTATAGGACAACACCTCAGGGACATATCCTCTTTCAAAGGGGGTATGGACATGGACACACGGGTAGGGGAGCTGCGCTGCAAGGAGGTCATCAACGTCACTGACGGCAGCCGCTACGGCTATGTGGGGGATGTGGAGCTGGAGCTGGAGAGCGGGCAGATCAAAAACCTCATTATCCCCGGACGGCTGCGCTTTTTCGGGTTGCTGGGCCGGGAGCCGGAGCAGGTCTTTCCCTGGTCGGCGGTGCGCCGGTTCGGAGAGGACATTATTTTAGTAGAGGGGGAGCTTCCCGGCCTGCCCTCCCGGCGACGGAGAAGAGAGTAAAAGCTCTTGCGCTTTTTGGAAAAAACGGTATAATAAATGTCTGTGGCAATTGTCACAACGAGCATATAAGCCAAAGCCTTCAGGAGGACGCCCTATGTGCGGTATCGTTGGTTTTATCGGAAATGAGGAAGCCTCGCCCATTCTGCTGGACGGCCTCTCCCGCTTGGAATACCGGGGCTACGACTCGGCGGGGCTGGCGGTCTACGGCCAGGAGCAGGGCGTGCAGGTGGTCAAGGCCAAGGGGCGGCTGAAGGGCCTGTCCGACCTGACCCAGGGCGGGGCCACCGTTCACGGCAGCCTGGGCGTGGGCCATACCCGCTGGGCCACCCACGGCGCGCCCTCCGATATCAACTCTCACCCCCAGGTCTCCGAGAGCGGACGGTTCGCCGTGGTCCACAACGGCATCATCGAAAACTATGTGGAAATTCGGGAGTTTTTGCAGAGCAAGGGAGTTACCTTTGTCTCCCAGACCGACACCGAGGTGGTGGCTCAGCTATTGGAGTACTACTACCGGGGCGGTCTGCTGGACGCGGTGAACAAGACCCTGAACCGTATCCGTGGCGCTTACGCCCTGGGCATCATCTGCGCCGACCACCCGGATATGCTCATCGCCGTACGCCAGGATTCTCCCCTCATCATCGGCAGGGGAGAGTGCTTCCACATGCTGGCCAGCGACGTCACCGCCGTTATCAAATATACCCGTGAGGTCTCTTACCTGGACGACGGGGAGATCGCCATCCTCACCAGGGATGGGGTGGAGGTCCGGGACCGCTACCGCCAGGTGGTGGAGAAGGCCGTCAGCCACGTGGACTGGGAGGTCTCCGCCGCGGAAAAGGGCGGCTATGAGCACTTCATGGCCAAGGAGATCATGGAGCAGCCCGAGGCTTTCCGCAAGACCGTCTTTCCGCGGATCAAGGACGGCCATGTACTGCTGGATGAGCTGGAGTTTACCCCGGAATATCTTAAGGATATGGACAAGCTCTACATCATTGCCTGCGGCTCGTCCTACCACGTGGGCATGGTGGCGAAATACAACCTGGAAAAGCTGCTGCGCAAGCCGGTGGAGGTGACGCTGGCCTCTGAGTTCCGTTACTGCGACCCCATCGTCAGCGAGAGGACCCTGGCCCTGGTCATCAGCCAGTCTGGCGAGACCATAGACACCCTGGCCGCCATGCGGGAGGCCAAGCGGCTGGGGGCCAGAGTGCTGGCTATCGTAAATGTGGTCGGCTCCACCATCGCCCGGGAGGCCGACGACGTACTCTACACCTGGGCCGGGCCGGAGATCGCCGTGGCGACCACGAAAGCCTACTCCACGCAGTTGGCCCTGACCTATCTCATCGGCCTTCATTTTGCCGAGGTAATGGGGGCCATCTCCCCGGAGAGCTATGCCCGGATCGTCTCCGAGCTGCTTCTGCTGCCCACCAAGATGGAGAGCATTTTAGAGCAGAGGGATTCCATCCAGTATTTCGCCAGCCTCTATTTCAACCATCCTTCTATTTTCTTTATTGGCCGCAACGTGGATTATGCCGTGGGCCTGGAGGGGTCGCTGAAGCTGAAGGAGATCTCCTATATCCACTCCGAGGCGTACGCCGCCGGTGAGCTGAAGCATGGCACCATCTCCCTCATCGAGCCGGGGACGCTGGTGGTGGCCCTGGGCAGCTATGCCCCGCTGTTTGAAAAGACCATGAGCAACGTGGTGGAAGTCAAGAGCCGGGGGGCCGACGTGCTGGGGTTGACCACCGGGACTCTTTATGACGCCATGGTCAAGACCGTGGACCATGCCATGGCGGTGCCTGAGACCCACCCCATGCTTCTGCCCAGCCTGGATGTGCTGCCCCTCCAGCTCTTTGCCTATTACGTGGCCCTCCAGCGGGGCTGCGACATCGATAAGCCCCGAAACCTGGCGAAATCCGTCACGGTAGAGTGAGGCTGGATACTCTGGGCGCCAAGGGCTGAAAAGAACGGAAAAATTTCCCCGAAAATGGGAAAAGCCTCTTGACAGGAATGGGAAATATATGATAAATTAAATATGCAATTAGGAATCATTCCTATTTAATGTCAGGAAAATATTATTAGGAGGTATACAACATGAAAAAGTGGGTCTGTTCTGTCTGCGGCTATGTGTGGGAAGGGGAGACTCCTCCTGAGAAGTGCCCCGTCTGCGGCGTGCCCGCGTCCAAGTTCAATGAGATGAAGGAAGGCGCCAAGCTGGCCGCCGAGCACGGCTTTGGCGTCTATGCCGCCACCGTGAAGGATAACCCCGACATCAGCGCCGAGGACAAGAAGTACATCTTCGAGCAGCTCATGGCCAACTTCCAGGGCGAGTGCTCCGAGGTGGGCATGTATCTCTGCATGGCCCGTATCGCCCATCGCGAGGGCTATCCTGAGATCGGTCTCTATTGGGAGAAGGCCGCCTATGAGGAGGCCGAGCACGCCGCCAAGTTCGCCGAGCTGCTGGGCGCCGACCTGGAGCCCTCCATGACCGACTCCACCAAGAAGAACCTGGCCTGGCGCGTGGACTGCGAGTTCGGCGCCACCCAGGGCAAGTTCGACCTGGCCGCCTGCGCCAAGAAGAACGGCCTGGACGCCATCCATGACACCGTCCATGAGATGGCCCGTGACGAGGCCCGCCACGGCAAGGCCCTGAAGGGTCTGCTGGAGCGGTACTTTAAGTAAGCCGTTTCCCAGGAATAAAAAATGAAGGCCCGCCGGGAGGATATCTCCCGGCGGGCCTTTCGATACCCGGCAAAAAGGAAGAATTATTGCCCTGCGAATACCGTCTCCCCGCCCGCCTTTCGGCAGCCTGGGGGGGCGTACTCCCACCGGGTGAGCTTTCCTTGGGGTAGAAAATACCGCGGCTCCTCTGGGCCGGGGGCAGGGGGAAGGACGTCGATGATGAGCAGCTTCAGCTTCATGCGCTGAGGAATAATGGATTTGATGTAGACCGAGACCCGGTCTCCCTCCCGGACGCCCTCCTTGGTCTCGGCCAGTCCCGACAGGTTGGCGGTCAGCTCCACAAAGTCGCCGTAATCCTTGATGCCCCGGACATGGCCGGGTACCGTCATCCCCGGCTTGAAGAGGGCGGCGTTCTCCTCCCAGGTGCCCAGCAGTTCCCGGTGGGTGAGGATCACCCGGCGGCTGTGCCGGTCCACCTCCAGCACGGCGGCATAGATATCCTGTCCCACCCGAAGTCGGTCTCCGGGGTGGGCGATCCGGGAGATGGACAGCCGCTCCACGCCGATCATGGAGGCCACGCCGCAGCCAATATCCACAAAGGCTCCGAAGCCTTCCAGATGGGTCACGGTGGCTGGAACCACCATTCCGGGCGTCCAGGAATCCAGGATGGAGGCCAGGGCCAGCTCCTGGGCCTTTCTGCGGGAAAGGAGAGGGCACAGGCGGCCATCCTTTTCCTCCAACGCCTCCACTGTAAAGGACACCGGCTTGCCTACCCGGGAGAGAATGGCGATGTCACGGGTGGTGCCCTCAGCAATGCCGATGGCGGTCTCCGCCCTGGGAATGCGTCCGGTAAAGGGACCCAGGGAGACCAGAAGGTCGTGGTTTTCATCGCACAGGAGAGCGGAACCCTCCAGGACGGTCCCGGCTGCCATGGCCTGGGACAGAGCCTCCGGGCGGGCGCAGGCGGCAATATTTTCCGGGGTGTGGAGCAGTCGTCCCTCCGGGAGAAAGCAGCAAGTCATTTTATCAGATCCTTTCTTTCTGGCGGGGCTGTTTCGCGCGTCCAAGGAAATGATATGCGGCGGGACAACTTGATTTGACACAGAGAAGCGGCGGAACTATAATAGGGGCAAGTAAACTTTTTTGGAAGGACAGGGGGGAGCGGTAGTGGACGTGCGGGTGGGGGATACCCTGGAAATGAAAAAGCCCCATCCCTGCGGCGCCCGCCGGTGGCAGGTGCTGCGGGTGGGGATGGACTTCAAGCTCCGCTGCACGGGCTGTGGACGTGAGCTGATGCTCTCCCGGGCCAAGGCGGAGAAGGGGATCAAAAAGATCATCCGGGAGGAAGAGGCATGAAGGAATTTTGGAGCAAAAAAATTCGGGACGCGGAGCCTTATGTCCCCGGTGAACAGCCCAAGGACCGAAAGTTCATCAAGCTCAACACCAACGAAAATCCCTATCCTCCTGCCCAGTCGGTCATAGCGGCCATCCATGCCGCCGCGGATGAGAAGCTCCGGCTCTATCCCGACCCGGAATGTCTTGACCTGCGCCGCGCCATTGCCCGCCATACCGGGCTGAGGGAGGAACAGGTCTTCTGCGGCAACGGCTCCGACGAAATACTGGCCTTCGCCTTTCAGGCGTTTTTTGACCCCAATGTGCCGGTGAGCTTTGCCGATGTGACATATAGTTTCTATGAGGTCTGGGCTAAATATCTTGACCTTTCGGTCAACCTCATTCCCTTAAACGATGATTTTTCTCTGCCTCTGGAGCGGTTCCTGGAGGAGCCAAAGGGAGGCATAGTCATCGCCAACCCCAACGCTCCCACCGGCCAGGCCCTGGCCGCGGGCGAGGTGAAGCGCGTGGTGGAGGCCCACCCGGACCAGGTGGTCATCGTGGACGAGGCGTATGTGGATTTCGGCGCGGAGAGCATGGCCCGTTACATTGATACATACCCCAACCTGCTGGTGGTACAGACCGCCTCCAAGTCCCGCTCTCTGGCGGGGCTGCGGGTGGGGTGGGCCATGGGGAATGAAAACCTGATGGCCGCCCTGCGCTGCGTTCGGGACTCGGTCAATTCCTACACCGTAGACCGTTTGGCTGCCGCCGGGACCGCTGCCGCCCTGGATAACGAGGAATATTTCGAGAAGACCTGTGCCGCCATTGCCGCTACCCGGGACAAGACCCGCCAGCGCCTGCTGGACAGCGGCTTTGCCGTGTTGCCCTCCAAGGCCAATTTTCTTTTTGTCTCCCACCCCGGCGTGCCGGGGAAGGCGCTCTTCCAGGGCTTGCGGGAACGGGGAGTGCTGGCGCGCTGGTTTGATAAGTCCCGTATCCGGGATCATCTGCGGATCACCGTGGGCACCGACGAGGAAATGGACGCCCTGGTGGCCGCCCTTACCGAGACGGTTAAAACACTGAAATGACACAAAGCCCGGCGGGGACCCCGCCGGGCTTTGCTGTTATCCTTTGATGACGTCCACCAGCGCCATAGGCTGGGCTGGGGTGTGCTCCGCCGGGACCTCCCGGCCCCGGCAGCCCCACACGGCCAGGGCAAAATCCACTCCCGCCCGGTGAGCGCATTCCCTGTCATAGGGACTGTCTCCCACATAGAGGGTGTCCTCCGGCCTTGCCCCGACCCGCTCCATAAATTTGAGCAGCGGCTGGGCCTCGGGTTTATGTAGGACGGTGTCTGAGGCGGTGATCACGGTGGGCAGGTATGTCCCCAGCCCCAGGGGAATAAAGTCGTAGTCCAGCTCTTCTCTGGTCTTGGAGGTCACGGCGCCCAGGGAACACCCCAGGTCCGCCAGGGACTTCAACAGCTCTGGGACGGCAGAGAAGAGCTTTACCAACCCCTGATAGCGGCACAGGTTGGCCTCCCACAGCTGCAAGGCGCCTTCCGGGTCAGGCAGGCCCAGCTGTTCCAGGCACTTCAGGCCGGGGATGCCCAGAGAGAAGATCAGCTCGGACAGAGGATATTCATTGCCCGTGACGGTCCGCAGGGTATCCTGTAGGGAGCGCAGTACGGCCTCCTCCGAGTCGATAAGAGTTCCGTCCAGGTCAAAGGCTATATGACGGTAGCGCAAGTTCATTCCTCCCCCACGGAAATTTGGCTGTTCCACGGCTATTATAACGGCGGCGGGGAGAAAAGGCAAGGGCGGAAAACAAAGATGGAAAAACTTTGATTTCCCTCTATGCAAAAGGAGAAAAATATATTAAAATAGGATAAGCATAGCTTACATATTTATGGGAGGGGTATCATTATGTCTGCGCCTGCCTATCATAGAGTGCTTTTGAAGATCAGCGGCGAGGCCCTGGCGGGAGAAGCCGGACGGGGGCTGGACTTCGACGTCATAGGCGAAGTGGCCCGGGTCATCAAGAAATGTGTCGCCCAGGGGGTCCAGGTGGGCATCGTTGTGGGCGGCGGCAACTTCTGGCGGGGCGTGAAGGACGGCGGAGACCGAATGGAGCGCACCCGGGCCGACCACATGGGGATGCTTGCCACCACCATCAACGCCCTGGCCGTCGCCGACGTGCTGGAGCAAAACGATGTGGAGGTCCGGGTCCAGACCGCCATTGAGATGAAGGCGGTAGCCGAGCCGTATATCCGCTCCCGGGCTATCCGGCACCTGGAGAAGGGGAGAGTGGTCATCTTTGGCTGCGGCACCGGCAACCCCTTCTTCTCCACCGATACCGCCGCCGTTCTCCGGGCCGCCGAGATCGACGCCGACGTGATCTTACTGGCCAAGAACATCGACGGGGTCTACTCCGCCGATCCTAAGAAGGACGCCAGCGCCGTAAAATTTGATTCCATTACCTACGACGAGGTCCTCTCCCGGCATTTGCAGGTCATGGATTCCACAGCCACCAGTCTGTCTATGGACAACAGTATCCCTGTTATGCTCTTCGCCCTCAAGGACCCGGAAAACATCTACCGGGTGGTCATGGGTGAGAAGATCGGCACACTAATCAAGGAGGTAAAGTAACATGCAGGAGTTCAACAAGGAATTTGACGCCAAGATGCAAAAGACCATCGAAGTGGTGAACAGCGACTTTGCCTCTGTCCGGGCGGGCCGCGCCAACGCCGCCGTACTGGATAAGATCGTGGTGGACTACTACGGCACCCCCACCCCCATCCAGCAGGTGGCCTCCATCTCTTCTCCCGATCCCCGGAGCCTGATGGTCTCCCCCTGGGACAGTTCTCTGCTCAAGGCCATTGAGAAGGCCATTCAGACCTCTGAGCTGGGCATCAACCCCCAGAACGACGGTAAGGTCATCCGTCTGCTGTTCCCCCAGCTCACTGAGGAGCGCCGTAAGGAACTGACCAAGCAGGTGCGCAAGTACGCCGAGAACGGCAAGGTCGCCATCCGCAACATCCGCCGGGACGCCATGGACCGGCTGAAGGCCGCCGAGAAGAAGGGCGAGATGACCGAGGATGACCGCAAGGATTGCGAGAAGGAGCTTCAGGACATCACCGATAAGAACTGTAAGAAGATCGACGAGCTGTGCGAGAAAAAGGAAAAGGAGCTGATGGCGGTCTGATGACCGCCGGACAGCTGGCGCGTATCGAAACATAAACCACAGATTTCCCGCCGTTTCCCGGCGGGAAATCCGCTGTTTTCCCGGAGGTGGAGCATGGCGCTGTTCGGAAAAGATAAAAAGAAAAGCGACATCCCCCAGATCGTTCCCCGGCATGTGGCCATCATCATGGACGGCAACGGACGCTGGGCCAAGCGCCGGGGACTGCCCAGGACGGCAGGGCACGCCGCCGGAGCGGAGACCTTCCGCCGCGTGGCCTCCATTTGCCGGGAGTGGGGGGTGGAGTACCTGACGGTCTACGCCTTCTCCACGGAGAACTGGAAGCGGCCCGCCGAGGAGGTCTCGGCCATTATGGAGCTGCTGCGCAAGTATCTCTTAGAGGCCATCGCCGAGATGGAAAAGGAAAAGATCCGCATCGTCTTTTTCGGCGACCTCAGCCCGCTGCCCGCCGAGCTGCGTCAATTGGCGGAGGAGACGGTGGAGCGCTCGGCTAAGTACGGTCCCTGCCAGGTGAACATCTGCCTCAACTACGGCGGACGGGATGAGTTGCTCCGGGCGGCCAGGGCCTTTGCCGCCGACTGCGCCGCGGGGAAGCGGACGCCGGAGGAGCTGAGCGAGACGGTATTCTCCAATTACCTCTTCTCCGCCGGAATTCCCGACCCAGACCTGCTCATTCGTCCCGGCGGTGAGGAGCGTATCTCCAACTTTCTGCTGTGGCAGGCGGCATACGCCGAGTTTTATTTTTCTGATGTGAACTGGCCGGATTTTGACCGGGAGGAATTGCGGAAAGCGTTTGCGGCCTATGCTCTCCGTCAGCGCCGGTATGGAGGGGTTTGAATGCTGAAGCGTGTGATAGTGGCAGTCGTCTGCGTTCCCATTCTCCTTGGCATGGTATATGTGGCCCCGGTGTGGATGCTGCCGGCGGCGGTGGCGCTTTTGTCGGCCATCGCCATCTTTGAGGCCCTCTATTCCACCGGCTTCTTGCAGCATTCCCGGATCACCGCCTACTCCATCCTTTTGGCGGGACTGATCCCCTTCTGGGTGTTCTATGACAGCCGCTCCCTGCCCGCCCTGCTGGGGCTTTTCATCTATGTGGTGCTCATCTTCTGCGACGCTATGGCAAGCCGCAAAAAGGTGGGGCTGGAGAAGATCGGCGGGGCCTTTTTTCTGAGTGTATTTATCCCGTTTTTCCTTTCCTCGTTTCTGCGGATACGGAAGCTGGAGGATTGGGGCTATTATATCATTCTGCCCTTTGTTATCGCATTCCTCTCCGACGCCTGCGCCCTCTTTGCGGGGATGGCCTTTGGAAAGCATAAGCTGGCCCCCACGCTCTCGCCGAAGAAGACGGTGGAGGGCGCCATTGGCGGCGTGTGCGGAGCCACGGCGGCGGCGGTGCTCAGCGGCGTATTGGCAGGGCCTCTCTTCGGCGTGGAGGGCTGTCGGCTGTGGGTGCTGGCCGTCTATGGCGTGGTGGGCAGCGTCCTCTCTCAGCTGGGGGACCTGTCGTTTTCCTATATTAAGCGAGAGTATGGCCTGAAGGATTTTGGAGACCTGTTTCCCGGCCACGGAGGGGTACTGGACCGGTTCGACTCGGTGCTTTTCTGCGCCCCCTTTGTGGAGATCATGCTCTATCTGCTTCCGGTGGTGAAGTGATATGATAAAAAACATTTCTCTTTTGGGCGCCACCGGCTCTATTGGCCGCCAGACCATCGAGGTGGCCCAGGTCCTTGGTATTACCATTTCCGCCCTGACGGCCAAGAGCAATGTGGAGCTGCTGGAGGAGCAATGCCGCCGGGTAAAGCCCAGACTGGCGGTGTGCATGGACCCCGGCGCGGCGGAGAGCCTGCGGGTGAAGCTGGCCGATACCGATATCAAGGTCTCCTCGGGGATGGAGGGGCTGATCGAGGCCGCCACCCTGCCGGGGACCGAGGCCGTGGTCACTGCGGTCATGGGCATGGTGGGACTGCGGCCCACCCTGGCCGCCATTGAAGAGGGGAAACACATCGCCCTGGCCAACAAGGAGACCCTGGTCTGCGCCGGGGAGCTGGTGATGAGGGCTGCCCAGGTCAAAGGCGTTGAAATTTTGCCGGTGGACTCCGAGCACTCGGCCATCTTTCAGTGCCTCCAGGGCTGCCGGGACAGGGGAGAAGTGAAACGGCTCATCCTCACCGCCTCAGGCGGGCCTTTTTTTGGCAGAAAGCGGGAGGAGCTGGAGGCCATGACGGTCTCCGACGCGCTCAAGCACCCCAACTGGTCCATGGGGGCCAAGATCACGGTGGATTCCGCCACCATGATGAACAAGGGCCTGGAGGTCATTGAGGCCATGCGGCTCTACGAACTGCCCCTGGAAAAAATTTCGGTGGTCATCCACCGGGAGAGTATCATTCACTCCCTGGTGGAATACTGTGATAACGCCATCTTAGCGCAGCTGGGAGAGCCGGATATGCGTCTTCCCATTCAGTACGCGCTGACCTGGCCCCGACGGGCGCCCGGCCCGGCAAAACCGCTGGACTTATTGGGCTGCAAGGCCCTGACCTTTGCCCCGCCCGACGAGGTGAACTTCCCCTGCCTCTCCCTGGCCAAGGAGGCGGCCCGGACCGGCGGCACCGCCACTGCCATCCTCAACGGCGCCAATGAGACGGCGGTGGGAGATTTCCTGGCGGGCAGGTGCGGCTTTATGGACATTCCCCGCCGGGTGGAAAAGGCCCTCCGAACAGTGAAGGCGGTCCAAGAGCCAACGCTGGACGACATCCTGGCCGCCGACGCCGAAGCCCGCCGGACGGCGGAAAAAGCCTGATCGACCTTAGAGGTGAAAATATGCTCTATATCCTGATCGCCATTTTAATGTTTGGAGTGCTCATCGCCCTCCATGAATTCGGCCACTTTGCTGCCGCCAAGCTGTGCGGGGTCAAGGTGAATGAGTTCTCCATCGGCATGGGTCCCCAGGTCCTTCACACCGCTAAGGGGGAGACCGACTACTCCCTCCGGCTGCTGCCCATCGGCGGTTTCTGCGCCATGGAGGGGGAGGAGGAGGGGGCCTCTACCGACCCACGGGCCTTTCCCAACCGGCCCTGGTGGCAGAGGCTCATTATTCTGCTGGGCGGCGTTTTTATGAACTTTTTGACGGGATTTCTTATTATTCTGTGCCTGTATTCCGCCAACGACGCCTTTTATGAGCCTGTCATTGCCGACTTCCAGCCCGGTGGCCAGGCCCAGACCCAGGGGATACAGCTGGGGGACCGCATCCACGCCGTCAACGGGCACCGGGTCTATCTTACAGAGGATATCTCTTTTTTCCTGGGCCGACGGGGGGAGGCCAAGGCCGACCTGGTGCTCTCCCGGAATGGGAAAAAGGTGGAACTGAAGGATTTTGAACTGTCGGTGATGACCAACTCCGATGGTAGCCGCTGGCTGGGGCTGGGCATCACCACCACGCGGGTGGAGAATTCTCTGCCCCAGGTGCTGAAAACGGCCTGGCTCAAATCGGTGGACTATGTCCGCATGGTCTGGTACAGCCTGAGCGAGCTGATCCGGGGGGCTGTGGGGCTGCGGGAGATGTCCGGCCCTGTGGGGATCGTGGACATGGTGGGCCAGGTAGGGGAGCAGGGGGCCGAGGCGGCCCAGGAGGCCGGGATGTCCCGTTTCCTGGGGGCGCTGCTGAATATCCTCAGTTTTGTCTCCTTTATCGCTATCAACCTGGCGGTGATGAACCTGCTGCCCATTCCGGCCCTGGACGGCGGACAAATTCTGTTTATGGCCATCAATGGGATATACACCGCCGCGACCCGGCGGAAGCTGGACCCCAAATACCTCAATTATGTGACCGCCGCCGGGTTTGCCTGTCTGATGGCCTTGATGCTGCTGGTGACGGTCAGCGATATTCTGAAGAAGTTTGGTGTTTGATATGACGAGACAAATTCATGTAGGCCCAGTGGCGGTGGGTGGCGGCGCCCCTGTGAGCATCCAGTCCATGTGCAACACCCCTACCCATGACGTGGAGGCTACGGTAGAGCAAATTCGCCGCCTGGAGGCGGCGGGGTGCGAGATCATTCGG
Organism: uncultured Oscillospiraceae bacterium; assembly: GCA_910577415.1. Taxonomy (GTDB): domain Bacteria; phylum Bacillota; class Clostridia; order Oscillospirales; family Oscillospiraceae; genus Vermiculatibacterium. The sequence continues at coordinate 12,058 of CAJTLK010000024.1, forward strand.
GTGGCTGTCCCCGATATGCCAGCCGCCGAAGCCATTGGGGCCATCAGGGCCGCCATCTCCATTCCTCTGGTGGTGGACATCCATTTCGACTACAAGCTGGCCCTGAAGTGCGTGGAGCAGGGCTGCGATGCCGTCCGCATCAATCCGGGCAATATCGGTTCTCCTGACCGGGTGGCCGCCGTGGCTGAGGCGTGTAAAGGAAAAGGACTTCCGATCCGCATCGGGGTCAACGGCGGCTCGCTGGAAAAGCCACTTTTGGAGAAGTGCGGCGGCGTTACACCAGAAGCTCTGGTGGAGAGCGCCTTTGGACACATTAAGCTACTGGAGGACTGTGGATTTTACGATATCTGTGTCTCCCTGAAGTCCTCCTCGGTGCCCCTCACGATGAAAGCGTACCAGCGGATGAGCCAAGAAAGCGATTACCCTTTACATATTGGCGTTACCGAGACCGGGACGCCCAAGATGGGGATCTTGAAATCCGCCGTGGGCATTGGCGGGCTGCTGGCCCTGGGCATCGGCGATACCCTCCGGGTCTCCCTCTCCGCTGACCCCATCCAGGAGGTCTATGCCGCCCGAGATATCCTGAAGGCTGCCGGGATCCGCAGGGACGGCCCGGAGCTGATCTCCTGTCCCACCTGCGGACGTACCCGCATCGACCTCATCGGCCTTGCCAACGAGGTGGAGGAGCGGCTGAAGGGGGTGGACAAGCCTATCACCGTGGCGGTGATGGGCTGCGTGGTCAACGGCCCCGGCGAGGCGTCCGCCGCCGACGTGGGCATTGCCGGAGGCGTGGGGGAGGGCCTTCTCTTCAAGCGCGGCGAGATCGTGAAAAAGGTTCCCCAGGAGGCGCTGGTGGACGAGTTATTCAAGCTCATCGAGGAAATCTGAACAGGCGAGACCTGTGAGACAAGGAGAGTCAGGCCCCATGTCGCAAAAGATACCCTTTCTGAAAATTTTCTCCGCGTTTCCCGACAAGGCCGGGGAGGTTGCCCAGTGGCAGGTCACAGGCGCGGTGGTGGATAAAAGGACCCGGACCATCAAGGCCCAGGTCCTCTGTCCTGTTTTGCCCGATGAGGCGTTCCGCACCAGGGTGGAGGCGGCCCTGGCCGCGGCCTATGCGGTGGAGCGGGTGGAATTGACCCTGACCGCCGCCGATGGGGAGGCGGCGCGGCAGCCTTCCGCCGTGACGGAGGAGCAAGCGCCAAGGCCGGAGCCTTCCTATCCTGACCAGCCGCCCCTTCCCGAGCCGCCGCCGGAGGAGGATATCCCCCTGCCGGAGCCGCCCGATGAAGAGACCTGCCCGGAGGTGGAGGGCTACGGGGCGGAGCTGACCGACGAGGCCCAGGAGGCGTTTCGCCGCACCGAGGAGCTGCGTTCGGCGGCGTTGAAGGACATCCTGGCCAACTCCAGCTTGGGCAAGCAGCTGGAGGGGAAGGCGGCAAAGCTCCTCTTTGGACGCCGGGAGATCAAGGGCGAAAATGTGGAGATGGGTTCGCTGCAGCTGGACATGGGCACGGTGGTGGTGAAGGGCGAGGTCTTCGCCGTCAACCACCGGGAGCTGAAAAAGCGCAATGCTTGGGTGGTCTCCTTTGACGTCACCGACTATACCGGGGCCATCCGGGTCTCCAAGTTCTTTCAGGGGGATGAGGGCAAGCCCCTGGTGGACAAGGTCCGGGTGGGCCAGCAGCTGCTTATCCAGGGCAAGCTGAATATAGACCGCTTCCTCAACGACATGGTGCTGGAGCCTATCACTGTGATGACGGCGGAGCGGGAGGTGCGCCAGGATTCCGCCGGCTGGGAGAAGCGGGTGGAGCTGCATCTGCATACCACCATGTCCGCCATGGACGCGCTCACCTCGGTCAGCCCCAAGCTTGGGCCAGAAAAGAACGCCGTCAAGCGGGCCGAGAGCTGGGGACACCGGGCCATCGCCATCACCGACCACGGTGTGGCCCAGGCGTTCCCTGACGCGTGGCACTCCGCCCGGGACATCAAGCTCCTCTATGGCGTGGAGGCATACTTTCTGAACGATATGGATGACCGCCTGGCCGTCCATGGCCATGTGAGCCAGGATTTCCACGGGGAGATCGTCTGCTTTGACCTGGAGACCACGGGCCTGAACAAAAACCGGGACATGATCATTGAGATCGGCGCCGCCGTCCTCCGGGACGGCAAGGTGATGGAGACCTTCTCCACCTTCGCCAGTCCCGAGATGACCCTGCCCCGGGAGACGGTGGAGCTTACCGGCATCACGGACCGTATGCTTATCGGCGCGCCCAGCCAGGAGGAGGCGGTGGAGGCATTCCTGGCCTTTGTGGGGGACCGGCCCCTGGCGGCCCACAACGCCGAGTTCGACATGGGTTTTATCTCCGAGGCGTGCAAGAAGATGGACATTCCCTTTCCCAACGCCGCGGTGGATTCCCTGATCCTGGCCCAGAACCTGCTGCCGGAGCTGAAGGACCACAAGCTGGACACGGTGGCTAACCGCCTGAATCTGCCCGCCTTCAACCACCACCGGGCCTGTGACGACGCGGCTACGGTGGCCTATATGCTCATCCCCCTTTTCCAAATGCTGGACGAGCGGGGGGTCCACCGCCTGGAGGACATCAACGCCGCCATGGTGCCCCTGCGGGGGGAGTGGCTTGCCCACCGGGCCAAGCGTGTGTTTCCCCACCACCTTATCATGCTGGCGAAGAACCAGATGGGGCTGCGGAACCTCTACCGCCTGATCTCCGATTCCTTCCTTGTCAACTACAAGGCGGGCAAGCCCATCATCCTGAAAAGCGAGATCGAAAAGCACCGGGAGGGGCTGATCCTTGGCTCGGCCTGCGAGGCGGGAGAGCTTTTCGGCGCGGTGAGCGAGGACAAGGACTGGGAGGAGCTGCGGCGCATCGCCTCCTGGTATGACTACCTGGAGATACAGCCGGTGTGCAACAACCTCTTCCTCCTCCGGCCCAACAAGCGCCGCAAGCGGGTGGCCGCAGAGGACCTGGAGGACCTGCGGGACTATAACCGCACCATCCTGGCCCTGGGCAAGGAGCTGGACAAGCCGGTGTGCGCCACCGGGGACGTGCACTTCCTGGACCCCCAGGAGGAGGTCTACCGCCATATCCTCCTGGATTCCAAGGGCTTTGAGGACTGTGACGAGCCGCTGCCCATCTACTTCAAGACCACCAATGAGATGCTGGAGGAGTTTGCCTACCTGGGCACCGAGGACTGCCGTAAGGTGGTGGTCCGGGACCCCAACCTCATTGCCGATATGTGTGAGCGGATGGACCCGCTGCCACAGGGGTTGTTTGCACCCAAGCTGGAAAACTCCGCCCAGGAGCTGGAGAAGCTGGTCTACGACAAGGCCCACGAGCTGTATGGCGAGGAGCTTCCCCAGGTGGTCCAGGACCGTATCGACCTGGAGCTGCCCGGTATCATCAAGCGGAAATACGACGTCATCTATATGTCGGCCCAAAAGCTGGTGCAGAACTCTCTGGAGCACGGCTACCTGGTGGGTTCCCGAGGTTCGGTAGGCTCGTCCATTGTGGCCTTCCTCTCTGGCATTACCGAGGTCAACTCTCTGCCCGCCCACTACCGCTGCCCCAAATGCAAGCACGCCGACTTTGACTTTGGCCGGGCCAACGGCTTTGGCTGCGGGGCGGACATGCCCGACGCGGTGTGCCCCATCTGCGGAACACCTTATGTCAAGGACGGCTTCGACATTCCCTTTGAGACCTTCCTGGGCTTCGGCGGCGACAAGGTGCCCGACATCGACCTGAACTTCTCCGGCGAGTACCAGTCCAAGGCCCATCGGTATACCTTTGAGCTGTTTGGCGACAGCCACGTCTTCCGGGCGGGTACCATCGGCACGGTGGCGGAGAAGACCGCCTACGGCTATGTGAAGAAGTACCTGGAGAAGCGGAACATCCGGGCCACCAGGGCGGAGGAGGACCGGCTGACCAAGGGCTGCACCGGCGTCAAGCGCACCACCGGCCAGCACCCCGGCGGCATGGTGGTCATTCCACAGGACCGGGAAATTTACGATTTCTGCCCGGTCCAGCACCCCGCCGACGACCCCAACACCGATATCGTCACCACCCACTTTGAATACCACTCCATGGAGTCAAACCTCCTGAAGCTGGACATGCTGGGCCACGATGACCCTACCATGATCCGCATGCTGGAGGACCTGACCGGGGTGAACGCCCGCACCGATATTGACCTGGACGACCCGGACACCATGAGCCTGTTTACCACCTCGGAGAAGCTGGGCTTTGTCAACGATCCCATTCTGGGGCCCACGGGGGCAGTGGCCATCCCCGAGTTCAACACCAAGTTTACCCGCGGTATGCTCATGGACACCATGCCGGTGCAGTTTAACACCCTGGTGCGGCTTTCCGGCTTCTCCCACGGCACCGACGTGTGGCTGGGCAACGCCCGGGACCTCATCGTTAACAAGGTAGCCACCGTCGATTCCACCGTGGGCTGCCGTGACGACATCATGCTCTACCTCATGCAGTGTGGACTGGAACCCAAGATGGCCTTTAAGATCATGGAGGCGGTCCGAAAGGGAAAGGTGAAGAAAAGCGGCTTTGAGCCGGGGTGGGAGGACGCCATGCGCAGCCACGGCGTCCCCGACTGGTACATCGGCTCCCTTGCCAAGATCGGCTATCTGTTTCCCAAGGCCCACGCCGTGGCCTACGTGATGATGGCCTTCCGCATCGCCTGGTTCAAGGTACACCGGCCCCTGGCCTTCTATGCCGCTTTCTTCTCCATCCGGGCAAAGGCCTTTGACGCCACCATCATGTGCCGGGGGATGGACCTGGTGAAGGCCAAGCTCAAAGAGATTGGGGACAAGATCGAGGAGAAGACTGCCACCGACGTGGAGAAGGACACCTACACCACCCTGGAGGTGGTCTATGAGTTCTATCTCCGGGGGCTGACCTTCCACCCGCTGGACGTTTACCGCTCCGCCGCCACCGTCTTTACGCTGGACGGCGACGACGCCCTGCTGCCCCCCTTTACCGCCGTCCCCGGCCTGGGCGAGTCGGCGGCGGAGAACATCGTGGAGCAGAGGAAGGGGAGGGAGTTCATCTCCATCGAGGAGTTCTCCGACGCCTGTCCCAAGGTGTCCAAGACCCACATTGAGCAGCTCAAGGCCGCCGGAGCCTTTGACGATCTGCCGGAGACCAGCCAAATCACCCTGTTTCAGTTTTAAGGCGGGGGAGAAACATAGAAAACGGAGAGAAACCGATGTTGGATAGCATAGAACGTACCAGATTTTGCAAGGCCCGGCGGACGGTCATCGAGGGGGAGTTCAGCCACCTGAATCCCCAGCAGCGGTGGGCGGTAATGGCTACCGAGGGGCCGCTGCTGCTGCTGGCGGGGGCGGGCAGCGGCAAGACCACCGTTCTCATCAACCGGGTGGCGAATTTGATGAAATATGGCCGGGGTTCGGACAGCGACGAGGTCTCCGACTTTGTCACCGCCGATGACCTGGCCTTTCTGGAGGGCTACGCAGCCGCGCCCAACGCCGAGGGAAAGGAACGGGCCGAGCGGCTGTGCCGTCTCGATCCCGCCGCCCCCTGGTCCATTTTGGCCATTACCTTTACCAATAAGGCCGCCGGGGAGCTGAAGGAGCGGCTGGAGCGGATGCTGGGGCCGTCGGCCAACGACGTGTGGGCGTCCACCTTCCACTCCTGCTGTGCCCGCATCCTCCGCCGGGATATCGAGCGGCTGGGCTATTCCACCTCCTTCACCATCTACGACTCCGCCGACTCCGAGCGGGTGGTGAAGGAGAGCATGCGGGATCTGAACATGGATGAAAAGGCCCTACCGCCCAAGAGCGTTTTAGGCTATATCTCCAGGGCCAAGGACGATATGAAGCTAGCCCCCGCCTTTGCCGAGGAGCATAAAAGCTCCGGGGACTACCGGATGCAGCAGGTGGGCAAGGTCTATCTGGAATATGAGCGGCGGCTGAAGGCCGCCAACGCTCTGGATTTTGACGACCTCATTCTCCGCACAGTGCTGCTTTTGCAGCAGCATGAGGATGTGCGCGTCTACTATCAGAGGAAGTTCCGCTACGTGCTGGTGGACGAGTACCAGGACACCAACAATCTGCAATATAAGCTGGCCTCCCTCTTGGCGGGAGGCTACAAGAATTTCTGCGTGGTGGGCGACGACGACCAGTCCATCTACCGCTTCCGGGGGGCTACCATCGAAAATATCCTCTCCTTTGAGAGCCAGTACTCCGGCTGCCGCACCATCCGCCTGGAGCAGAATTACCGCTCCACCCAGAATATCCTGGAGGCGGCCAACAGCGTTATCCGCAACAACCTGGGGCGCAAGGGAAAGGAACTGTGGACCGACCATGGGGCGGGGGACAAGCTCCAGCTCTACACCGCCATGAACCAGGACGACGAGGCCCAGTATGTGGCGGCCCAAATTTTGACCGGCTATTCCCAGGGGAAGCACTGGAAGGATTTTGCCATCCTCTACCGTATGAACGCCCAGTCCCGGGAGCTGGAAATGGCGATGAAGCGCAACGGTATCCCCTATAAGATCATCGGCGGCATTCGGTTCTTTGACCGGGCGGAGGTCAAGGACATGCTCTCCTACCTCTGCGTGCTCCATAACCCCGGCGACGATCTGCGGCTGGGGCGGATCATCAACAATCCGCCCCGGGGCATCGGCGCCACTACCATTGAGAAAGCCCAGGCCATCGCCGCCCGGACGGGGCGCTCTTTGTGGGCGGTCATCAGCGCCGCCGGGGACTACCCGGAACTCAGCAAGGCGGCGGGGAAGCTGGGGCAGTTCGTAGAGATGATGGAGAAGCTCCGGGAGCAGATGGGGGATATGGAGCTGGACGACCTCTATGACGCGGTGTGTGCCGACACCGGCTACGCCATCGCCCTGGAGCAGAGCGACAAGCTGGAAGACCGCACCCGGCTGGAGAATGTCCGGGAGCTTGGTTCCTCCATCCAGAGCTATATGAGTAACGCCCAGGAGCCGTCTTTGGGCGGCTTCCTGGACGAGATCGCCCTCTATACCGACCTGGATTCCCATGACGCCGGAGACGAGAGTGTGGTGATGATGACCATGCACTCGGCCAAGGGACTGGAGTTCCCGGTGGTCTTTGTGGTGGGGATGGAGGAGGGCATCTTTCCCGGTATGCGCTCCATCGGCGACAGTGAGGAGATGGAGGAGGAGCGGCGGCTGTGCTACGTTGCTATGACCCGGGCCAAGCAGACCCTCTACATGACCTGCGCCAACCAGCGGATGCTCTATGGTCATACCTCGGCCAACCGTCCCTCCCGCTTCTTGGGGGAGATCCCCGAGGAGCGCTTGGAACGCAGCGGCATGACCGGGATGTCCGGCCAGTGGCAGGTGGAGGGAAGGCCCTCCTGGAGCGGCGGAGGCGGCTACTTCGACGATGAGGATACCTATGGCGAGGGCTTTGACCGCTTTGGCTCCAGCGGCTATGGTGGCCGGGGGCGTGGAGGGTACGGCGGTTATTCCCGGGAGGAGGGCGGCGGCTTTGGCGGCTATCCCAGGAGCGGAGGCAGTGGACGGAGCTTTTCCACACCCTCCGTGCCCCGTCCCAGGCCGCCAAGAAAGATCACGGCCCCCAAGGCTCCGCCTTTGCCCGATTTCCACCAGGGGGAGATGGTGGTGCACAAGGCTTTCGGCAAGGGCATGATCCTCACCCTGACCCCCATGGGCAACGACGCCCTGATCGAGGTGGCCTTTGACAACGTAGGCACCAAGAAGCTCATGCTCCGCTCCGCGGAGAAGTACATGGAGAAGCTGAAATAGAAGGAGAGGGCAGAGCGAAACGCTCTGCCCTCTCCGAACGACGGAACAGGGAATGACAGCGGCGGATCAATAACCTCAATTACAAGAGCTCTTCCAAACTCCGAACAGTCCGTTTGCTGTTTTTCACCACGTCCTCCCATCGGAGGGCGTAGAAGTCGTCATAGACCCCGACGACGGTGAAGCCCACGCTGGAAGCGGCGGCGCAGTTGTCCGGGGCGTCCTCGATGAGTACGCAGTCGGTGGGGGGAACGCCGAACCGCTCCGCCGCCAGAGTATAGACCCTGGGGTCCCGCTTTTCCAGGCCCACGTCGTGGGCGAAGAAGTAATCCTTTATGTACGTGTCCAGCCCTAGGCGGCGGATGGCCAGCATACTCAGCTCGGGCACCCCGGAGCTGAGAAGGGACAGCTTCTGACCCTGGGCGTCGGCCCGCTTCACCAGCTCCAACGCCCCCGGCTTCAGAGGGATGGTATGGGCGTAAGCGTCCCGGGCCATGTCCAGCCACTCGGCCATGATGTCCTCCGGCCTTTCGTCCAGGTGGTAATACTCGGCGGTGAAACGGGCGGCCACCGGGGCAATGGAATGGCCTACGGTGTAGGAATACTCCGGGGTGACTGCCAGCCCCCGCTTGGAGAGGAAACGGTGGTCCACCTCCAGCCAGACTCCATTGGAGTCGATGAGGGTGCCGTCCAGATCGAGAAAAAGCATCATAGCCAAAACCTCCAGGGAAAGTCTACCGCCTCTTCGGCGTAGTCGATGCCGATACGCTTGCCAATGTGGATGTTCTCCGGCGTGTCGCCGCTGTCCAGGATATACAGCTCGTCCCCCAGCAGGGAAAGGCCGTTCTGGGCCTTGGTGAGCTTCAGGGCTTTGCACAGCTTCCCCGGCCCGTTGAGAAAGTTCTTCCGCTGGTAGGGGGACATCTCCTCCGCGCTGCAGCCAAAGCGGCTCTGGGCCATAGCGTCGGCGTCGGCGGGGGAGACAGGTTCTCCTGCCCGGAGCAGGACGGCGGCAGGCTCGCCGGCGGCCTCGGTGACAAAGTTGAGACAGTGGTACATCCCATAGATGAGATAGATATAGGCCGTTCCCGGCGGGGCGAAGAGGGTCTCGGTCCTGGCCGTCCGCTTATAGCCATAAGCGTGACAAGCCTTGTCCAGCCGTCCGATATACGCCTCGGTCTCGGTGATGCGGAGGGTGAGGGGGCGCCCATCAATGACCCGCACCAGACGCTTGCCCAGCAACTCCCGGGCCACCGTCAGAGTATCCCGGTCATAGAACGCCCGCGTCAGCTTTTCCACCGTCTCACCTCCGATATTAGAAATCACTGCAGCGTTTCAGTAGAGAGAACGCTTTTTTGATAGTATACCACAGAGAAAGGTCCGTGACAACTTTGAATGAAGCCCTGATGCGCCGTTTGGCCAAACCCATGCTCTTTGCCGCCGCAATGATCTGGGGATCGTCCTTCTTTATGATGAAGGGCGCGGTGGACGTGATAGAACCCTTTTTTCTCCTGGCCATCCGCTTTACCGGCGGCGCCGCTCTGCTGGCGGTGGTGAGTTGGAAGAAGTGGAAGCTGTTTACCCCCGACTACCTCTGGCGGGGAGCGGTCATCGGCGGCTTCCTCTTTGCCGCCTATACCGCCCAGACCTTCGGCATCCAGCGGACCACCCCCTCCAACAACGCCTTTCTGACGGCGGTCTATTGCGTGCTGGTGCCCTTTTTCTGTTGGGCGGTGATGGGGAAGCGGCCTGACCGCTATAATATCTCCGCGGCGGTGCTCTGTGTGGCGGGGGTGGGGCTGGTATCCCTGAACGGGGGCTTCTCCATCGGAATGGGGGATACCCTTACCCTGTTGGGAGCGGTGTTCTACGCCTCCCACATCGTGGCGGTGGCCAAGGTGTCCCCGGAGCGGGACATCACCCTTTTGACCGTGTTCCAGTTTGCCTTTGCCGGGCTGTACGCCTGGGTCTGCGGCTTCCTCTTCCAGACGCCCCCCACCGCCGACATCGTGAGCGCCGACTTCATCATCCAGATGACCTACTTCATCGTCATGTGCACCACCGTGGCCCTCTCCTTCCAGAATATCGGCCAGGTGTGGTCCGACCCGGCCTCGGCCTCCATCATCCTGTCCCTGGAGTCGGTGTTCGGAGTGCTCTTTTCCGTCATCTTCTACGGCGACAAGGTGACGCCCAAGCTGCTGGCGGGCTTTGCCCTCATTTTTGTGGCGGTGGTGTGCTCGGAGACGAAATTTGCCTTTTTGCGAAAAGGGAAAAAGGAGACGGCGGTATGACCCTTTCCGACGAGCGCCTGACCCTGCTTCCCGCCAAGCCCCCTTTGGCGAAAGCCGTGCTGGACTATTATCTCCGTAACCGGGATTTTCTTGCCCCCTTTGACCCCATCCGGGAGGAGAGCTTTTACACCCTGGCCTATCAGCGGCGCGCCCTCCGCCGGGACGCCGCCATGGCGAGAAAGGGGGAGGGGTGGGCCTTTTACATTGCCCCCAACGCCGAGCCGGGAAAGCTCATTGGCCGTGTGGCCCTCACCGGGGCGATCTGGGGTTCCTTCTGCTCCTGTTTTCTGGGCTATAAGCTGGATAAGGACTATCTGAACCGGGGCTATATGACCGGGGCCATTGGTCTGGTGACGGCCTGGGGCTTTGAGGTGGGCCTTCACCGCATCGAGGCCAATATCATGCCCCGGAATCTCCCCTCCCTCCGGGTGGCGGAGAAGTGTGGGTTCCAAAACGAGGGGCTGTCCCCCCGATATTTGCAGA
>CAJTLK010000025.1 GCA_910577415.1 uncultured Oscillospiraceae bacterium
GAGGGAACGCTTGACAAAACTTTTCGGAGCCGCTATAATAGCCAAGTGCCCCAATCGGGGCGCAAACGCGGATGTGCTGGAATTGGTAGACTGGCCAGCTTGAGGTGCTGGTGTCCACTGGACGTGCGGGTTCAAGTCCCGCCATCCGCACCAAAAGAAAACCCCACCCCAAAGGGTGGGGTTTTCTCTATTTAATAACAGATTCACTGATGAGGCAGAGATTTTTCTACATTTTCCCGAACAGCACAGTAAATGTGGTGCCCAACTGCGGAGCGCTTGTGGCGGAAATTTTTCCACTGTGACCTTCCGCGATGCTCTGGGCGATGGCCAGCCCCAAGCCATAGCCACCGCTCTCCCGGTCCCGGGCGGCGTCGGAGCGGTAGAAGCGCTCGAAGAGATGAGGGAGATGCTCCGCTGGGATGGCAGGGCCGGTATTATGAACGGCGAGCTGGGCTTTGCCTTGCGTTTCGCTGAGAGTAACAGTTACCGAACCGTTTTGTCCGGCGTATTTTACCGCATTGTCCAATAAGATGACCACCAGTCGCCAGAGCTGGGCCTCATCGCCCTTGAGAACAATACCTGGAGCGATGTTCTCTGATAGACTGACTTCCGCCTCGAAGGCCACCGGCTCAAAGGAGAGGAGGGAAGCGGTGACAAGGTCGCTTAGACGCACCTGCTGAAGAGAGAAGGGAAGTTTTTGAGCGTCGCTCTTTGCCAGGAAGAGAAGGTCCTCCACCAAAGAGCGCATCCGCTGTGCCTCTTCCCGGATGTAGCCCAGCCATTTGCCTTGGGACAAAACGGTCTCCTCTGGGTGTGAGGCAACGATATCTGCGTTGGCCAGGATCACCGACAGGGGGGTCTTTAACTCGTGTGAGGCGTCCGCTACGAATTGCCGCTGTTGTTCCCAGGCTCTTTCCGCCGGTCGCAGAGAGACCTTTGCCAGGAACCGGGAGATGAGGTAGAAAGCAAGAAGTGCGGCGGCGGAGATGAGAAAGGAGATCAAAAGCTGGCTGCCTACGGCCTGCCGTACCGAGGAGTTGTCGGCAAAGGCAAGAAAGTGTTTTCCGTCCTCCTGGTGATGGAGATAGGTGAGGCTCTGACTGGGGAGGTCTCCCCGCTGGGTTGGCCGGGCCATAGCCTGGTCCACCAGCGCCTGGGCATTTTCCGTGGTGATGGTGCTGCCTGGTCCCGCTTGGAGCCAGAGAACCTGGCCGTTTTCGTCTACCTCAACGGCGAAAGCGGGGATAAAGTTAAAATACTTGCCGGATTTTTTGCCGCCGGGAACTTCCGGGAGCCTGGCCTCCGTTGGCGGCTCCTCGCGTTTCGGGACAAACTCGAAGTTGGGCAGTTCGGCTCTCTTGGCCCACTCCAGGGCCTGGAGGTTGGCCCGGTAGACCTGGTCGCTGGCGCGCTGATAGGTGGAGAAGGTCTGCACAGCGAAGACGGCAAAGAGCACGATGCTCACCAACACCATATTGGTGGCGATGAATTTCCGCCGCAGCTTGTCCATCATAGTCCGGCCACCTCCAGACAGTAGCCAACCTTGCGGGTAGTGCGGATGCTCAGCTTGGAGCCGAGGAAGGAGAGCTTTTTTCGCAGAAAGGAGATGTAGACCTCCACATTGTTGTCCTCGGCATCGGACTCCAACCCCCAGACCTTGGAGATGATGGTCTCCTTGGGAACGATGAGACCGAAATGGGACATCAGAAGACGCATGATCTCAAATTCCTTAAAGCCCAGACGAACGGAGTTTTCTCCGCAGACCAGGCATCGGGCGTCCAGCCGCAGGTTCAGGTCCTCCACTGTCATGGAGTTACCGACCACCTCGCCCTGGCGGCGGGTAAGAGCCCGCACCCGGGCCAGCAGTTCTCCGGCGTCAAAGGGCTTGGTCATGTAGTCGTCGGCGCCGCGATCCAGCCCGCTGATCTTGTCGCTGACCTCATCCTTGGCGGTGAGCATGAGAATGGGGAGGGGAGAGTGGGCCTCCCGCAGCCGCCGCGCGACCTCGAAGCCGTCCATCTTAGGGAGCATCACATCCAGGATCATGGCGTCATATTGCCCGGAGAGGGCATAGTCCAGTCCGTCGGTGCCGTCATAGACCACGTCGGTCTGATAGTGCTGCTCGGTCAGAATTTGAGAGAGCGCCTCAGCCAAATGACGCTCATCCTCCACAATCAGGATACGCATTTTTATCATCCTTTCCAGAAAGTGCGGGGCAATGGCGTTTCAGTGCGTGACGGAAGAAACAGACCCTTGTGGAGTGTGATGAGAATATTCTAAAAGACAGTATACTACAAAACCTTAAAATTGTCTGAAAGAATTTTCCTTTTTTAACGATGGGGCAGACACGGGAGAGAGGATTTTGTCCTTGACAATTATGGCATATATGGTAAAATACAAAAAGCGCTTCTTCAGCGCTTTTAATCGGTGAAGTGAAAGGGGGAGAGGACCGATGGAGGAAGAGAAGCGGCCTCAGGAGCTGACCGCCGAGGAAAAAAAGGCGCAGGAACTGCTGGAGGAGAAAGACTCTGAATCTCGCATCCGCACCTATTCCGGTCCTATGGGGACCCTTTTGACCATACTGCTGTGCACCTGGGCGGTGTTCCAGATCTACTTTACCACCTTTGGCGTGATGAGCGCGGTGAACCTGCGGGCGTTCCACTGCGCCTTTCTGCTGTGCTTTACCTTTCTGCTCTATCCCACCTATAAAAAGGAGAAGCGGCTGCGGAGGCTGCCCCCGGTGTGGGATATGTTCCTCATTGCCGCCACGGTCTTTACCTTTGGGTATCTCATTCTGAACTATACCCGCATTGCCCGCATTGGCGGGCGGGTCAACCAATTTGAGATCGTTCTGGCGGCGGTGGGGCTTCTGCTGGCCTTTGAGGCGGCCCGCCGGGCCTCGGGGAATTTGGCTGTTCTAGCCCTCATCTTCCTGGCCTACAATTGGTTTGGGAAATATATCCCCGGAAAGCTGGGACATAACGGCTTCTCTCTGAAGCGGGTGCTCACCGCCCAGTTCTGGGGGACCCAGGGCATTCTGGGCACCGGCATTGGCGTGTCTGCCACGTACATTTTCCTCTTTGTAGTCTTTGGCGCGTACTTAAAGTACAGTGGCTTTTCCAAGTTTATCAACGACTTTTCCCTGACCCTGGTGGGACAGACTCCCGGCGGCCCCGCCAAGGTGGCAGTGCTGGCCTCCGCCCTTATGGGCATGATCAACGGCTCTGCCATCGCCAATGTGGCTACCACCGGCACTATCACTATCCCTTTGATGAAGCAGACCGGCTACAAGAAGGAGTTTGCCGGGGCGGTGGAGGCGGTGGCCTCCACGGGCGGGCAGTTCTGCCCGCCCATCATGGGCGCTGTGGGCTTTGTCATGGCGGAGTTCCTGGGAATGAACTACACCCAGGTGATGATCGCTGCCATCCTGCCCGCATTTCTCTACTATCTGGGACTGCTCTTTGCCGTCCATTTTGAGGCCAAGCGGTTGGGACTCAGCGGCCTGAGCAAGGAGAACATTCCTGATGCTATGAAGGTGATCAAGGAGCAGGGGCACCTCATTATCCCCCTGGTGGTGCTCATCGCTATGATGTGCATGGGTTACACTCCGCTTCTGTCCGCTGTTATCTCCATCTTTGCTACCGTTGCCGCCAGCTGGCTGAAGAAGGAGACAAGGATGACCTGGGATAAGATTGTAGCCGCCACGGTGGAAGGCGCCCGCAGCGCGGTCTCCGTGGGCGTATGCTGCGTTATCATCGGCGTCATCATCTGCACCACCACCCTCACCAGTCTGGGCCTGAATATGGGCTATCTGATCCTCAATGTGGTCCAGGATGGCAATATCTATCTCACTGGACTGTTGGTCATGATCATGTCCACCATTCTGGGCATGGGAGTTCCCGGTGTAGCCGCTTATGTTATCGTCCAGGCGGTGGCGGTGCCGGTGCTCATTGAGGTGAATGTACTGCCCATCTGTGCCCATATGTTCTGCCTCATTTATGCCTGCCTTTCCAACATCACCCCGCCGGTGGCCATGAGCGCCTATGTGGCCTCGGGCATTGCCGGGTCCAACCAGACCAAGACCGGCTTGCTCTCGGTACGGTTGGGGCTGATCGGTTTTCTGATCCCATTCTTCTTTCTGGATAACCCCATCCTCCTCATTGGCTCCGTGGCGGGTTTTGCCGTCCTGGAGACCCTGTGGACCGCCATTACCGCCGCTGTCGGTACCGTGGCCCTGGTGGGCGGCCTGGAGGGATGGTTCCTTCGGAAGAGCAATCTTTTGGAGCGGGTCCTGCTCGTCGCCGTGGCTCCCCTGATGCTTCTGCCCGGGTGGAAGACCGACATCATCGGCGGCGCGGTGCTGCTGGTGGTGATCCTGGCGCAGAAGCTGATCCGTCGTCCCGCGTCTCCCACTCCGGGAAACGCCTGACATAGCACAAAACAACAGCAAAGGAGTAGAATGAAATGAAAAAAGCGCTGTCCCTGACCCTGGCTCTTGTTCTGACCCTGGGCGCTCTGAGCGCCTGCGGTGAAAAAAAGGCCGATACCACCCCCGCTCCCAGCGCCGCCGAGCCCGCCAAGGAGCACGATCCTGTGGTCATCAATTTCCCCACCGCCGGCGAGTCCGGCGCCCTCTACGCCGTGGGCGCCGCCATCACCAACCTGTGGGACACCGAGATCAGCTACGTCTCCGCCTCCAGCCAGGCCTCCAAGGGCGGCATCGAGAATCTGAACCTTACCTCCGAGGGCGAGGCCCAGGTCTCCATCGCCATCAGCTCTAACTGCTATCAGTGTCTCAACGGCACCGACAGCTTTGAGGGCTATGCCTATGAGGACCTGAAGGTCATCGGCGGATTGTACTTCAACCCCAACCAGATGGTAGCCACTGCCAATTCCGGCATTGACTCCGTGGCCAGCGTGAAGGGTAAGCACTTTGCTGTGGCCGCCGCCGGGTCTTCCGTGGAGGGGGAGTGCATGAACCACTTTACCGCCGCCGGACTCAACTACCCCGATGACATCCAGGCTGAGTACATTGCCTTTAGCGACGCTGCCGATATGCTTCAGAACGGCACCATCGACGGTGCCTGGATCATGTCCGGCGCTCCTGCCGCCGCTGTTACCCAGGCATGCACCGCCGGGTGCAAGCTGGTGAACATTGGCGACGACATCATCTCCGCCCTCCAGAAGGACTACCCGTGGTATGCCCCCTGCACCATCCCCGCCGGCACCTATCCCAACCAGACCGAGGATGTGCAGACCTCCGCCATCAAGATGGTCATGTTCTGCCGGGGCGACCTGGATGAGCAGACCGTCTACGATCTGACCAAATGCTTCTGGGAGAACATTGACAAGCTGGGCCAGGCCCAGAAGAACCTGGACGGTCTGACGCCTGAGGATGCTGTGGTGGATATCGCCGACCTGCCCATCCACGCCGGCGCTGAAAAGTACTATAAGGAGATCGGCGTGCTGTAATTGCCCCTCCTTTTACCCGCCCTCTCGTACGAGAGGGCGGGTGTTTTTTCAAAATTTTTCATAAAATACCATAATAATTTGAAATTTTCCTTGCCTTTTCCGCCGACCTGCTTTATAATCATCGTGTTAGACTGTGTAATTCTGGTGTTCCACTTCGATGTTTTCAATTTTTGGATATACTGTTGAAGTGGGTCAAGACGTCAGAGTAGGAGCGCCCCGGCGGATGAGAGCGTGGGGCCATGAGATTGGAAAATGAGGTGTAGCATATGGGCGGCAACAAGGAAAGTATGCGGCAGGCCATGAAGGAGCTGCTGGGACTGGTCGGCCTGGGCCCTGAGGAGGAAGAGGGCAAGCAGGTCCAGAGCCCCGCGGAGACTGCGGCCCCCGTTCAGAGCGCCCCTGTAGCCTCTGTGGTTCCCGAAGAGCCGAAGAAGACCGTGGCTGAGCAGCCCAAGGTGGTGGAGGCGCCTAAGCCCGTCGTGGAGCAACCTAAACCCGTCGTTGAGGAACCCAAGCCCGCAGTGGAGCGGCCTATCGTTGTCGAAGCCCCCAGACCCTCTGTGTGGGAGCAGTCCCAGAGTGCGGAGACCGATCTTGAGGAGACCCGCCAGAAGGTGGCCGCCACGGTAGAGCGGGGCTTTTTCTCCTTTGGCCGCAAGAAGGAACCGGCCAGAACGGCCCCGGAGGCGGAGATGCCCAGACCTGTGGCTCCCGTGCCGGAGGCTCCCATTTTCCGTGAGCCGACCTTCGACGAGCCGAGCTTTACCGCTCCCGCCGCTTCGCAATATGAGAGCGATGGTTTCCATCCGCCCTTTATCCGTCCCGGCGCTACCATCATTGCCGCCGGAGCCACCTTCTTTGGTGATATTCGGGCTGAGGGTGATGTGGAGGTCCTGGGCAAACTGAAGGGCAACCTGGAGGCCACCGGCAATGTCCGTATTATCGGCAAGGTGCTGGGCGATGTGAAGGGCGACGGTGTGATGCTGGAAGGCTGCGTGGTGCAGGGCAACATTACATCCACATCTACGGTGGCTTTGGATGAGGGCGCCATGGTGGTGGGCGATGTGTTGGCTACCGATATCGATACCAAGGGTAAGATCAAGGGCAACCTGCAAGTGGCCCGTGCCGCTACCTTGTCCTCCACCGCTCTGCTGGCCGGTAATGTGGTTGCCGCGACCATTATGATGGCTCAGGGCGCCAAGGTCCAGGGCGCCGTCCGTATCGCGGTGGACCCGGAGACTAACAGCCTCTTTGGTGAACTGGAGATCTAAAAACGCTTTGGAAAGGAGGGCCGAACAGAGTTCGGCTCTCCTTTTTTGCAGTGAAATATGAGGAGGGGGCAACATGAAAAGAGCGGCGTTTATTGGAACAGGGAACATGGGGTCTGCACTGGTCCGGGCGGCATGTAAGGCGCTGGGCGGCGGCGAGGTGGCGGTATCCAACCACACCTTTGCCAAGGCTGAGACCTTGGCAAAGGAGACCGGTTGCACGGCCTATTTGACCAATCTGGAGTGCGCCCAGGCAGGGGAGTATGTGTTTCTTGGGGTAAAGCCCTGGCAGGTGGAGGGCGTTATCAATGAAATCAAACCCGTCTTGACCGGCAAGGCCCTGGTCTCTATGGCGGCGGCGCCGGACCTGGCTCAGCTCCAGGCATGGACAGGGGAGGGCGTGCCTGTGCTCCGTATCATGCCCAATACTCCCTGTGCCATTGGTAAGGGACTTACCGCCCTCTGCGGGGGAGTAAATGCCAAGGAAGAGCACTATAAGGGGGTGGAGACCATCCTGGCCGCCTCTGGGCAGGTGGACCGTTTAGAGGAGCGGCTGATCGACGCCTTTGGCTCGGTGGCGGGCTGTGGTCCGGCCTTTGTTTACCCCTACATTGAGGCCCTGGCTGACGGCGGCGTTACCGCGGGTCTGCCCCGGGCTAAGGCCATGACCTACGCGGCCCAGATGGTGCTGGGGGCGGCGGCCATGGTGCTGGAGACTGGGGAGCACCCCGGCAAGCTGAAGGACGACGTCTGTTCTCCCGGCGGCTCCACCATCGAGGGAGTGGCGGCCTTGGAGAGGCATGGCCTCCGCGCCGCCGCCATAGACGCGGTGCTGGCGGCATGGAAGAAAAACTCGAGTATGGGAAAGTAAACCAGCCGATTTTTTGAGGAAAAGACAAGTTTTTTGCCTTTGTTTTCTTGCCAAGAACTTTGTCAGGCATTATAATAAAGTATCAGAAAGCCATACCAGCTTGCCCGCCGGAGGGCGGAGAACCAGAAAAGGAAGGGAAGTGGCGCTGGATGAGTGAGTACATCATTGAGATGTGCAACATCACCAAGGAATTCCCCGGTATCATCGCCAACGACGACATTACCCTGCAGCTTAAAAAGGGTGAGATCCATGCGTTGTTGGGCGAGAACGGCGCGGGAAAATCCACCCTGATGAGCGTTCTATTTGGGCTATATCAGCCGGAGAAGGGCGTCATCAAGAAAAACGGCGAAGTGGTGAAGGTGCGGGACCCTAACGACGCCAACGCCTTGGGCATCGGTATGGTACACCAGCACTTTAAACTGGTCCACAATTTTACCGTGCTCCAGAACATTGTCCTGGGCATGGAGACCACCCGCCATGGCTTTTTGAGGATGGATGAGGCCCGGAAAAAGGTGGTCTCCCTCTCCGAGCAGTATGGCCTCCGGGTGGACCCGGACGCCCTCATTGAGGACATCACCGTGGGGATGCAGCAGCGGGTAGAGATCCTGAAAATGCTCTACCGGGACAATGAGATCCTCATCTTTGATGAACCCACCGCCGTCCTGACCCCTCAGGAGATCGAGGAGCTGATGAAGATCATGAAGGGCCTTGCCGCCGAGGGCAAGAGCATCCTCTTCATCACCCACAAGCTCAACGAGATCAAGCAAGTAGCGGACCGCTGCACGGTTTTGCGCAAGGGGAAATACATCGGCACCATCGACGTTTCCAACGTAAGCAAAGAGGAAATGAGCGAGATGATGGTGGGCCGCAAGGTGGCCCTGAAGGTGGACAAGACCCCGGCGGAACCCACCGACGTGATCTTTGAGACCCAGGGGCTTACTGTTATCAATAAAGAACACGGCAAAAAGGTGGTGGACGGCGTATCCCTGAAGGTCCGCCGGGGAGAGATCGTCTGCGTGGCCGGGATCGACGGCAACGGCCAGACGGAATTGGTCCAGGCCATTACTGGCCTGATCAAGGCCGACAGTGGTTCGGTGATCCTGAACGGCGAGGATGTGACCCACTCTACCATCCGCTATAAGAATACCCATGGCATGGGCCATATCCCCGAGGACCGGCACAAGCACGGGCTGGTGCTGGATTACCCCCTGGCCTATAACCTGGTGCTCCAGAGCTACTTTGAGCCGGAATACTGCACCCATGGCTTTTTGAAGTACGATGAGATATTCAGTTATGGCGACAGTCTTATTGAGAAGTACGATATCCGTTCCGGCCAGGGCGGCAAGACCATTGCCCGCAGCATGTCCGGCGGCAACCAGCAGAAGGCCATCGTGGCCCGGGAGATAGACCGTGGTCCTGAGCTGCTTA
Source organism: uncultured Oscillospiraceae bacterium (assembly GCA_910577415.1). Lineage (GTDB taxonomy): Bacteria > Bacillota > Clostridia > Oscillospirales > Oscillospiraceae > Vermiculatibacterium. Next base: position 9,040 of record CAJTLK010000025.1, read on the forward strand.
TTGCCGTTCAGCCCACCCGGGGCCTGGACGTAGGCGCCATCGAGTACATCCACCGCCAGCTGGTGGCGGAGCGGGATAACGGTAAGGGGATCCTACTGGTCTCTCTGGAGCTGGACGAGGTCATGAGCCTTGCAGACCGTATCCTGGTGATCTATGAGGGCCAGATCGTGGGCGAGCTTGACCCCGCTGAGGTGACGGCCCAGGAGCTGGGCCTCTATATGGCCGGTTCCAAAAGAAAGGCGGTGAGCGCGCAGTGAAGGGAAAAGGAAACTTTATTGAGCGCCAGGGCTTCCGCAGCGCGTTGGCCTCGATCATTGCCATCGCCATCGGTATGGTGGCGGGACTTATCATTTTGCTGATCTCCAACCCGGCCAAGGCCCTGCCTGGATTTGTGGCCATTGCCACAGGTGGTCTGTCCAATATGAAGTACATGGGCCAGGTGCTCTACTATGCCACCCCCATTATTATGACCGGCCTCTCGGTGGCTTTTGCCAAGAAGACGGGCCTTTTTAACATCGGAGCGTCGGGCCAATACATGATGGGCGCCTTTGCGGCAGTCTACGTAGGGGTAAAGTTCACGGGAGTACCTGCCGGTCTTCACTGTCTGCTGGCCATTCTGGCGGCTGCGGTGGTGGGGGCCGTTTGGGGCAGCGTCCCCGGGATCCTCAAGGCATACTGCAATATCAACGAGGTCATCGCCTGTATCATGATGAACTACATTGGCATGTCCACTTGTAACCTCTGTGTGCAGCAGCTTATTTTTGACCGCAAGAAGAACCAGTCCCTTCAGCCGGTAGCCTCCGCCATTTTGCCCAAGTTGGGCTTTGACAAGATCTTTGTGGACGGCGGCGCTCCTTCCAGTGTCAACGCTGGCTTTGTCATTGCTGTACTGTTGGGGATCCTGGTCTGGGTCATCCTGGAGAAGACAAAGCTGGGCTTTGAGCTGAAGGCGTGCGGCTATAACCGGGACGCTTCCAAGTACGGCGGTATCAACGATAAGAAAAACATCCTTCTGGCTATGGTCATCTCCGGCAGCCTGGCCGGCATTGGCGGAGCGCTCTACTACCTCTCCGGCGCAGGTTCTGGTATTCCCGTCCAGGAGGTGGTGGCAGCCGAGGGCTTTAACGGAATCCCGGTGGCTCTACTGGGTATGTCCAACCCCATCGCCGTCATCTTTACCGGTACCTTTATGGCTTACCTGACCCAGGGCGGCCTGTCCATGCAGTCCTATGGCTTCCCCACCCAGATCGTGGATATCATGTCCTCGGTCATTATCTACTTCTCCGCATTTGCCCTTTTCTTCAGCCAGACCATTGAAAAGCTCTATAAGCGCTCTAAGGCGAAAAGGGCGGCTGCTGCTCAGACCGGGAAAGGAGGCGATGGTAAGTGAGTACCATGAACCTTATCATCTTCATTGTCCAGCAGATGATGAACTTTTCCGTGCCTCTGCTTATCGTGGCCCTGGGCGGGCTGTTTGCCGAGCGCTCGGGCATCGTTAACATCGCGCTGGACGGCACCATGATCCTGGGCGCCTTTACCGGCATCATGTTTCTTCACATGGTCCAGGCAACCGGCGCCGAGACCGGACAGTTTACCCTGCTGGCAGCGCTGCTCATCTCCGCTGTCACCGGCGTCATCGTCAGTCTGTTCCACGCATATGCTTCGGTAAACATGAAGGCCGACCAGACCATCTCAGGCACCGCTATCAATATGTTCGCCCCCGCCGTGTCCATTTTTGTGGCCCGGCTGGTGGTGGGGGTGCAGCAGGTCACTTTCTCCAACCGCTTTATCATTGACAGCGTGCCGGTGCTGGGGAAGATCCCGCTCATTGGTCCCATGTTGTTCCAGCGGAGCTATCTCACTACTTATATCGGCTTTGCCATCCTGGTAGTGTCTGCAGTGGTGCTTTACAAGACCCGGTTTGGTCTGCGGCTGCGCTCCTGCGGCGAGCACCCCCAGGCCGCCGACAGCGTAGGCATCAACGTCTATAAGATGCGCTATGCTGGGACCCTTATCTCCGGCGCTCTGGCGGGCATTGGCGGTCTGGTGTTCATCATCCCCACCTCGGTAAACTTTGACGCCAACGTCTCCGGCTATGGCTTCCTTGCCATTGCGGTGCTCATCTTCGGTCAGTGGAAGCCGGGACGCATCCTTTTCGCGTCTTTGTTCTTCGGACTTATGAAGACGATTTCCGCAGTCTATACCTCGGTGCCCTTCCTTATGAGCCTCAGCATTCCCAGCGACGTTTACAAGATGTTCCCCTACATCGCGACCCTTATCGTCCTCGTATTTACCGCCCGAAACTCCCAGGCCCCCAGGGCTGAGGGTATCCCTTACGACAAGGGCGAGAGATAAGAAATATATTTTAAAGCGGAAAGCTCCCACGTCTTCGGACGTGGGAGCTTTTGCTTGACGGCGGTGAAAGGCGGGGCTATACTCAGATGCGGCATGGTCCTCTTGACAATAGAAGAAAAAAATGATAGAATGACACTACACCCCTGGGGGGTGTTGTTTGGCAAACGAAAGAGAGGCGAAGGAAATGGTAGCCGACCAGGGAAAGATCGCCCGCATGCTGAAGACCGCCCGGGGACAGCTGGACGGTATTTTGAAGATGGTGGAGGCCGACCGCTATTGTATCGACATATCCCAGCAGGTCATGGCCACGGAGGCGCTGCTGAACCGGGTGAACCGTGAGATATTGAAGGCCCATTTGGAGGGCTGTGTCAAGCAAGCCGTCACTGCTGAGGACCGGGATGAGAAAATTGAGGAATTGGCGGCCACTTTGGACAAGATATTAAAGTAAAGAAGCGGCTATCTTTGGCAGAAAGGGTGCGTCGGACGCGAAAGATAGTCCCTTCCGCATACTGAAAGTAGATCGAAGAGGGTGGTTTTCGTGCGTCAGAAATATACTGTTACCGGCATGACCTGCTCGGCCTGTTCCGCCCACGTGGAGAAGGCGGTCTGCAAGCTGGAGGGGGTCTCAGCGGTAAATGTGAACCTGCTGGGCGGCTCCATGCAGGTGGACTTTGATCCGGCGCTGCAGTCGGACGACTCCATCATCACCGCTGTGGTGTCTTCCGGCTACGGCGCCAGCGTGGCGGGGAAGAAGCGCGAGGATAAAGCCGCATCGGTTGGCACCGGTATGGAGGAAGAATTGAAGGGGATGAAAAGAAGGCTCATTTTGTCCTTCTGTTTCTTTATTCCCCTCTTTTATCTTACCATGGGCCATATGATGGGTTTGCCCATCCCCGGCATTTTCCATGGCGGGGAAAACGCGCTCATCTACGCGGTGACGCAGTTGCTTTTGGTGCTACCCATCATGTATATCAATGACAAATATTACAAGGTGGGCTTTAAGACCCTCTGGCACAGGTCGCCCAATATGGATTCCCTTATTGCGCTGGGTTCTGCCGCTGCCGTGGTCTACGGCCTGGTGGGCATTTACCAGATCGGCTGGGGCCTGGGGCACGGTGATATGGAGCGGGTAGAGCGGTGGTCTATGGATCTCTATTTTGAGGGGGCGGGTACCATCCTGACCCTCATTACTCTGGGCAAATATCTGGAAACGCGGTCTAAGGGCAAGACCGGGGAGGCCATTTCCCGGCTTATGGACCTGGCGCCTAAGACCGCCATTGTTCGCAGAGGGGCGGAGGAGTTCACCATTCCCGTGGAGGAGGTAGCCGTGGGCGACCTCATTGTAGTCCGTCCGGGCCAAACTATCCCGGTAGACGGGGAGGTGGTGGAGGGCGGCTCCGCCGTGGACGAATCTGCCCTCACCGGCGAATCCATTCCTGTGGATAAGATGCCCGGAGATAAAGTGGCGGCGGCCTCTATCAACACCTCCGGCTCCTTTGTATTCAAGGCCACCCGAGTGGGAGACGACACCACACTGGCCCAGATGATCGCCCTGGTGGACGAGGCGGCGTCGTCCAAGGCCCCCATTGCCAAGTTGGCGGACCGGGTGGCCGGGGTCTTTGTCCCTGTGGTCATTGCCATTTCCATTGTTACAGCCGTCGTGTGGTTGGTTTTCACCGGTGAGGCGGCCCGGGCGCTGACCTCCGGCATTGCCGTGCTGGTGATCTCCTGCCCCTGTGCCCTCGGCCTTGCCACTCCGGTGGCGATCATGGTGGGTACCGGCAAGGGGGCGGAGAACGGGATCCTTTTCAAGTCCGCCGAGGCGCTGGAGACTTTACGCACAGTACAGACCGTGGTGCTGGATAAGACGGGCACCGTTACCCAGGGAAGGCCCCTGGTAACAGATATGGTTCCGATGAGGGGGATGGAGGATGCAGAACTGTTGCAAATGGCGGCCTCTTTGGAGAAGCCGTCGGAGCATCCCTTGGCCCAGGCAGTGGTGGCTGAGGCGGAGCGGCAGGGGATATCTCTTCTGCCAGTCCAGGATTTCCGGGCTGTCCATGGCAGAGGCGTATCGGCGACCGTTGAGGGTGCTGGCTTCCTGGCGGGCAACCGGGGCATGATGGAGGAAGAAGGGGTAGACCTGACTTCTGCCGGAGCTGCTCCCGAACGGCTGGCGGAGGAGGGAAAGACCCCCCTCTACTTTGCCAGGGATGGGATGCTGTTGGGGCTTGTAGCGGTGGCTGATATTGTGAAGCCCACCTCCGCCGCTGCCATTAAGGCCATGCGGGAGCTGGGACTGGACGTGGTCATGCTCACAGGCGACAACCGCCGCACCGCCAACGCTATTGCAAAGGAACTTTCCTTGACGGACGTTGTGGCCGAAGTGCTTCCCCAGGATAAGGAGAAGGTCATCGCCGAGTTGCAGGCCCAGGGCAAGAAAGTGGCCATGGTGGGCGACGGCATCAACGACGCCCCGGCCCTGGCCCGGTCCGACGTGGGCCTTGCCATCGGCGCGGGGACCGACGTAGCCATCGAATCCGCCGACGTGGTGCTGATGAAGAGCGATCTGATGGACGCTGTGACGGCGGTGGAGCTGAGCCGGGCCACCATCCGAAACATCAAACAAAACCTCTTTTGGGCCTTTTTCTATAACGCCGTCTGTATCCCGGTTGCGGCAGGAGCGCTGGCCGTTTTCGGCGGTCCGCAGCTCAACCCCATGATCGCGGCGGCCGCAATGTCCATGAGTTCTGTCTGCGTGGTGTCTAATGCTCTGCGCCTTAAGCTGTTCAAGCCCCGGCACACCGGGGAGGGAATAGGAGCAACAAGTGAAATTGCTTCACAGTCAAAAAAGGAGGAAATAGCTATGAAGAAGATCGTTATTGAGGGTATGATGTGCCAGCACTGTGTCGCCCACGTCCGGGACGCCCTGAACAAGCTCCCCGGTGTTACCGCTGAAGTGGACCTGGACTCCAAGACCGCCACCGTCACCGGTGAGGCCACCGACGAGGCCCTTACTGCCGCCGTTGCCGAGGCGGGCTACCAGGTGGTCTCCATTTCCTGAGGGGGGGGAGAACAAGGCGGTGAAACTCCGCCGACTTACAAGAAAAACAGCAGGCGGGTCAATAGTGACCCGCCTGTTGTTTTTCGGCAGAAAACGTGGTAAACTAACGAAAACATTTTATTGGGGCCATAGAAAATGGGGGACGGTCATGAAGCAGACGGTGGAGGGAAAACACAACGTAAAAAATGGCGTTCGCCTGGCGGTTTTTTCCGCTATTGCCATTCTCCTTCAGGCCAACTGGCTTTATCAGTTCTTCTTTCGCCTTGGCGAGCGCTACACATGGCTGTCCGCCCTGGTGGAGATCGTGACCGTGTTGGTGGTACTGCTTATCTACGGTAAGCACATCAACTCCTCCATGAAGCTGCCCTGGATCATGCTGATCCTGGCTTTTCCCTTTCTGGGACTGTTTCTATACGGGATGATTGGCTGGAACGGCAGCAATCGGGTCATGCGGAAACGCTATGAAAAAATCGACCAGTTGCTTCTGCCTTTGCTGCCGCAAAACGATGAGGAGCTGAAGGCTCTCCTGGACAAGGACCCCGGTGTGGCGGGACAATGTCGCTATATCCGGGACTTTGCCAAGTACCCGGTCTATCAAAATACCGCCGTAGAATTCTATCCTGACGCTGCCGACGGCCTTGCAGCCCAGCTGGAGGAACTGAAGAAGGCGGAAAAGTTTATCTTTATGGAATATCATGCCATTGAGGACTCCACCGCCATCGAGCCGCTGCTGGCTTTATTGAAGGAAAAGGTGGCCGCCGGGGTGGAGGTACGCCTTTTTTACGATTATGTGGGCAGTATGGGCTTTGTGGGCAACAGCTTTGCAAAAAAGATGACCGCCCTGGGGATCCAGTGCCGGGTCTTTAACCCCATCCAGCCGGTGCTCAATCTGTTTATGAACCACCGGGACCATCGGAAGATCACCGTCATCGACGGTAAGGTGGGCTTTGTCGGGGGCTACAACCTGGCCGACGAGTATTTCCATGTCACCGCGCCCTACGGCTACTGGTTGGACACCGGCGTCAAGCTGATCGGTCCGGCGGTAAGGAGCCTGACCGTGACCTTCCTGGAAAACTGGAATGCTATCCGCCGTAAGGGCGGCGCCGACACGGACTTTGAGAAATACCTGCCCGACGCATCCGCCGTGCCTGGGGCCGTGGGCTTTGTCCAGCCCTATGCCGACAGCCCCCTGGACAATGAGCGGGTAGGGGAGAACGTCTATATCAATGTGCTGCGCAATGCCAGGGATTATGCCTGGTTCATCACCCCCTATCTTATCATCACCGACGAGATGGAGCACGCCTTTGCCATGGCGGCCAAGAGCGGAGTGGATGTGCGCGTTATCACCCCAGGTATCCCGGATAAAAAGATGGTATACAGCCTTACCCGCTCCTATTATGCCGGACTTGCCCGCAATGGGGTGCGGATATACGAATATACCCCCGGCTTCTGCCATGCCAAGCAGTGCGTCAGCGACGATAAGCTCTGCACCTGCGGCACCATCAATCTGGATTTCCGCAGTTTGTACCACCACTTTGAAAATGGCGTGTTGCTCTGCGACTGCGCCGCGGTGGGGGAGATGAAGACCCAGTTTGAGGCGCTGTTTCCCCAATGCCGGGAGGTCACCGGGCAGTACGCCAACGGGCGCTCCAACTTTCTCCGCTTCCGTCAGCTCATCCTCCGCCTCTTCGCCCCGTTGCTGTAAAGGAGGGGGGAGGCTTTCAAAGACAGAAACCCCGGAAAAATAACCCTTGACAAAGTGGGGGCAGACTGCTATACTATCAAAGCACAATAAAGTAGGAACGGTTTCGTCCTCACCTCACGGCAGGGGCCGCAGGGGTCAACATGGAAAAGTCCACCGCCTCGGCGGTGTGGTTTAGTCGTGTTGCGCGGAGCCGTTGTGGCTCCGCTTTTTTGTACGTGTGTGAGAAAGAGGGTGCATTTTATCAGTAAGCAAGCTCATCAGATCAACGAAGACATCCGGGACAAGGAAGTGCGGCTGGTCTCCGCCACAGGGGAACAGCTTGGCATTTTGCCTCTGGCCGAGGCTATGGCCAAGGCTGAGGAGGCTAACCTGGATCTTGTGAAGATCTCTCCCAACGCCGATCCCCCGGTCTGCAAGCTTATGGACTACGGCAAGTACCGTTTTGAGCAGTCCAAGCGGGAAAAAGAGGCCAAGAAGAACCAGCGGGTGGTGGAGATCAAGGAAGTCCGAATGTCTCCCAGCATTGACGTCAATGACTTCAACGTCAAGCTCCGCAATGCCCAAAAGTTTCTGGGCGAGGGAGACCGGGTAAAGGTCAGTGTCCGTTTCCGTGGCCGTGAGATGGCCCATACCGAGATCGGACGGGACCTGCTGCTGAAGTTTGCCGAGCAGTGCGCCGACATTGCCGCCATGGATAAGGACCCGAAGTTGGAGGGGCGGTTCATGTCCATCGTCCTCACCGCCAAGGCGGCAAAAGACAAGAAGTAAGCGAGATTTTACGATAAAGGAGAAATTACCATGCCTAAACTCAAGACCCATACCGGGGCAAAGAAGAGATTCAACCTGACCAAGACCGGCAAGGTCAAGCGTGCCCACGCCTACAAGTCTCATCTGCTCAACGGCCATGGCAAGGACACCAAGCGCAAGAGGGGCCTCCGCAAAGGGGCCTACGCCGATGTGACCAATGCGGCCACCATCAAGCGTATGATCCCTTACAAATAATTGATTTTTTACTCAACGACAGGAGGTTTCAAATACTATGGCAAGAGTGAAAGGCGCGATGATGACGCGCAAGCGCAGAAATAAAGTTCTCAAGCTGGCTAAGGGCTACTGGGGCGCTAAGAGCAAGCACTTCAAGATGGCCAACGAGCAGGTGATGAAGTCCCTGAAGTACGCCTACATCGGCCGCCGGTTGAAGAAGCGTGATTTCCGTTCCCTGTGGATCACCCGTATCTCCGCCGGGTGCAAGATGAACGGTATGAATTATTCCACCTTTATCAACGGCCTGAAGAAGGCCAATATCGCCATTAACCGCAAGATGCTTGCCGAGATGGCCGTGAATGACAAGGTCGCCTTCACCCAGCTGGTGGAGCTGGCCAAGAGCGCGAAATAAAAAGAGAATGAGAGAAGAGGCAGGCCGTGGGCCTGCCTCTTCTTTTCGGTTCCATTGCCGAGTGTGCAAAAAAGTCAAAAAATTTTTGCTTTCGTGAGATATTTTTTGCGCCTTTGGGATATTCCAAGTGAAGGGCCTTTCACGAGAAGCCATCGGCAAAGGGGTGTTTCCATGCAAGACGAACAATTTGAGAGGGCCGCCCGCACCTATGGCGATACTATCTATCGGGTGGCCTGCCACGCACTGAGAGACCGTCAGGAGGCCGAGGACGTGACCCAGACCGTTCTGCTCCGCCTCTACCAGCAGAAGGAGGACTTTGACGGGGAAGAGCACCTGAAGCGCTGGCTCCTCCGGGTGGCGGTGAATGAGAGCCGTAAGGTCCTCCGATCTCCCTGGCGCAAGCGGCGGGTGAGCCTAGAGGAGTGGGACGCCGCGGAGGAACCCGCCGAGGACAGCGGCGTGCTGGACGCTGTGATGGCTCTGGAGGCAAAATACCGGCTGCCGGTTTATCTCTACTATTATGAGGACCTTTCGGTGGCGGAGGTGGCCCAGGTGCTGAAAACCAATCCGTCCACGGTGCAGACCCGGCTCCAGCGGGCACGGGAGAAACTGAAAGCCGCCTTGACTGAGGCTGAAAAGGAGGAAACGCCCTATGTTCGACCAAAGCTCGTACTGTAATGACTGCGCCAAAATAACTTTGGGCGCGGATAAAATTGAGGAGATGATCTTGATGACAGAGAACCAGAAAAAGAAGGCCCTCCGTTTTCCCAAGAGGGCGGCTTTACTGGCCGCCGCTCTGGTTGCGGCCCTGTGCCTCACCGCCGCCGCAGCGGAGGTGCCCGCAGTACAGGAATTTTTTGCTACTGTATTTGTGACCATTAGCACCAACGGAGACCTGGCTACCGGCCTCACCTTGCCCACTGTGGCGGTGGAGGAGCGGGAGGGCCGCTCCATCCTCATTGTCAACGGCGAGGAGACCGATGTCACCGACGCTCTGGCGAAGGAGGGCAAGTACCTTTACGAGGGTGACGGCTTCCAGGTGGAGGTGGATGAGCACGGCGTGGCCGTCATCACCGCCTACGGCGCCGACAACACCACAGTGACCTATACCATCGGCGACAAGACAGAGAGCGGTGTGGTCTACAAGGTGGTCGGTGAGGATGAAAACGGTCAGCCCGTCACCTTTGTGGCGTCTGACGCTGCTGAAGCCGATGATGTGAACTGGGGCCGTTACAACGTGGTAGTAGACCCCTCCGGCGCCATGGACATTACCCCCGCCGGCGAGTAAGCCGGGAAACAAAATTGGATATATAAGTAAAGAAAAGCCGCCTCTATGGGGCGGCTTTTCTCCATAGTATTTTTCCGAAAATGATCGCATGGCATTTCGGCGCCAAGGGATCGTTCTTTTGGCATATCTATTTCAACAAGTTATACAGCCGCATAAGGGTGACTACGCTTTGCTCCCGAGTGTAGGTAAGTTGGGGGGAGAATTGGTCGTTGCCGGTGCCGCTCATGACGCCGCTTTGCTGCATCTGCCCCACAGCGGCCTTGGCCCAGCTGGACACAGATCCGCTGTCGGCAAAGGTGGACTCGCTGTCTGTCAGAGGTTTACCCAGGACAGCGGAGAGCCGGGCGAGCATGGTAGCCGCTTGCTCCCTCGTCAGTTGGCCGTCGGGGGAGAAAGCTTCGTTACCTGTACCGTTGACCACCTTGACCGAGGCCATGCGGAGAACCGCGGGGTCGGAAGTGTCGGTAAAGGCGACAGAAGTATCCATGGGGGCCATACCGCCCTTTGCTTTGGTATAGAGGGCGTCGGCGAGCAGACAAAATTCCCGGCGGGTGATGGGCTGGTCGTAGGCGCTTTGGAGTTCGTTGGGTAGGAGGACCTCCGCAATGGCCTGGTCCACAAAGACCTTGGCCCAACCGGCGGGGGCGGTGGAGCCTGCGGCAGGGCTTTGGGGCTGCGGCTCCACGGGTTTTGCGTTGGGGTCCGCACCGGGGGCAAAGACGGCTTCAAATTCATAGTTGTCCCGGATGTTGGAGATGGTGTAGGTGTTGTTCACAAGGCCGCTTGTCCCCACGCTCTTGCCGTTGAGCTTGATGTCGGAGACATGGTAGGCGGCGGGATCGTAGGGGGTCATGATAAAGGTGACGCTGGAACCTTCCTTCGCCGTGAACCGGCTGCTGCCGCTGTAGGGATCCCGGCTAATACCGTCGGAGGTCTTTACCGTGCCGTAGCTATTGTCGCTCCTATTTGCGATCACATAACCCCCGTCATAGAGATATTTGATGGACAGGGGAATGTCGGCGGTGATGGTATTCTTCTCCCTGGAGTCGGGATAGTAGGCGGTGAGCTTCAGCACGCAGCCCTCCACCGTGCCGGGGGTTTTGTGGCCGGAATCCACCGACACTTTTACTGTGGCGGACTCGCCGGGCTTTACATTGTCGCTGTTGTTGACATAGACATAAAAGATAGGTGTCCCGTCTTCCTGCCGGCGCCCAGAGGCGTCGATCTCCGCCTCCACCTCAAATGGTAAGGTTCCCCGGTTGGTGACCGTGAAAGTCTGTTCCTGACTTTTATGGTACCCCTCGTATGGAACATCTGAGGTGCCGAAGTCGATGGACTTGGCGCTCACAGTCCAGTCGATGTCCCCCTTCTTTACTTCGGACAGATCCTTGACCTCGTAATCCACGGTGAGAAAGTCGGAAATGTTCAGGGAGGTGCCGGACTTGCCCACGCCAAAGCCGCCGCCCACCATGCCGGACCAGGCGTAGCCGTCCAGCAGGAGTCTGGCCTCCATATGGGCGGTGCCGGAGGCCGCACTCCATGTATCGAGGCGCACCTTGAGGTCTCTGGACTCTCCGGGGGCCAGATCCTTACTGCCGTAGTCGTAGACATGCAGCACTTTGTCGTCGCATTTAAGTCCGCCCCGGTAGCCGAGGTCCACGGAGTGGCTGCCGTTGTTGGTGATGGTGATGGTGACGGGATCCACCTTGTCACCTACAAAGCAGGAGCCAAAGTCCACATAGCTGGGGCTGATGGAGATGCCATACTGGCTTTTGGCCTCGCTGGGGGAGAGAGTGCCGGCGTCGCCGCTGGCGCCGCTGCCGGAGGAGGTGCCGCCGGGCTGGGTCTGGACGCCTTGATAGCGGTTGCCCCACTCGTCCACAAACACATTGTCGCCGTAGTTGCCGGAGCCGGAGGAGGACTTGGACTCCACCAGGGTGAATTGGGGCAGGAACTGGATCATACTTTCCACAGGTGCATCGTCAAAAAGAATATAGAAGTAATCCTCGTATGCCTTATAGTCCATACCTTCGGGGACGGTGTACTGAATGGTCACATCGGCGCTGTCCCCAGGCTGGATGGAGATGGCCGGCTGATAGTAGCGAAGGCCGTTGCCTATGTTCTCACAGGCTTCGGAGGTCAAGGTCTGGGAACCGGTGTTCTCAATGGAGATGATAAAACTGCCGCACTTGGCCTTTTCTGTCCCATCATAGGAGATCTTCCCAGGTCAATGACTTTCTCGCTGGTAGTGTAACCCCAGCCGTCGTCGTCCGGGCCATAGCGGTTCCCCGCCGCCAGAGCGGAAGTGGGCAGCAGGCCGAGGCACAGGGTCAGGGCCAGAAGGGTGGATAGGATACGTTTTTTCATGGTAGGTTCCTCCTTGCGTTAAAATAGGGTCTTTTCTCCCTCGGTGAAGAGCTTGTCATTGATTTGGGACAGGCTGGTGTGGTGGACAATGCCGTGAAGGATGATGGCGTCCCGCTTGTTGGCGGGGTAGAGCTGGGCGTAGATGGCCTGCTTCAGAAGCCGCTGGGTCTCCTCCAAAGTGGCCTCCAGGCCGATGCACAGGCACAAAAGCCGGTCCCGGCTGGGGGTTCGCCGGCCGGAAAAGACCTGGTGTACGTAGACCTCGCTCATCCCCGCCTGCTTGGCCAGAGTGGCCTTGGGGACGGACTTGCGCTGGTACAGCTCTCCCAGCAGCTCGATGACCGTCTTATCCACAAAAACGGCCTGGTTTTCCTTGATATAGGCGTCGATGTCGGCGGCGCTCATCAGCTCCCGCTTTAGATCGTCGGTGGTTTTTTCCTTCATTTTGCATCACCTCCGCTTTACTTTTTAGGACTAACTTTCTATAATAATTTACAGGATTTTTAGTGAGAAAACAATATGCTGGCTGCATAGTAAAGCGTTTTTTGAGGTGATCCTTATTTACACCTGGCTGACAAATACGCTTCGGGAGGAATATGAAGAGGTTCGCCTCCTGAAGGAAAGCCCCCGGGGCAGTGTGCGCTCCATCCGCCATAAGGTCACCGGGCGGCAGTTTATCCTCCGGCGGTTCGCAGGGAACCCGGAGGTCTATCAAAAGCTGCTGGAGGTCTCCTGCCCCAACCTGCCCACGGTGTACGAGGTGGCGGTGGGGGAGACGGACAATCTGGTGCTGGAGGAGTTTATCCAGGGGGATACACTGGGTTTTCTTCTACAGACTTCTCTCTTTACCCCGGAGGAGACCCGGCGGATCGTAAAGCAGCTCTGCCGGGGGCTGTGGGTGCTCCATTCCCTGGCCGCCGTCCACCGGGACATCAAGCCGGAAAACGTGATCCTCCGGGGCTCGGACGCCATCCTCATCGACTTCGACGCCGCCCGGCTCCACAAGGAGACCCATGATACCGACACCCAGATCCTGGGGACCACGGGCTTCGCCGCCCCGGAGCAATACGGCCTTTCCCAGTCCGACCTGCGCACCGACATCTACTCTCTGGGTATCCTGATCAATGTAATGCTGACAGGAGAGCACCCGTCCCGGAAGCAGGCGACGGGCAAGCTGGGCCGGGTGGTGGAGCGGTGTACCCATGTGAACCCGGAAAAGCGGTATAAAAACGTGCTTCGGCTGATGGAGGAGCTTTGAGATGGAAAAGAACTGTCCCCACTGCGGCGCACCCTTGCCCCAGGAGGCCGCTTTCTGCCCCCACTGCGCCAGAAGTGTCAACCATCGGGAGCGGACCCGGGTG
>CAJTLK010000026.1:0-7037 GCA_910577415.1 uncultured Oscillospiraceae bacterium
CGGGTCAGCCCCGAGAGCCTGGACGCTCAGCTCACCGCCTCGGGCCATGACGAGTGGCGGAGGCTGGAGTTCCATAAGCTGCTTCTGGAGGGCAAGCTGCCCCGTACTATCGGCGGCGGTATCGGTCAGTCCCGGCTTTGTATGTATCTGCTGGGCCGGGCCCACATTGGCGAGGTCCAGGCGGGCATTTGGGACGCCGAGACCCTGAAAGCCTGCCAGGACGCCGGAGTCATTTTGTTGTAAGCTATCCATAAATAAGCAGGGAGCGCCGACAATTTCTTGTTGGCGCTCCCTGTTTGTCTTCTGTTATTCCAAACTTAGGATCAGGTCTACAAATTGCTGGTCGTCATCGGTCAGAGTAATGGTACCGATATTATTCTCATTCCACTCCTGGAAGCTCTGGTAAATATCCTTGACCCCCTGGCGAAACACTGGACCGTCATTGTAATATCCCTTAAGCAAGCCAAACGCGTCCCGCCACGCCTTACTGTCGGCGGCACTGTAACCGACGTGCTTTTTCAGCATGGCAATGGCCTCCTCGGGCCGTTCTGTGGAAAAGTAATACTGCGCCAGATAGATCGGAATGGAGTTTGAGTCCACCTTGGCCAGTTCCTTTGCGTACTTGTCTGCCTGGGTGCGTATCTTTCCGTTTTTTTCCGGGTCGACGTCTTTCGCGGCCAGAACGTAAGATATTTTATAAGAATCACTGTCAAAGACGTCCAGGGTGGCCGCCTGCTTCAGTCCCGAAAAACCATCAACATAGTTGCGCTCGTCCATCATGACCTCCATGCTGATGTTCAGCGACAGCAGCACGGCAAAAATAAGCAGAGGCGCTGCCAAGGCCGCGGCAATGACGCTGCCCGTCTTCTCCTTTTTCACCGGCAGGGGCAGCTCCTGCCCGCAGCATAGGCAGATAAGCCCCAGCGTTCCCAACGCCATGGGCAAATAATAGCAAAGCGAGAAGACCACTTCCACTCCGGCATGGCCCGCCATAAACACCAGGGCCGCCGCCAGGGCGGGGGCCAGAGGATCGGCGTCCTCCTTTCTCCGAAGGTTCTTCCACAATGCCGCGGCGCACAGGCCCAGCATCCCCAAAAAGAGGATCAAGCCCACCACGCCGGTGGTGACCAGAGTCTCAATATAGTGATTATGGGCGTATTTGGTCTCGTAAAAGAAGGACTGCACACCCAGAATAGCGTTTTCAAAGGCACCGATGCCCAGGCCAAAAATCGGGCTGCGGTGGAAAAGCTTCATGCCGTCGGCAAAAAAGACAGTACGCTGAATGGCGTTCTGGTTGGCAAAAAGTCCCTGAAGGCGGTTGGCGATAAAACCGGGGAGGAGTTTGTAGTCCAGCTTCAGCTCTTTAGCGCCGCCCTCGCCGGAGTAGGCGGCGGAATTCAAGGTCAGAGCTTCCCCCGCGCTGAAGCGGAAGTAGACCACCTGACTGTCTTTGGGAACAGTAAACCCGGCCCCCTTAGCGTCGCCCCGGTAAAGGACGCTGCTGGTGTGCATCATGGTCTCCTGCTGGTCCTGACTTTCAATGGTCACGCTCAACGGCCCGGTAGCCTCCACATTCAGAGTGTAGCTCCCCGGCGCCGGGTAGGCGGCACGGCTCAAGCCCTCTCCGGCTGTCAGGTCGGCAGGGCCGGTGAGGTTCAGCGCCAGGATCACAAAGCCCACCAGCAGCGCCAAAGCCGCCGCTATAGTGATAAGCAGAGCTTTCCCTTTGCCCTCCAATGCTTTTGACACCCTCTGCCCCACAAACTGATCCAGCAAGCACAGTGCGGCGGAACCGGCGGCGGTGCACAGAAGAGGGATCGGCTGAACGCCGTCCCATCCGCCAAAGGCGGTAATATAGATGGGAAAAACACACAGTAACGTGACCATAAGGGTCTCTACCATCAGCAGAAAGAGGCTTCCCCGCCGCTCCTTACGCTCAAAAATGAGCAGGGCCAAAAAGCCCAGAGCGATCATGCCGCTGGCGCCCATACTGAAGGCCAGTACAAAGGCCAAGGCGTTGAGGAGGAGGCACACCTGGTGATACCGCCGCTCCCCCGGCTCCTGGGCGCTCACCGAAAGGCCCAGGGCCAGGATCACACCCAGACCCGCCACCCCGGCAAAAACGTTGGGGTTGCCGTACAGGGAGAGCATACGTACGCCCACCTCTATCGGAGCGGTTCCGATCCCGGAGTTGCCCGCCGCAAAGAACTCCAAAATGGCAAACCACACGTCACTGAGGAAGTGGGTAGAAAGCATGTCAATGCTGATAAGAGATGCCAGCGCCGCGCCGCCGGAAAGAATGGAGGCGGCAAAGCGTCCCCGCTCCCCTCCCCTTGGAGACCAGGCCAGGATCAGCAGAAAGACGGCAAAGCCCACCACCAGGTTCATAAAGGCAATGAGGGCGAAGCGGCCTGAAACAGCATAGAAGGTGGAGATAAAATTCATTCCCACCCAAAGGCACACCGCCATCATGGGCAAACTCAGCCGCTCCCGCACATAGGCAAGCCGGACCAGACAGGAGATCGCCGCCGCGACCACCATGATCCGAGCTAGGCTCTTCATGGAGGCGCCTCCGGTAAGGCTTGTCATCAGGAAGAAGGCCAGGGTCAGAAGAGGCACCAGCCACAGTTTTTGATCTACAGTTTGTCGCGCAGGCTTTTGCGCGGGCTTTTTCTTTTGCATTTTCAGCAGCCTCCCTGGCTTTTTATAATTGCTCCTCGTTCACGATCCCCTTGAACAGGGTCATGAACAGGATCTTTATATCAAAGAGCAAGGTCCAGTTTTCAATATAGTAAATATCATGGTGGACCCGTTCGGCAATGGAGGTGTCTCCCCGCAAACCGTTGACCTGCGCCCACCCGGTGATGCCGGGACGGACCTGGTGCTTGACCATGTAAAGGGGGACCTCCTCCTTGAACTGCTCCACATAGTAGGGAAGCTCCGGCCTGGGGCCCACCAGGGACATGTCCCCTTTGAGCACATTAAAAAACTGAGGCAGCTCGTCGATGGAAAACTTTCGGATAAAGGCGCCAAATTTGGTCTTCCGAACATCGGAGTTTGTAGACCAGGCGGTATCAGAGCCTGTATTCAAGCGCATGGAGCGGAACTTATACATATAGAACTCCCGCTTACCCAGCCCCACCCGCTTCTGCTTGAAGATGACAGGCCCGGGAGAGCTGAGCTTTACGCCGATGGCGGCAAAGAGCATCAGCGGAGAGGTAAGGATGATAAGGCACAACGCCCCTACAATGTCCATGCTCCGCTTCAGGAACGCGTTGCCCAGGTTGTCCAAAGGGATACGCCGCAGGTTGATGAGGGGCAGACCGTTCACCAGGTCCACTTGGGGACGGGCAGGCATATACCGTGCATAGAAGGGGATCAGGGAGAGCTTTACCCCGGTCTTTTCACAGGCTTGGATGACCTTTGGCAGCCAGTCATATTCCTCCATCTCTAAAGCGCAGACCACCTCGTCGGGACTGTGCTCATCCAGGACGGTCTCCATGTCCTCCAGGATACCCAGCCAGAGCTGGCCGGCCCAGTTGGCTCTGCTGGAGAGATATCCCACCACCTGAAGCCCCAGCTCCGGGGAGCGTTCCAGCTCCCGGGCGTATTGTCTTGCCAGCGGCCCGGAACCCACTACCACCACGCACTTTTGGTTGTAACCCTCCTGCCGGAATCGGTAAAGCACCTTGCGGACAAAAATCCGCTTGCCCCCGGTCAGTGCATTGACAAGGAGGAAATAGACCAGCAGGGCGCCGCGGGAAAAGTGGACCACCCGCAACAGGAACAGGGCCATCTGAAACAGGACAAAGCCCAGGGCGTTGCCCCAAAAGAGCATCCCCAGGTCCTGATAGAGCCGCTTTTTTCGGACCGATTCGTAAAGGCCCAAAAAGGCATAGAGGAGCACATGGAGGGGGGCCAGGATCAGTGCGGCCATGACATAGTACCGAAGCGGCACCGAAGGCTCTCCCGGGAACAGGTTGAACCGCACCCAAAAGCCCAGAGGCAGAGACAGGAAAACCATCAGGGCATCCAGAGCCATATTCAGATGGTTCAGCAGCCGTTGATTTTCCCGGATCATGGCCCGTTCCTCTCTTTCTCTCTGCCGCTTCAGCTCTGCCCAGGCAAAACTATTAGATTAAATATTATATCAACTGTAGCAAGGCTTGTCAATTTAAGGGACACCCCGCCAATACTTTTCCCCGTTTCCGGCGTTTCCCTCTTGCCCCGGACATTTTTCCGCTTTATAATATTTGCAGATGACCTCGCAGATATGGTCATGGACGTTGTCCCAAAGGAGGACGGCATGGAAAAAAAGATCCTGTTCACCGCTTCTACATATTCTCATATCATCCGCTTTCACCGTCCCTACCTCCGCGCCTTCTTGGAAATGGGCTGGACAGTGGACGCCGCCTGCGGCGGAGCGCCCATGGACATCCTCGAGTGCCGCCGCGTCATCCATCTGCCCTTGGAGAAATCCATTACCGCTCCGGCCAATTTTAGGGCGGCGGCTCTGCTGCGGCGGGAACTGAAGACCGAGGGCTATACCCTTATTTCCACCCACACCTCCCTGGCCGCCTTCTTCACCCGCCTGGCCGCCCGGGGATCAGAGGCCAAGGTAGTAAACACCTGTCACGGCTATCTTTTTGATGACGACACCCCCGCCCTCAAGCGTGCGCTTTTCCTGGAGGCGGAGCGCCTCACCGCCCACCGCACCGACCTGCTCCTCACCATGAACGCCACCGATCTTGCCATCGCGCGAAAACACCGTCTGGGCAAGACCATTCTCCCCATCCCCGGCATGGGGGTGGATTTTACCGCTCTGGACGCCTGTCCCCCAACAGCGGGGGAATTGCTGCGCGCTGAACTAAATGTGCCGGAGGACGCTTTTGCCCTTCTCTACCCTGCCGAGTTCTCGTCCCGTAAAAGCCAGGCCACCCTTCTTCACGCTCTGACCCTGCTGCCGGAGGACGTCTTTCTCCTCTTACCGGGAGACGGTATCTTACTGGATACGTGCAAGGCTTTGGCCCACCGCCTGGAGATAGAACACCGCGTCCGTTTCCCTGGCAACGTGGAGAGGATGGCCCCCTGGTACGCCGCCGCCGACTGCGCCGTATCCTCCAGCCGCAGCGAGGGCCTGCCCTTTAATGTAATGGAGGCCATGCGCTCCTCTCTGCCCGTGGCGGTTACTGCTGTCAAGGGTCACGCCGACCTTATCCGGGACGGCGTCAACGGCTTCCTTTTTCCCTATGGCGACGTCCATGTCTGTGCTGAAAAGATCCGACTTTTAAAGGAGAACAAACCCCTGGCCACCGAGTTAGGGCATCAGGCCCGACTGGACAGCGAACAGTACCAACTGGAAAGCGTTTTGCCCCAGGTGATGGCGGCATATCGGACCGTTGCCCCCAGTCTTTTTCCCGAACCGACTTCACCACTGGCGGCAGCCCGCTGACCGTATATGAAACAAAAACGAACTTTTCCGCCGGGAGCGCCTTTTGGCGCCCCCGGCTTTTTCACCCCTTCCCTTTGCATCTCATATACTGTTTCAGAACAGAAAAGGGAGGGATCGCCCATGCGTCAACCGCTCCATTTTTGGGTCGTCGGCGGAGACCCCCGCTGTCTTGCCCTGGCCCAGGCCCTGGTCGGGGACGGCCACACGGTACATACTTATGCCCTGGGACCAAAAGCCGTTTGTCCCTCCAACACTTTAAACAGCATTGACAACGCCGACTGCGTCATTCTTCCTCTCCCCGCCCACAGTGGAGAGCTTCTCAACGCCCCTTTGGCATCTGAGCCTCCCGTCCTGGAGCATGTACTGGACGCCCTCGCCCCCGGCCAGCTATGCTGCGCGGGCAGGGTCTCGCCAGAGCTGGAGCGGGCGGCTCAGGCGAGGAGACTGCGTTTGATAGACTACTTTGTCCGGGAGGAGCTGGCCGTAGCCAACGCCGTCCCCACCGGAGAAGGGGCCATCCAAATCGCCATGGAGGAGCTGCCCATTACCCTTCATGGCGCCCGTGTGCTCCTCATCGGCGCGGGACGGTTGAGCAGGGTCTTAGCCCAGCAGCTGCGAGGTCTTGGCTCCAAAGTCACCGTGGCCGCCCGTCGCTTCTCCGATCTGGCCTGGGCAGAAGTCTGGGGCTGCACTGCCGAACGCACCGATGAGCTGCGGGGCTGGATGTGCTCCTATGATCTCGTCATCAACACCGCCCCCGCCCTTCTGATGGGCCGGGAGGAGCTGGAGGACCTAAAGCCGGGCTGCCTGGTCATTGACCTGGCCTCCGCCCCCGGCGGGGTAGACTTCGCCGCCGCCGAGGAGTTGGGCGTCAAAGCCATCCAGGCCCTTTCCCTCCCCGGCAAGGTGGCCCCGGTCACCGCCGCTCTGGCGATCAAGGCCGCTATCTATAACATTCTCACTGAGTTAGGAGTGTGACTACATGAACGACCCCTCCTGCCGCGTAGGCTTTGCCTTTTGCGGCTCTTTCTGTACTTTTCATAAAGCCATGGACGCCCTGGAAGCCGTCAAAGCCCGCTTTGGCGACGTAACGCCCATCGTCTCGGAAAACTCCGCGGCTCTGGATACACGCTTCGGCGCCGCCCATGACTGGCTCCGGGAGATGGAGCGTATCTGCGACAAGCGGGTCATTGATTCCCTGGTCAAAGCCGAACCCCTTGGCCCCAAAAAGCTGCTGGACGCTTTGGTCATCTGTCCCTGCACCGGCAACACCCTGGGTAAGCTTGCCTCCGGCATCGCCGATTCCACCGTCACTCTGGCCGCCAAGGCCCATCTCCGCAATGGCCGCCCCCTCATTATCGCCGTCTCCACCAACGACGCCCTGGCCTCCTCCGCCAAAAGCATTGGTGTACTGATGGACAAAAAGCACGTCTACTTCGTCCCCTTCCGTCAGGATGATCCCCAGGGGAAACCCACCTCCTTGGTGGCCGACTTTTCCCTTGTGCCCGACACCGTAGCCGCCGCCCTGAACGGCGAGCAGCTCCAGCCCCTCCTCCTGGCCCCCCCGACGTAACTGTTGTCCATC
>CAJTLK010000026.1:7047-21853 GCA_910577415.1 uncultured Oscillospiraceae bacterium
CCACTGAAAAGGACTTACATGACCGCCTTTCTTTTAAAGTCTCAGGCTCAGTTTTATGAGCCTGAGACTTTTGCTTCTTTGTTTCTTTTTGCCATAAAATGTCGTTTTTTATTTGATTTTTCGGTTAAACTGCTGTATATTGGATACATGTTCCAAATTTGCAACCAGGAGGGGATATCCCTATGGCCGCTCCGCGTTATCTCGCACACATTTCAGAGGACAGTCAGGAACAGACTGTTTTAGAGCATTTGACCGGGACAGCGGAACTCTGCGCCCAGTTTGCAGCTGCCTTTGGCGCAGAAGGTCAAGGCCGTTTGGCCGGAATGGCACATGACATCGGAAAATATTCAGACGCTTTTCAGGCCCGACTTCGGGGCGCGCCCCAAAAGGTAGACCACTCCACCGCCGGGGCCTATGAGTGCTGGCAGCAAGGCCAACCCTTTGCGGCTTTCGCCGTGGCTGGTCATCACGGCGGTCTGCCGGATGGGGGAGGTGGTCGGGCAGACAGTCCCGACCAGGGAACTTTTTCCGGGCGGATGGAGCGGGCAGCATCTGGAAAGCTGGAATCCTATGCCGTTTGGAAGCAAGAGCTTTCTCTCCCCGCCGCTCCCCTTCCGCCGAGGAGCGTCAGCATCCCCGACGGGATGTTTTTCACCCGGATGCTGTACTCCTGTCTGGTAGACGCCGACTTTTTGGACACAGCATTATTGAGAACTACCGGGGCGGCCCGGTGTCGCTCCCCTCGCTGAGGGCGTGGGTAGAAATATCGGCGGAGAGCCGCTGCTGGAGATCGACCTGGTCACCCTCCTCGCGGGGAGCGTGGATAGAAATAGGTTAACATGCGAGCCGTCTTTGAGGGCCAACGTCGCCCTCCTCACGGAGGGCGCAGGTTGAACTGTGCGCTTCGGCGGTATCTCTCGGTCCGCTGCTGGCTCCTCTCCACACGATCACCCCCATCCTGAACGGATGGGGGTTTTTTGTCGCTTTTGCGCAATTTTTTCTGTACGCGCACCCCAAGTTGTGCTATACTGCTTTTGTAATTACTATACCTTATTGGCCGGATATACTTCATTGAGAGAGTTGTTTCGTGATTTTTTCACAATTTTGTAAAAAACAGGAAAGGAGCGGTCCTATTGAATCGTTTACAGATCATCTACCCCAGTGACCGTGAAAAGACCGTCGCCCAACTCTACTCCGACCTGGCCCGACGCGGCTCCGTGGCCCCCCACGGCAACTGTCCTGTGGAGCAGAGCGCCGCCTTTCTCAAGCTGTGTGCGTCACAGAGCTGTGGAAAATGCGTCCCCTGCCGGGTAGGGTTGGATCAGGCGGCCACCATCATGGAACGTATTCTGGAGGGCCGAGGCGCCCCGGAGGACATTGACCGGCTAGAGCGCCTGACCGCCGCCATTCGGGACAGCGCCGACTGCGCCATCGGCGCATCGGCGGCGGAAAGCCTGGCCCAGTGTCTCAAGTCCTTCCACGAGGATTTTGTCTCCCACATCGAGAAAAACCGCTGCACCGCCATATTTGACTCCGTTCCCTGTCGGGCGGGCTGCCCCGCCCATGTGGACATTCCCGGCTACATCGCTCTGGTCAAAAATGGCCGCTATGCCGACGCCGTGCGGGTCATCCGCTATGACAACCCCTTCCCCTCAGTGTGCGCTCTGGTATGTGAGCACCCCTGCGAGCTGGCCTGTCGACGCAACATGGTGGACGACGCGGTGAATATTCGGGGCATCAAACGCGCTGCCGTGGACTGGGCCGGAGACGTGCCCGCTCCTGACCGCGCCCCCTCCACGGGAAAGCGGATCGCCGTTGTAGGCGGCGGCCCCTCCGGTCTCACCGCCGCCTATTACTTACAGCTTATGGGCCATCAAGTGACCCTTTATGAGCAGCGTGACCGCCTGGGCGGTATGATGCGCTATGGCATTCCCCGCTATCGGCTGCCCGACGACTACCTGGACCGGGATGTGGGCGTCATCCTCAGCACGGGGGTGGAGGTCAAGATCGGCGTCAGCGTCACCGGTGAGCTGTACCAGCAGCTCCAGAAGGATTTTGACGCGGTGTACCTTGCCATCGGCGCCCACTCCTTCCGGGGGCTGGGTGTAGAGGGGGAGGACGCCGAAAACGTCCTCTCCGCCGTAGAGCTGCTCCGTGCCATGGGAGACGATCACAAGCCCGATTTCACCGGCAAGCGCGTAGTGGTGGTGGGCGGCGGCAACGTAGCTATGGACTGTACCCGCACCGCCAAACGGCTGGGGGCAAAGAGCGTCAAGTGCGTCTACCGCCGCCGTCAAGCCGATATGACCGCCCTGGCGGAGGAGGTGGAGGCGGCCATCGCGGAGAACTGCGAGATCGTCCCCATGATGGCCCCTGTCCGGGTAGAGAAGAACGCCGACGGCGCCGTCTCCGCCCTCATTGTCAAACCCCAGCTCCCCGGCGTTTACGCCCAGGGCCGGCCCAAGCCCGTGCCCTCGGATAAGCCGGAGGAGCGTATCGAGTGTGACGTACTCATCGCCGCCATCGGCCAGGTGGTGGACAGCGCCGGCTTTGCCCAGTATGGCATTCCTACCCGCCGGGAGAACATCTCCAGCGACAAGGGCTGCATGGTCTTCCAGGGCGTCTTTGCCGGCGGCGACTGTGCCAGCGGCCCGTCCACCGTTATCCGCGCCGTGGAGGCAGGTAAGACCGCCGCGGCCAACATTGACGCCTATCTGGGCTTCCACACCGAGCTACCCCAGGACGTGGAGATCCCCCCCGCTCAAAGCGCCGTCTCCGGCCCCTGTGGCCGCGTGACTCTGGGCGAGCGTCCCGCTGCCGAACGTGCCTGCGATTTTGAACTGGCAGAGGAGGGTATGACCCGTCAGGCCGCCATGCAGGAATGCTCCCGTTGTCTGCGCTGCGACCATTACGGCTTTGGCTCATTCCGGGGAGGGAGGAATACAAAATGGTAAACCTGACCATCGACGGCAAGGCGGTATCAGTACCCGCGGGCACCACCATTCTAGAGGCCGCCCGCCAGGTGGGCGTTCACATCCCCACCCTTTGCTACTTAAAGGACCTCAACGAGATCGCCGCCTGCCGGGTCTGTGTGGTGGAAGTGGAGGGCAACGAAAAGCTCAACGCCGCCTGCAACACCGCCGTGGAGGAGGGCATGGTGGTCCACACCGCCTCCCCCCGGGTCCTTCGTGCCCGGCGGATCAACGTCCAGCTCATTCTCTCCCAGCACAACGTCTCCTGCGCCACCTGTGTGCGGGAGGGCAACTGTGCCCTTCAGCGGGTGTGCCGGGAGCTGAATCTGCTGGATGACCCCTTTGACAACAAGGCCCTTCCTTTCCGCTGGGACAAGGGCTTTCCCCTCATTCGGGACGCTGGCAAATGCGTCCAATGTCTGCGCTGCGTCAATGTGTGCGAAAAGGTTCAGGGTTTGGGCGTCTGGGCCTTCAATGGCACAGGCCGCCTTTCCCAGGTGGAGGTGCGGGGCGGTTTGGACATCAAGGACGTTAACTGCGCCCTGTGCGGCCAATGCATCACCCATTGCCCCGTAGGCGCCCTCTCCGCCCGGGATGACACCAAAAAGGCCCTCAAGGCCATCGCCGACCCGGATAAGCTCACCATCGTCCAGGTGGCTCCCGCCGTCCGCGCCGCCTGGGGCGACGCTGTGGGTCTTCCCCCGGAGCTGGCCACCGAGAAACGCATGGTCTCCGCCATTCGTTCTTTGGGTGTGGACTATGTCTTTGATACCGATTTCTCCGCCGACCTCACCATTATGGAGGAGGGCAGCGAGCTGGTAGAACGGATCAAGGAGGGAAAGCAGGGACCCATGTTTACCTCCTGTTGTCCCGGCTGGGTGCGCTTTTTGAAGCTGGAGTACCCCGATATGGTTGGAGAGCTCTCCACTGCCAAGTCCCCCCAGCAAATGTTCGGCGCGGTAGTCAAAAGCTACTATGCCCAGCTCCTGGGCGTGGAGCCAGACAAACTCTTCTGCATTTCCATCATGCCCTGCTCCGCCAAAAAGTACGAGTGTGATGTGCCCGAGGTTAATGACGCCGCCGAAAAGGACGTGGACCTGGTCCTTACCACCCGTGAGTTGGGCCGTTTGCTCCAAGGGGTGGACGTATCCTCCCTTCCCGAGGAAGACTTTGACCAGCCCCTGGGCACCGCTACCGGCGCCGGGGTCATCTTTGGCGCCACCGGTGGCGTGATGGAGGCCGCTCTGCGCTCAGCTCACTTCCTCCTCACCGGTAAAAACCCAGATGCCGACGCCTTCACCGAAGTACGGGGCCTCCAGGGCTGGAAGGATGCCTCCTATCAAATCGGTTCGATCAAGCTAAAGGTGGCAGTGACCAGCGGTCTGGGCAATGCCCGTAAGCTGCTGGAGGCCCTCCGCGCCGGCGAGGTCCACTATGACTTTGTGGAGGTCATGGCCTGCCCCGGCGGCTGCGCCGGCGGCGGCGGACAACCCATCTGCGATGGGCAGGAGCTGGCAGGAGAGCGGGGGGAGCGTCTGTACGCCCTGGACAAGGGTAATCCCATGCGCTTCTCTCATGAAAACCCCGCTGTCCTGGCCCTTTACAAGGACTTTATGGAAGCCCCACTGTCCCATAAGGCCCACAAGTTCCTTCACACCGACCAGTCTCAGTGGACTCTCTGACCTCTACTCATTATCAAAAAGAGAGGGCCGATGGCCCTCTCTTTTTCTATTAAAGAACGTATAGTTGAGCATCAACGGCGCAAGGATTTTGGATGGGCTGAGGCCGCACTGTACTTTGTACAGCGTGGCCTTCTTTTACTCTTATCCCTTTGCCGGGATCAGCCCCTGCACCAAGATCACCAAGATCAGCACCGGTAGGATGAATTGCAAATAGACCTTCAGCCTCCGGGACATCTTCAAACCCTTCCCCTCGTTGGCCTCGGCCAGGTAGTTGTCAAAGCCCCAGCCCCATCTGCTCACGCAGAACAGCAGATACACCAGGGAACCCAGAGGCAGCAGCAGGTTGGACACCAAAAAGTCCTCAACATCCAGCACCTGGCCTATACTGCCGTTGGGCAGAGTGGCCTTGAAATACCACACATTGTACCCCAGCACGCAGGGCATACTGTCCAAAAACAGAAATACACCATTGACCACCGCCGCCTTTTTCCGGCTCCAGCCAAAGTTGTCGATGCACCCTGCCAGCAAATTTTCAAATACGGCGATCACCGTAGAAAAGCTGGCGAAGGACATAAACAGGAAGAACAGGGACCCCCACAACCGACCTCCGGCCATGCCGGTGAATACCTTGGGCAGAGTGACAAAGATAAGGGAGGGTCCCGCGTCCGGGGTCACTCCGAAGGAGAAGCAGGCGGGAAAAATAATAAGCCCGCTCATCACGGCCACAAAAGTGTCCAGGCCGCAGATCCGCACCGCCTCTCCGGCCAAGGAGTTGTCCCGGCTCATATAGCTACCGAAGATCTCCATGGCGGCAATGCCCAGGCTCAGGGTAAAGAACGCCTGGTTCATGGCGGCGGTAATGACCTTCCCCAGCCCCTGCTCCACCGCCCGGCCAAAGTCGGGCAGCAGGTAGAACTTGACTCCCTCCGCCGCCCCAGGGAGGGTAAGGCTGTGGACGGCCAGCACTACAATAAGCCCCAGCAGCCCCAGCATCATCCACTTGGTGACACGCTCCAGACCTCCCTGTAGGCCCAGAGAGCACACCAGGAAGCCCGCGATCACCGTCACCGCCATCCAGACGGTCATCTCTCCGGGGTTGGAGAGCATGGCGGAAAACACCCCGTCCACCGCCTCGGATGTCATCCCGCCAAAGGTGCCCCCGGCAAATTTGAAAAAATAGCCCAGCATCCAGCCAGACACGGTGGTGTAGTACATCATGAGAAGGTAGCACCCAATGATACAGAACCAGCCGTGGATGTGCCACTTGGAGCCTGCCGGCTCCAAAGCCTGATACCCCTGCACCGCGCTTCTGCGGCTGGCCCGTCCCACCGCCAACTCCATAGTGAGCACCGGAACTCCCATGATCACCAGAAACAGCAGATAAAACAGTACAAATACCCCGCCGCCGTTCTCCCCGGTAACGTAGGGGAACTTCCACACATTGCCGATCCCGATGGCGCACCCGGCGCTTACCAGTAGGAACCCCAGCCGGGAGCCAAAATTTTCTCGCTTCATGCCTCTCTCTCCTTTGCTCCAAGTACCCCCTATGATACGCGAGTAAGAAAAAAAGTCAACCCAGAGCTGCTCCCCCCGCCCCCCTTTGACGCCAAACTTTTCCTTTTCCGTTCCCAAATCCCGCCAAAATCCCGGCTTTTCCGCACCTTCCCGCTCTTCCTCTCGCCCACTACATTTAGATATCCAGATAAAATTTGTGCACAATATCTTGTAAATTCCTCTTGCATTCCTCCCCAACATAGAGTATACTTGGGATACTCGCCGCCACATTATGTCATCCAATTGACATACGGAATATTTTTTATTTATATAATTTATATAAAGAGAGAGGAGACATCCACCAATGAAGATCATCAAGCGCAGTGGCCAAGAGGTCGTTTTTGACTCCGAAAAGATTTTTGCCGCCGTGGCCAAGGCCAACGCCGCCACCACCGGCGCCCGGGAGCTGACCCCCGGTCAGATCCGGGCCATCTGTGACCGCATTGAGGATCATTGCACCAAAATTGGCCGCACCCTCAACGTGGAGGAGATCCAAGAGTTGGTGGAGACCGAGATCATGAGGGAGGGGGCCTATGAGACCGCCAAGCGGTATATCCGCTACCGGTACACCCGTTCCCTGGCCCGGGCCGCCAACACCACTGACGAGCAAATCTTGACCCTCATCGAGTCCAATAATGAGGAGGTCAAGCAGGAGAATGCCAACAAGGACCCCAAGGTCAACGCCGTCCAGCGGGACTATATGGCCGGAGAGGTCTCCAAGGACCTGACCCGCCGCGTCCTGCTGCCGCCTGATATCGTGGAGGCCCACGAGCAGGGCATCATCCACTTCCACGACATGGACTACTTTGCCCAGCACATGCACAACTGCGACCTGGTGAACCTGGAGGACATGCTCCAAAACGGCACTGTCATTTCGGGCACCATGATCGAGAAGCCCCACTCCTTCTCCACGGCCTGCAACATCGCCACCCAGATCATTGCCCAGGTGGCCTCCAATCAGTACGGTGGACAATCCATCTCTCTTTCCCATCTGGCCCCCTTCGTAGACATCTCCCGGCAGAAAATTCGCCGGGACGTGATCGACGAGTGCAAAATTCTGAACCATGAGGTGGACGAGGACGCCATTTCCCAGATCGTGGAAAACCGTCTTCTGGAGGAAATTCGCCGGGGCGTTCAAACCATCCAGTACCAGGTGGTCACACTGATGACCACCAACGGTCAGGCTCCCTTTATCACCGTATTCATGTACCTGGGCGAGGCCAGGAGCGAGCAGGAGAAGCACGACCTGGCCCTCATCATCGAGGAGACCCTGCTCCAGCGCTACAAGGGCGTCAAGAATGAGGCCGGGGTCTATGTCACCCCCGCCTTCCCCAAGCTCATCTACGTGCTGGAGGAGGACAACGTCAAGGAAGGCACCCCCTACTGGCACCTCACCGAGCTTGCCGCCAAGTGCACTGCCAAGCGGATGGTCCCCGACTACATCTCCGAGAAGATCATGCTCCGGGACAAGGGCGACACCTATGTCTGCATGGGCTGCCGGAGCTTCCTCACCCCTGACCGGTTCACCGACGCCGGGGTGGGCAACATCGCCAACGCCAAGAACTATGTCCCCGGCAAGCACAAGTATTATGGGCGCTTCAACCAGGGCGTGTGCACCATCAACCTGGTGGACGTGGCCCTGTCTTCCCAAGGGGATATGGACGAATTCTGGAAGATCTTTGACGAGCGGCTGGAGCTGTGCCACCGCGCCCTGCTCTGCCGCCACGAGCGGCTCAAGGGCACCCTCTCCGACGCCGCCCCCATCCTCTGGCAGGACGGCGCCCTGGCCCGGCTGAAGAAGGGCGAACCCATCGACAAGCTGCTCTACGGCGGCTACTCCACCATCTCCCTTGGCTACGCCGGCCTCTACGAGTGCGTGAAGTACATGACCGGCGAGAGCCACACCGAGCCGGAGAAGGGCACTCCCTTTGCCCTGGAGGTCATGCAGCACATGAACGACATGTGCGCCAAGTGGAAGGCCGACTCCAACATCGACTTCTCCCTCTATGGCACCCCCCTGGAGTCCACCACCTACCGCTTTGCCAAGTGTCTGCAAAAGCGCTTTGGCCTTATCCCCGGCGTCACTGACCGGGCCTATATCACCAACTCTTACCACATCCACGTCACCGAGGAGATCGACGCATTCTCCAAGCTGGCCTTTGAGTCCAAGTTCCAGAAACTCTCCCCCGGCGGCGCCATCAGCTACGTGGAGGTCCCCAATATGCAGGACAACCTCCCTGCCGTGCTGAGCCTGATGCAGTTCATCTACGACAACATCATGTACGCCGAGCTGAACACTAAGAG
This sequence comes from uncultured Oscillospiraceae bacterium, assembly GCA_910577415.1. GTDB lineage: Bacteria > Bacillota > Clostridia > Oscillospirales > Oscillospiraceae > Vermiculatibacterium. Next base: position 15,560 of record CAJTLK010000026.1, read on the forward strand.
CGACTACTGCCAGGTGTGCGGCTACGACGGAGAGATCCAGATCGTCGAGGACGACGGCAAGCTGGTATGGGAGTGCCCCCACTGCAAGAACCGGGACCAGGACAAGATGAACGTGGCCCGGCGCACCTGCGGCTACATCGGTACCCAGTTCTGGAACCAGGGCAGGACCCAGGAGATCAAGGATCGGGTATTGCACCTGTAAAAACCAGCAGGGGCGGGCCAACACCCGCCCCTGCTTTTTCCTTACTTATTTTCAAGGAGTCTTGCCATTATGCCTCCGTCCATTCTCCCTTCCTTTCTGGCTTACTGCTACATTGGCGCCATTACCCCCGGCCCCGCCAACCTGTGCTCTCTGTCCGCCTCTCTGTGTTACGGCAGGCGCGCCGCCCTGCGCCAGTGGCGTGGGCTGTTCACCGGCTTTTTTCTGGTCTCCATGGCCTCCGTGCTTGTCACTTACTTTCTGGGAACCTTCCTGAACGACTATGTACTTCTTTTCTCCTGGGTCGGCGCCGCCTACATCCTGTGGATGGCCCTTCATATGCTACGCTCCTCCGGCGACATTGAGCTTCAGGAGGGCGACGCGCCCAGCTTCCGCCGGGGGCTGCTGGTGCAGCTGACCAACGTGAAGATCATGATCTTCTGCCTGACGGCTTTAGGGTCCTATGTACTGCCCTACAGCCGCTCCTTTTGGGCCTTATTGGCGGTGGGGCTGTTCCTGCCCTTCACCGGCCCCATAGCAAATCTGGTATGGCTTTTTGCCGGAGCCGCCCTTTCAAAACTGCTCTCCCGTCACCGCAGGGTCGTTGATGTGGTAATGGCGACCTCCCTGGCCCTGTGCGCCCTCAGCCTGGTATGGCCTCAGCTCACCGCCCTGGCAAAGTCTCTTTTACCTTAGGAGGTTCGATATGAATTACTGCAACATCAAGCCCAGGGACATTGCCGACGGGATCGGCGTCCGCGTGACACTCTTTGTTTCGGGCTGCCGGAACCACTGTCCCAACTGCTTCCAGCCCGAGACCTGGGACTTTGACTACGGCATGCCCTTCACCGCCGAAACGGAAACGGAGCTTTTAACGCAGCTCGCCCCGGATTTTGTGGCCGGACTGACCCTGCTGGGAGGCGAGCCTTTTGAGCCGGAAAACCAACGGGGTCTGCTCCCCTTTTTGAGGCGTGTGCGCCGGGAAAGGCCGGAAAAGACCGTCTGGGTCTACTCCGGCTTCACCTGGGAGGAGCTGACCGGGGCTGTTCCCGCCCGGTGCCGCTGCGAGGTGACAGACGAGATGCTCTCTCTGTTGGACGTACTGGTGGATGGTCGATTCGTGGAGAAGCTGAAGGACATCCGCCTCCGCTTCCGGGGCTCCAGCAATCAGCGGGTCATTGACGTGCCTCAGAGCTTGAGTGCCGGGCAGATCGTACTTTGGAATGAATTTCTCTGAGGGCCTGTTACAAAATAGAAGATTTGAAAATTGGCTTGCAACAAAAATTACGGAGACCTGCTGGGTTTGCAGGTCTCCGTAACTTTTTTCTGTTGTTTTGGGCTTTGGGCCAAGATCGCATTTTGCAACTGGTCCCTTTGTTCAGAACATCCGGGTGGTATCAATGACGATCTTTCCGTTTACTTTTCCGGCCTTCACCGCCTGGATACACTCCTCCAGCCGTCCCACCGGATAGACCCCCGCCAGCAAAGCCCTCACATCGATGCGTCCGCTCTCAATCAAATGCAGGGCGCGCTGAAAAGCGCTGGGCGTCAAGGTGTAGGAGGCATAAATGGACAGGTCGTTGTTATAGACGTCAAAGGGCTTGAGCGTGATCGTAGAGTCAATGGGGCAAACGCCGAAAATCAATACCTGCGCTCCGGCACGTACCCTTTTAAAATCCTCCTCCACTACTTTGGCTGAACCGGTGCAGTCAATGATAACATCATACTTTCTCTCATCCGTATGCACGGCGGTGTTGACCACCCGGTCCGCCCCCAGCACTTTTGCAAAGGCCAGCTTATCCTCCATCACATCTGCCACAGTCAGGCTGTGGAGTTGAGCGTTCTTCAATATTTGCAGAAAGATCAGTCCGATAGCTCCGGCCCCTACGATCAGCACATCGTGAGTGGCGTCTATCTTCAGTTTATCCAGCCCGTACAGCACCGTGGCTACAGGTTCGGTAAAGACCAACAGGTCCGGGTCTCCTTCCGGGTCGGTCCTGACCACAGCGCTGGCCGGAGCCAGGGTATATTCTGAATTTCCACTGGGACCCATCAGCCCAATGGTCGTTTTGTGCTCACAGTGATTTGCCTGCCCCATGTGGCAGAGTCTGCATGCCCCACAGCTCCAGATGGGATCGACCACCACCTTGTCGCCCACGGCGAGGTCACAGACCCCTTCCCCCACGCCGTCTACCATGCCGCAGACCTCATGGCCCATGTTAAAAGGGTAGGCGTCTTTTCCAAAGATCGTCTCTTTATAGTAATTGTGGACGTCGGTGCCGCACAGTCCACAGCGGAGTATCCTGACCCGCACCCAGCCCGGTCTGAGCTCGGGGATAGGGGCCTCCTGATACTCCAGTTTTCCTACAGCGGCCAATACGACCTTTCTCATAAGGTTTCCCCCAGTCATATTAAATAGCGCACCGCGTTATAGCAGCTAACGCCGATAATGGTCAGAATGAGACACTGAAACAGCAACGCCACCTGACCCTCGCTCAGTTTCCGATTCAGCGCTCTGCCCGCCACACCTCCCAGGATACCGCCCCCTGCCATAACTACCAACCAGAGCGGCTCAAACGCGGGCACACTGTGGGTAAATAGAGTGGTGAGCAAGCTGGCGGCCTGGGAGACAAAAATGATATACAGGCTGTTTCGGGCCGCCGTTTTGGTGGACATGGAAAAGAAATAATATAGTACCACCAGATTGATGGGACCTCCGCCGATCCCCAGAAAGCTGGACATCACTCCCAGCAGCAGGCCAATAACGGCACAGGCTGCCCGGCTCTCCACCCGGCGAGTCTTGATCCCGGACTGAAAAACAGTATAGAGCAGGGTAGCCAAAGTGACCAGCGCCAGACAGATCGACTGATAACCGCCCACCCGTTCCGGCTGGGCGGCCATGCTCCGCAGAAGGCTGAACAGCGCTTTACCGGCCACACCGCCCACTGCCGCCCCAAGGGCCAGGGGCGTGCCGGTCCGGCCCTCAATGTCCCTCTCCCCGGCCAACATAGCCTTGCCCACGGAATAGCAGCTCATACTGAGTACCGTACACCCGGACAAAAAGCTGATAGTGGATACCCCGGCAACCCCCAGGGCATCCAGGAGCGGTTTGATGATAACGCCACCGCCGATCCCGCACACCGCCCCCACCGCGCTGGCGCAAAAGCTCACCAGCAGCAATACGAAGTACATGACCTTAACCGCCGCAGGGATGGGCGGGGGCGCCGTCCCGGTAATGGCTGTTCTCGCCAGGGTCCTTCATGCACAGGTGGACGGCGGTGGTGGTGAAGGTTCGCGGCAGGGCAAGAATGTTGGGGGCGGGACCGGTGAACTTCCGCTTCGCGTCCTCCAAAGCCTCCTCAAAGGTGGCCCTCGTCTTCAGCCCCATCCCCCTGGCGATCCCCGGCTCCCGCGCCCCCACAATGTAGATGGCGCTGGTGTGCTCCTCCGCCAGGTGCCCGCAGCTCATCATGGAAAAGCCGTGGAAGGGGTGGAAGGCGTTGGCAAAGCGGTACTTGCGGATATACTCCTCCTTCGTGGCGAAATACTCTCCGTACCGGTTCATGTCCGGCAAAATGTTCATGGAGTCATGCTGGAACAGCTCGTAGAGTTCCCGCAGATACGGCCAGCGCTCCTCGTGGAACCAGCCGTCGCAGATGGAGGAAACAATGAACACACAGTGGTCGCTGAGAATACGCTTATGGCGGATGACCTGGGCCGAGAGGGCCTGCATCATCTGAATAGGGTTGGTGCCCATGCCGTCTCCGTAGTGAAAGTTGGTGGGCATGCCGAAGACCACGATGTCATACTTCTTCTCCGCCCAGTGGACATAGGTGCGCCTGTCCGCCGTCTTCCATGCGATGGGCTGCATCTCCTTCGCCCAGCCGGAGTGGATCTCGATCTGGCGGGAGGCGGTATCCAGTACCGCGTCACAGCAGAAGAACTTCTTGCCCATCTTCTCCTCCATGAACATCCCCTGCTGGTCGAACTTATCCCGCATCAGACTGCTGGTGGATACCGGGACAAAGTCGGGCCGGTGCATGACCTGGGGGACATGGTGTGCGCCGATGCTCCGCCAGTGGGTGATCCCCGTGGCGCAGTGCTTATAGCCTCCCGAATAGCCCCCGTAGGGGTTGCCCTGGGTGTGGCCGATGAGGATGGCCACATCGGCGTCATAGACATACTTGTTCATGATGACATGGTCGCCCTGGGGGGTGAAGCCCAGGTCCACCAGGTGGTCATAGTCCTCGCTGTCATGGCTGGTGATCTGGCCGGAGGGATAGAACTCCTGGAACAGCTCCTCCCCCAGAATGGTCTTCATCTCCTTCACCGTGGCCCTGGGGTGGAGGCCGTTGGAGAAGAGGAGCAGCACGTCCTTTTTCTCCACCCCCACACTGTAAAGCTCATCCAGGCAGGCCCGGATGGCCACCTTCCGGTGGCTGGTGGGCTGATTGCCGCCCTTGACGATGTCGGGGATGATAATGACCGCTTTGCTGCCCCTGTGGGCAAGCTCACGCAGAGGCGGCATCCCAATGGGATTCCGGATACTCTCCAGGGTCTTGGCGTACAGGTTCTCCCAGCTCTGCTCCAGGCAGGGAGGATCGGGCACCGTCTCACCGGGAATAAAAATATCGGTACTGTCAGGCAGCTGGGCGCTCATCAGCCCATTGCCATACTCAAACTGTAACTTCATCAAATTTCCTCCATGTAAAGTCGAATGATCTCCAGGTACTCCTCCGGGTAAAAACCGATCTCTCCGGAGAAACGGGTCAGGGCGATGAGTCCGCCGTCCACCTCAGGGATTGAGGCCAGCATGGCGGCATTGTCCGCCTTCAGACCGCCTCCATACACCACATCAACGTCCCCGGTCCCTTTTTTGAGGAAGCGGGCGATCTTCTCGATATAAGGGCGGTCCGCCGGGGTCTTGCCCGGGCCGATGCTCCAGATCGGCTCATAGGCGATGACTATCTTAGAAAGGTCTACGTCGTCCAGGCCGATGGAAAGAGCTTCCCCCAGCACCTGCTGCCAGCAGGGTTGCTCAGCTTCGGTCTCGCCCACACAGTAGAGCACCCTGAGACCGGCGGCTTGCGCCGCTTTGATCTCAGCGTTCAAAATACGGTTTACGGCGGCGGTGTCGCTCACCCCGGCCTCAGCCAGGACCCCCGCTTTATCGTTTCGCTCCTCACAGTGGCCGATGAGGGTCCACTCACAGCCCAGAGCAGCGGCAGCATGGGCGGGACGGTTGGTAGTAAAGGCTCCAAAATTGCCCCTCACCGAGGTATCTGCCCGAAAAACGCCCTGGCAGCCGAGCCGGATGGGACTATGCTCTCCTCTCGCCTGGGCCGCCCCTAAAATATGGGCCTCCGGAAAAAAGTCCACAAACTCCACCTGCCGGGGGTCATAGCCGGAAAGGCCGCCCTCACTGCGGTGAACAATGTTGGCGCCCCACTCTCCTACGGGCGACAGCCGGTTTACTCCCCCTAGCTCCACCGGGATATCAAACCGCTTCAGGTTCAGAAATATATGCTTCATGCTCAGAGTCCTTCCTTCCTATACCACTCCGCCATTTGCTCACAGGTAACGATCTCCACGTCGCCGCTGTGGCGATAGCTGCCAAACTGTACCAAAAGCGGGGCTATGGCGGACATCGTGCCTCTTTGAATACAGTCCTGGATCCGCGCCACGTCTTCGCCCATATCCTTTCCATAAATGACCGCATCCCGGATCGACCCTACATAGCTGCGAGGGTCCACATTCTGAGGCCTAGCCTTCCAGTCCCGGTAAACCTGACCTGCGCCGGCGCTTTCGGTCAACTCTGGCCGATCCTGAAACAGCTTGAGAATATTTCTGGTACAGGCAAGCCTGAGGTCGGTATCCACATTGATCTTGCTGATCCCCAGCCGGGCGATCCGCGCAAGCTGCTCCACCTCAATGCCAAAGGCGTTTTCCAGCTTTCCCCCCATGGCATTGATGGCCCGGACATACTCCTGAGGGACTGTGGAGGAGCCGTGGCTGACCAGAAACCCCCTGACCCCCTCATGGCGCATACATTCCTTTGCCGCTATGGCGATCTCCTGCCGGATACGGGCACCCTT
>CAJTLK010000027.1 GCA_910577415.1 uncultured Oscillospiraceae bacterium
AGTTCCAGGTGACCTCACCGTTGTTGGTGTTCTGGTCGGGGGTGGTGGTGACCACGTAAGCCTGCAGGCCGTTCCAGATCATCTGGGCGGCGGTGTCGCGGGTGGCGGGAGCGGTCATAACGACGCTGTCCAGACCCTCGATCAGCTTCACGTTGCCAGTGTTGCGGGCACGCTCCAGAGTCTGAGCAGCCCAGGAAGCGCCGACGAGGTGATAAGCCTCGGCGTCGTAGCCCAGGGCGGTCAGGACCATCTTCAGAGCCTCAACGCCGGTCACGTTGCCGTTGGGATCGAAGGAGCCGTCGCCGCGGCCATTGATGATCTTCATGTCGGCGCAGTACTCGATCCAGCCTTCGGCCCAGTGGCCGCCGATGTCGGTAAAGCTGGGAGTGCTCTTCACGCCGGTGTTGGCCTCGCTGCCGCCGTTCATCAGGACGGCGATCATCTTAGCCATCTCGCCGCGGGTAACGCTACCCTTGGGATCGAAATAGCTGCCGTCCTCCTTGCCATTGATGACCTTCAGAGCCACCATGGTTTCTACGGCCTCGGTATGGACAATGTCCTCCGCGTCCGTGAAGTCCTTCGCGCTGGCGCCCACGACCATCATGCCCAGGAGCATGACGGAGGCCAGACCCAGGCTGAGGACCCGCTTCAGGTTCTTCATAGGATATTCCTCCTTTTTTATTTGGCGTCTCGGGGATCGCTCCCCTCCGCCTTACGTGTGCATGATAACGCAAAACTTTTTACTATATTTTATAATGGTATAATTACGCGGTTTTGAAAGCCAAAACGCTTCAAGGGCAAAGAAAAGCGCCCCTGCTATCCTGACGGATGGCAGGGGCGCTTTTCTATTTTGGGGGGCTTTTGAACACATCAAATACAAAATGCCGCGTACAGTGGGATGGACTTTAGCCCATCCGCCTCTCCAAAATTCTTGGTGGAAAAGCGGATGGAATAGGCGGGAGCGTAGGCTTTGACAAATACGCTCAGGCTGCGGGAACGGACATGCTCACCCTTTTTGACCTCTACGCCAACGATCTGCCCTTCCTTCTGCAAAACGAAGTCCAGCTCGGCGGTGCTGGCGCTTTCCCAATAATAGAGCGGGTATCCCTTGGCGGCCAACTGCTGTGCCACATAGTTTTCCGTAACGGCGCCCATGAAGGTGTTTCCTTCGCCGGAGAGGACGGTCTGCTGGGAGATGCCGGACTTCATGGTGAGCAAGCCCACATCGCCCATATAGAGCTTAAAGGCGGACAGATCGGCGTGGACGGCAATGGGTTCTATGGCGTGGTCGATACGGTGGCATTCCAAAACCACACCGGCCAGGTTCAGCCATTCAATGGAATCCCCAAAGTACTGAAATTTCCTGTTATCCTTCGCCAGTTGGGCGGGGATAGAGTTATAACAGGCCCGGATCTTTACGCTGTCGGAGTTGGAGGCGTATTTCGCCATATCGGCAATATAGTTATCCAGAATACCGCTTTGCACCAGGGACACATCCAGAAAGCTGTTGTGTTCCAGAAAGGTATTGATAGCAGCCGGCATCCCCCCGATCACCAGATACTCCCGGTATAGCTCCAGTGCCTCCTGGTGAAGCGCGTCGGGGAGGGGCATCATCCGCGCAAAGGCGGAGCGTATCTCCTCACACAGCAGTTCCTTTCCTCTGGCCCAAAGGTACTCCTCGAAATCCAGTGGATAAAGGGTGATGGTCTCCACCTTACCTACCGGGAAGGAATAGCGCTGGCGGTTGATGGCCACTCCCAGCAGACTGCCCGCCGCCGCGACATGAAATTCCGGGGCCTCCTCACAGAAATATTTCAGGGAGGTCAGCGCCCGTTCACAGGATTGTATCTCATCAAAAATGATAAGGGTCTCCCCGGCAATGATCCGCTCCCCGGTGGATGCCTCCAGATAGCGGAGCAGACGCTCAGGGGAGATATTATCATTGAAGTAGGAGGCCACAGTCAGATTGGTTTCCAGATTGACATAGACCACGTTCTTAAACTGCTCCGCGCCGAACTGCCGTAGGATATAGGTCTTCCCCACCTGGCGGGCGCCGTTGATAAGCAGCGGCATCCGGCTGGCGGTCTTATTTTTCCAAGCCAAAAGCTGTGCCTCGACTTTCCGCTTCATTGCCATCACCTCATAGCTATTATATGCGATGCGGCACAGTTAAGTCAAGAAAAATAGAAAAATAATATAATAAAGCACAGTAAAGATTAAACTCATAGAAGTTTGAAACAAAGAACGCCCCTGGAAAATCCAGGGGCGTTCTTGTTCTGTTTGCCGCGGTACAGCAGCAATTGCTTATTTGATCTTGCTACCGTCCACGTTGATGTTGTTGGAGGTCTCGAAGAACAGGGCGGTGATCACGGTGCGCTTGGTGCCCTGATCGTTGGTGGTCTCCTTAGTCACGAAGCCGATGTTCTTGCTGCCGGTGACGGAGCTGAACTCGGTGACGGAGCCCTCGGCCTCGGACTTATCGGCATCCTGGTCAATGTAGACGACCTTGCAGTCCTTGTCCAGAGCATAGCTGTGGCTCTTGACCTTGGTGCCGCCGACCTTGTTGACCTCGTAGACACCGCCGTTGTTAACGACCTCGCCGTCCACGTAGAACACCAGCACATCGTCCTTCAGCTCGCTGGCATAGCCGGTGAACCAGACGCTCTCGCCATCGCTGTTGACCAGGGTGTCCACCTTCTCAATGGCGGTCTCCTTGTAGTTGTTGTCAGCGGTGGGACGGAACTTCACCAGCTCGCCCTTCTTCAGAGCGGTGGAGTTGGTGCCCTTGTAGTTGACCTCGTACTCCTCGCCGTTGGCCTGGATGGTGTAGGTGTAGTAGTCCTTCACGCGGCCATTGTAGCTGGAGACGATGCCGTACACGGTGTCGTCAGCGGCGCCGTCGGGAGTATCCTTCATGTTGGCGAACACAGCCACCACGCGGTCACCGTCGCTGTTCAGAGCAACGGTCACGTTCTTGTCGTGATCGGCGGTCTTGATCTCGTCCAGATCACGGATGTCATAGACCTCCCACTCAGCGTTGGGCATCTTGAGCTTGTTATAGGTGTCGTTGTGAGTGTTGGCGAAGAAGAGGCAGTCGCCGGCGGTGGGAATGCTGCCACCCTTGAAGGAGACGGTCTTGCTCTTCTCGTCGTAGGTCATGCTGTCGGTGCCGACCAGGCCACGGATGGTGACCTCAGCGTTGTCGTCGGAGTCGAAGGTGTAGGTGATGATGTCGCCCACATAGTAGTCGTCCTGATCGATGTTGTCGCTGTTGGTACGGCCAGTGTCGTGGGTCAGGGACTTCTTGGCGTCCTTGTCGTAGACCTTAGAGTCCTTGGACACGGTGATGATCTCCTTGGTGCCGTCAGCGCCCATGACCTGGAGCTGGAGAGCGCCGAAGGTGCCGCCGGCGGTGGAGGTGTTCTTCACCTCGGTGATGACGGAGTAGTTCTTGGCAGCCTCAGAGGTCTGAACAGCGGCCAGAACGTAGCCGTTCACCAGGTAGAGGTCGAAGTCCTCACCGATGTAAGTGTTGTCCCGGATAGCCTGATAGAAGTTCTTGACGATGTCGCCATCCTCCTCGGGGATATCCTGGAGCAGGCTGGCCTTGCTGCTGATATTGCTGAACAGCTTGCCGGAGTCAAGGTTCTTGTAGTTGATCTTGTAGGTCTTGCCGCTCACGGTGACGCTCTCGTCCTCTTTCTTGCCGTCGTCGCTCTTGAAGGCAGTCAGCTCGCCGGAGACCTTCTCGGCCTTGGTCACGGTGGTGAGGGCCTTGGAGCCACGGTAGTTGTTATCGTAGAGGAGGGTGACAGCGACCACATCGCCGCGCTTCAGCCCCTCTTCAATATCGTTGTCCTCATACTTCAGGTTGCCGACATTGTTGTTGATGCTGATGGTGGTGGCGTTGTTGCCGGTGACAGTGGCCAGGAAGGTCTCGGTCACATAGATGGTGCTGATCTTGCCGTTGTCGTCAAACACGGCCTTGAAGGGGTTGCCGGAGTTCTTCTTCAGCAGCTTGGTCAGAGAGCTGTTGGCCGCTTCCTTCTCACCCTTGCTGTTGGGAGTGGCCTCCTCAAGAGTGGTGCCATCGACAGCGCTCTTGTTGGTGTAGGACTGGGCGTAGTTGACAACGACAGTCACGTTGCTCTCGTTAGCGACAGAAGCGTCGGTCACATCGTACAGGGTGCCGTCGATGTTGATCTGAGCCTTCTTGGTCTTCTGATCCTTGATCTTGGACAGCTGGCTGCGAACCACGCGGGTGGCGCCGGTGTTGAACACGCCAAAGATGGTGTCTTCCTTGTCGGGGCCAGCGATGCCCTTGTTGGAATCTTTCCAAACGACCTTGACTTCCTCGCCGATGTTGTCGATGCTCATGTCGGAGGGGAACTTCACGCTGCCCTTGGTGTAATCGCCCAGGGTCAGGTTGACGTTGATCTCGCCCTTCAGAGCGCCGTTGCCATTGTAGTAGTAGTTGCCCTGGTAGGTGCCGGTGGCAACGTTGGCGTCATAGCGCTGCTTCAGCAGGGTGGTAGTACCCTCTTTCCAGTCCCAGGTGACCTCGCCATTGTTGGTGTTCTGGGAGGGGGAGTTTGTGACCACGTAAGCCTGCAGGCCGTTCCAGATCATCTGGGCAGCCACGTCACGGCTGGCGGGTTCAGTCATCTTGACGTCGTCCAGCTCCTCAACCAGCTTGACAGGGTTGGTCTGACGAGCACGCTCCAGGGTCTGGGAGGCCCAGGCAGCGCCCTGGAGGTGATAAGCCTCGGCGTCGTAGCCCATGGCGGTCAGGACCATCTTCAGAGCCTCGACGCCGGTGACCAGACCGTTGGGATCAAAGGTACCGTCACCGCGGCCATTGATGATCTTCATGTCGGCGCAGTACTCGATCCAGCCTTCGGCCCAGTGGCCGCCGATGTCGGTAAAGCTGGGAGTGCTCTTCACGCCGGTGTTGGCCTCGCTGCCGCCGTTCATCAGGACGGCGATCATCTTAGCCATCTCGCCGCGGGTAACGCTACCCTTGGGATCGAAATAGCTGCCGTCCTCCTTGCCATTGATGACCTTCAGAGCCACCATGGTTTCTACGGCCTCGGTATGGACAATGTCCTCCGCGTCCGTGAAGTCCTTCGCGCTGGCGCCCACGACCATCATGCCCAGGAGCATGACGGAGGCCAGACCCAGGCTGAGGACCCGCTTCAGGTTCTTCATAGGATATTCCTCCTTTTTTATTTGGCGTCTCGGGGATCGCTCCCCTCCGCCTTACGTGTGCATGATAACGCAAAACGTATTACTGTATTTTATAAAGGTAAAAAATGCGGCCAGCCATTATTGACTGGTCGCCTTTCGCGGTTGCAATTTGCCGGAAAATGTAGCATGTTCTAAACGCCATCTGAGCAGATGCCGGGCGCTGCACAAGACGGCGGGCGGTCAGCCACATCTCTGAGAGGAGGTGAGGCAATGCCGATTACATTGCCTTTTCACGTTGTAAAAAACGAAAACCGCCACCCGGCACGGTGACGGTTTCTATTATGGACCTGTTAAGAGAAAACCGGGATCGAACAATATATATAATGTAGTCCACGGGGAGGAGGGGGGAGAAACTGCGCTGTAACAATATTCCCGCAATTTTACGGTTGTGTTACAAATGGAGTTTTGCCATTGACGGGGAAAAGGAATTAGACAACGGTATAATATGAAGCAAAAAATTTTCAGATCTTCCAATGCATGGTGAGTCTATCACCGAAAACCTCGATCCTGGAGATCAGTGTATCCACCACGCGCCGTTTGTCATCAAAGCCGACCTTGTCCCAGCTTTTGAGATGGTCCGTGATACGCTGAAGCTGCGATGCCGAGACGGAGTTCGCGGTGAGGTCGGCCACCAGCTTGAGCTGTTTTTGCCGCTCCGCGTCCAGCTCCTCGATCCGGCTGTTGGCGTATTGCAGCAAAAGGGGATTTGCCCCGGCCAGGGTGTCGATCAGCTTCGCGATCTCACCCTCGATCCTGGCAAGCTCGGCCCGGGCGGCGGTCAGCTTGGGGTGGTAGCCCTCCGTCTTGCTGTCTGTCAATGCCTGAAATTCCCGCGCTTTCTTTACCATTTCACCATAGACCGCTTCTTCCAGCGTATGCTTTGTCAGTGTTCCGGGGCCGGGACAGCTTTTGTTTTCCATGCGCTGCTTACATCTCATGTACGTTACCCCGTTTGCCGCGTTCAGACTGACCAGGGCGTACCCGCAGCAGCCACATTTGATCTTCCCGGCCAGCCAGGTGTTGTGGCATTTCCGGCCATTTTGGAACGTGGTATTTTGAGACAGCTTTCGCTGGACCTTCAGCCAGATCGCTGAGGAGATACAGCCCTTGTGGGGGGCGATGACAAGAATGTTTTCCTCTCCCTCCCGGCCCTGATATAGGTAACAGCTATGATCGCCGGTGAACAGCTCCGGGGGACTTTCGATCTTGGCGCCCTGGGCCTTGAAGTGTTCGTAAATAGCCATGTCTGCCTGGACATAGACCGGATTTTTTAAGAGCTGCGCCACAAAGCCCCGTTTCAGCGTCTTTCCATATACCTGAATTCCTTGCTCGGCAAAATACCGGGCGATGTCGCCGTAGGAGGTCTCGGGCTTGGCGTACATCTCATAGATCGATTTGGCGTATTCCATCTCGGCGTTTTCGACCAGCCGCTTTGTTTTAACGCCGTCCATCACAATGGATTCCGTATCAAAGCCGTAGGGCGCGCGGCCCCGCATATAGTAGCCCTTGGAGCAACGGGAATAGAAAGCGTCCTGTACACGCATCTGGATGCTCTCCCGCTCCAGTTGGGCAAACACGATACAGATATTGAGCATGGCCCGGCCCATGGGGGTGGAGGTGTCAAATTTTTCGGTGCAGGAGACGAATTCCACGTCATACTGCTTAAATAGCTCCATCAGCTTGGCAAAGTCCACGATAGAGCGGCTGACCCGGTCCAGGCGGTATACGATCACCCGCCGGATAAGCCCGGCTTCAATATCCTTTAAAAGCTGCTGAAAACCGGGCCGCTCAATGTTTTTGCCGGAGTAGCCCTTGTCCTCGTATTCCTTAGCCCCGCCGCCCTTCAGCTCATAGCGGCAAAACTCGAATTGGCTTTCGATACTGATGCTGTCCTTTTTGTCGATGGACTGCCGCCCATAAATGGCGTCTATTCTGCTGTCCATAATGCCCCCCCTTTGTCTCTGTATAAATGGGTGATAAAACCGCAACTAATTATACCTCGGGCAGCCCCATATCACAAGAAAATCAAGGGATCCACGCCTTATAAAAAGCTCAGGACAAGAAAGGCCCCCGGGGTTATCCCCGGGGGCCTTTACCTGTTGCGTCGTAATCAGTCGCGGAGGCTTAATTACTTATTTTTGTCATTGACGTGCTTCTCACCAGTGGTCTCGACGAAGAGGATGTCAATGACGGTGTCCTCGCCGACCTGCTTGGTGATAAGAGCCACGTTAGGCTTGTTGTTGATGGCGCTGAAAGCGTCGATGGAGGCCTCGGCGGTAGAATTGCTGTCCTTCAGGTTGACATAGACAATGATGCAGTCCTTGTCCAAAGCGTAGGTCTGCTCAGTGGCCTTGTCGCCCTTCCAGGACACGGTCTTCCCGTTTTCGTCCTTCTCATCCGCCACGGTCTTCCCAAAGAAGGTCAGGGTGTTGTCGCGGGAGCTGTACTCCTTAACATAGCCCACTTTGTACTCAGCAGTGTCCTTCTCAGGGTCGAACATGTCGGCCTTCACGATTGTAACCTTGTTATTGGCGTAGTTGTTATCGGTGGTGGGACGGAACTTCACCAGCATGCCCTTTGCCAGCTTGGTATCGCCGGGCTTCAGGTTCACGGTGTACTCCTCGCCATTGCACTGCACGATAAAGGTGTCGTAATCCTTGATGGTGCCGTTCTCGGCGGAGACGATGCCGTAGACGGTGTTGTCGGTGGCACCGTCAGGAGTCCTCTGCAAGTTAATGAACACAGCAACTACCTTGCCGTCATCGTTCTTGGCAACAGCGGCGGCAGCGGTGACCTCAGCAATATCGTCCAGCTCACGGATGTCGTAGGCCTCCCAGTCGGCGTCGCCGACGTTGAGAATGCCCTTATTGAGAGACAAGCCAGTAAAGTTGGCGCTGGTGCCGGTCTGTACGAAGAGGACACAGTCGGCGGAGGCAACGGCGGACTTACCAGCCGCGGTCACGCTCTTGGACTTCTCGTTGTAGGAAACCTTAACGTTGGAGTCGGCCCGCTCAATGATCTTGACCTCAGCCTCGTCATCGTCGTTGAAGGTGTAGGTGATAATGTCGCCCACAGAGTAGTCGGCGCTGGAGATGCCCTTGCTGGAGTCGTGGGTGGGATACTTGGTGCTCTCGATAGAATCCTTGCTGACAGTGATGATCTCCTTGGTACCGTCGGCGCCCATGACCTGGAGCTGCAGGCCGCCGAACACAGAGCTGGTATTCTTGGTCTCCTTGACCTCAGTGATGACGGAGTAGTTGCTGGCGCCCTCAGAAGTCTTGACAGCGGCCATCACGTAGCCGTTGACCAGGTACAGATCCACGTCCTCGTTGATGTAGTCGTTGCCAGTGCCCTTGAACTTGGGAATAACAACGCTGTCGTCATCCAGGCCAGGGATCTTGTCCAGCAATTTGCGCTGGGAGATGGTGCTGTCATTCTGGTAGTTGATCTTGTAGGTCTTGCCGCCCACGGTGACACTCTCGTCGAGCTTGAAGCCGGTCAGTTCACCGGAGACCTTGTCGGCTTTCTTGACGGTGACAACGGCGTCGGAATTCACAGGGGCCTTCAGTTCGTTGCCGTACAGAGCGGTGACAACGACCACGTCGCCCTTCTCCAGACCCTCTTCAATGTCATGATCCTCGATCTTGAGGCTGCCAATGCCATTGTTCAGGGTGATGTTGGTGCTGTTCACGGCGGAGACAGCGGCGATCCAGCTCTCAGTGACATAGACGGCGCTGACCTTGTTGTCGACGTCATCAAAGACCACCTTGATGGGATAGCCGGAGTTGACCTTCAGAGCCTGAGCCAGACCGGCGGCATCCTTTTTGGTCTTGGAATTCAGAGCATTGTCACCGGTAGTTTTCTTGCTGTCGGTGAAGTTGTAGATCACGTCCACGGTTTCCTTAGCATCGTACTTGGTGCCGTCGATGTTCAGGATAGCCTTGCCGGTGTCATTGTCCTTGACCTTGGAAAGCTGGCTGCGGACCACCCGGGTAGCGCCGGTGTTGAACACGCCGTAAATGGTGTCCTTTGCGTCGGCCTGGCCCTTGATGCCCTTAGCGCCATCTTTCCAGACGACCTTGACTTCCTCGCCAATGTTGTCAATGGACAGGTTGGAGGGGAAGGTGTGGGACTTGACAGCTTCGCTCTCGTTCTTGTCGTTAATTTTGTACTCAGTGACCTTGATTTCACCCTTCAGGGCGCCAGTGGCACCATAGTTGTGGTTGCCCTCGAAGATACCAGTGATAACATTGGCACCATAGCGCTGGTTCAGCAGGGTGACACCAGTGTCGGTATTGTAGCCCCACGTGACCTCTCCGTTGTTCTTGTTCTGCTCAGGGGTAACGGTGACGACATACGCCTGCAGACCGTTCCAGATCATCTGAGCGGCGACGTCGCGGGTGGCGGGCTGGTTCATAACGACGTTTTCCAGATCCTCAATCAGCTTGCAGCCCTTGGTGGTCTTGGCAAGCTCGTTGGTGCTGGTGGCCCAGGTGGCGCCCTCCAGGTCATAGGCCTTGGCATCATAACCCAGAGCACTCAGGACCATCTTGGCGGCCTCAGTGCCGGTGACCTTGCCCTCAGGATCGAAGGTGCCGTCGCCGCGGCCAGAAATGATCTTCATGTCGGCGCAGTACTCGATCCAAGGCTGAGCCCAGTGAGTGCTGATGTCGGTAAAGGTAGGTACAGTCTTGACACCAGCGGCCTCCTCATTGCCGGCGTTCATGGCGACGGCGATCATCTTGGCCATCTCGCCGCGGGTAACAGTACCCTTGGGATCGAAATAGCTACCGTCCTCCTTGCCCTTGATAATGTTCAGGGCAACCATGGTTTCTACGGCCTCGGTGTGCTCGATGTCCTCCGAGTCCGTGAAGTCCTTTGCGCTGGCGCCCACGACCATCATGCCCAGGAGCATGACGGAGGCCAGACCCAGGGAAAGGACCCGCTTCAGGTTCTTCATAGGATATTCCTCCTTTTTTATTTGGCGTTTCGGGGACTTTCGTCCCCTCCGCCTTACGTGTGCATGATAACGCAAAATAGATTCCCCGTCAATGGCAAAACTCCATTTGTAACACAACCGTAAAATTGCGGGAATATTGTTACAGCCCCCACCGCCCTCTTTGCGGCCTGGAGGCTGCCCCCACCGCCGGGATAATTAATATATATAATGTGCGTCCTTGTTAGAATGTCGGCTTCCTCTCCACGCGCGAAGCAGTTCCCTACATTATATTGTAATGTAGGGAACTTTTTTCAATAACCGCCGTCTAACCTTTAATAAACAAGGACAGCTTCAGAAAGTTTTAAGGATTTGTTACCGTTTTGTTCTTGCTTTGCCCTTTAGACAGGAATTATAATGAAGATAAGATTCTATGACCGGGAGGAACGAAAAATGTCTGAAATGCAGACCCCTGTGGCTCCCACCCCTACGGAGCCAAAGCGCAAAAGCGTTAAGAAGAAGCAGAGCCGGAGAAAGATCCGTAACGCCATCGTCACCCTTGTCGTCCTGGGCGCGTTGGGCGTGGGCGGCTATTTCCTCTACGGCTTTCTGAACAAAGAGGAGGAGGTCAACACCGAGCTGCAGACCGCCGTGGCCGACTGGTCCTCCATCCAGTCCAGCGTCCAAGGCTCCGGCTCGGCCCGGGCCAAGGAGTCGGCGGCCATTACCCTGACCCAATCCGGCACCGTGCAGCAGCTCTATGTCAACGCCGGTGATGTGGTCACAGCGGGGCAGCCCCTCTACACCATTTTCTCCCAGGCCGCCGAGGATGAGGTATCCACCCGCCAGCGGGACCTGCAAAAGGCTCAGGACGATCTGGCTGACCTTCAGCGGGAGATGAGCGACCTCTACAAGCAGCAGAACAACCTGACCGTCCGCGCCCCCTTTGACGGTAAGATCATTGATTTCACTGAGTTTACCGAGGGTCTGGACATCGCCAAGGGCGCTACGGTGTGTTCCCTGGTCAATGACCGTCAGCTCAAGCTCTCCCTTTACTTCAGCTACGCCTACGCCGATGAGATCAGCGTGGGCCAGGCGGTGAGCGTTTCCATCCCCGCCGTCATGAAAACCTTTGACTCGGGCCGGGTGGAGAAGATCAACAAGGTCCACTACATATCCCCCGAGGGAGCCGACCACTTTGAGGTCGTGGTAGTCTTCGATAACCCCGGCACCCTCACCGAGGGCATGACCGCCACTGCCGCCCTCACCGCCAGCGACGGCAGCCCCATTTACCCCTATGAGAACGGCAAGACCGAATATTACGAGGTCCGTAAGGTGGTCACTGAGGCCGGCGGTCCCATGGTCCGCACCAATCTCCTCCGCTACGCCGACGTGAAAGAGGGGGACGAGCTGCTGGTCATGAGCTCGGATACCATTGACGAGGAGCTGCGCTCCTACCGGGACCGCATTGAAACCGCGCAGAAGAATATTACCACTGCCCAGGAGGCTCTGGAAAAGTCCCAGGAGGCCCTCCAGGACTACGACGCTGTAGCTCCCATCGACGGCACAGTCACCTCCTGCACACTGGTGGAGGGCGGCGAGGTCAAGAACGGCGACACCGTCATCACCATTTCCAACAACACCACCATGGTGGTCACCATCGACGTGGATGACCGAAATATCGCCTATGTCAAGCCCGGCATGGGGGTAGACCTCATGAGCAACTGGGGCGACGGCGGCAGCTTCTATGGCGTAGTCACAAAGATCGACATGTCCCTCTCCGGCGACTCTATGGGTTCGGGTATGACCAACTATCCCGTCACCCTGGAGGTAGACAACTACGATGGAAGTCTGCTGGAGGGCATGTGGCTCAACTACTCCTTCGTCACCAGCCAGTCGGACAACTGCATCACCGTGCCCATGCAGAGCGTGAAGTACGTCTCCACCGAGGACGGCGGCACTGCGTCGGTGGTCTTCATTCAGGCTGAACAGAAGCCGGAGAACGCCGTGGACATTGATATCCCCGAGCGGATGCCCGGCGAAACTCCCAACTATCCCACCGAGGACGACGGCTTCTACGCCGTGCCGGTGGAGACTGGACTGAGCGACAACTACAATGTGGAGATCAAATCCGGCCTGGAGGGCGGCGAGACCATCTTCGTCAACTACTTCGTCCAGTCCGCCTGGGGTTAAGGTGAACGCCATGCTCATTGATATCAAGGACCTGTTCAAGATATATAACGAGGGCAAGGAGAGCGAGGTCCGCGCCCTGGACGGTATCGACCTGCAAATTGACCGGGGGGAGTTCGTGTCCATCATCGGTCAGTCCGGCTCAGGCAAGTCCACCCTGATGAACATCCTGGGCTGTCTGGACATCCCCACTTATGGCGACTATCATCTGGACGGCACCGACGTCACCGAGCTGAGTGACCGTCAGCTGGCCCACATCCGCAATAAGCAGATCGGCTTTATCTTTCAGGGCTATAACCTCATTCCCGCCCTCTCCGCCCGGGAGAACGTGGAGCTGCCTCTTATCTATCAGGGCATCGGCATCGATGAGCGCCATGAGCGCAGCGAGGCGGCCCTGGAGCGGGTGGCCATGTTTGACCGCTCCTCCCACAAGCCCAGCGAGATGTCCGGCGGCCAGCAGCAGCGGGTAGCCATCGCCCGGGCCATCGCCACCCACCCGTCCATTATCATGGCCGACGAGCCTACCGGCGCGTTGGACTCCAAGACCGGACGGCATGTATTGGAAATTCTCCACGGCCTTCACGAGGACGGAACGACCATCATCCTAATTACCCATGACAACGGCATTGCCGCCACGGCGGAGCGCATTGTCCGGCTCTCCGACGGCAAGATCGTCTCTGACGGCACACGAGAGGAGGTGGGCCTGTGAATATCTCCCAAGCGGTGAAGATGGCCGCCAAGTCCATCTCCTCCAACAAGGGCCGCAGCTTTTTGACCATGTTGGGCATTATCATCGGCCTGGCCGCCGTCATTATTCTTGTGACCTACGCCGAGGGCCAGAACCTGGCTATGAAGGCTTACTATGAGAGTATGGGCACCAACACCATCACCGTCTCGGCATATAGCTGGGGCATGGGCAGCAGCAATGTGGGCCAGCAGCTCTACGACTATTGCCTGGGCATGGAAGACGTGGCGGGCGTGGCTCCCAACGGTTACGGCGGTAGCCGCATGACCATCTCCTACGAGGCCAAGACCCTCTCCCGTCAGCGCAATTACGGCGGCATGGTTTCTGTCAGCGGTGGGGCCTACTACGGCGGCGGCAGCGACGACCACTACCCCCAGATCCGCCTGAGCAACGACAAATTCGGCATGTGCAACGACTACAAGATCGCCAAGGGCCGGGAGTTCAGCTATCTGGAAATTCAAAACCTGGCCCAGGTGTGCATCCTGGGGGCGGACACGGCGGAATACCTCTTCTCTTTCGCCGACCCCATCGACAAGGTCATTACCGTCAACGGCCTTCCCTTCCGGGTCATCGGGGTCTACCAGAGCAAGGGCGCGGGCCTGAATCTGGGCACCGCCGAGGAGTCCCAGTGGATCGAGGAGGACATCAAACGACAGGACAGGCTCCTCCTCCTCCCCTCCTCCATGACCCGCTATTTCAACAACAACCAGGCCATCGAGGATTACACCGTCAAGGTCAAGAGCGCCGACGCCGTTACCAAGGTAGTCACCGAGCTTAACGGCTTTTTGTCCAATATCATCAACACCAACTACGGCGGGTTCTATGTGGACAACCCCCAACAGTGGCAGGAAAACCAGAACGAGGCCAACGAGCTTCAGCAGCGGTTCCTGGGCGGTATCGCCGCCATCTCTCTGCTGGTGGGCGGCATCGGCATCATGAACATCATGCTGGTCACCGTCACCGAGCGTACCCGTGAGATCGGCATCCGCAAAGCCATCGGCGCCGAGCGGCGGAGCATTATCGTCCAGTTCCTCATCGAGGCCGCTATGATCTGCGGTATCGGCGGTATTTTAGGCATCGCTGTGGGCTACATAGGCACTATGATCGTCTCAAAGCTATCGTTTGGTTTGGTGATGATACCAGGCTCGGCCATTACCGCCGGGGCCTTCATCATCTCGGTAGCTCTGGGCATTATCTTCGGCATGTACCCTGCCATCAAGGCTTCCGCCCTTCAGCCGGTGGAAGCGTTGAGGGCTGATTAAAGGAGAGACGAGATATGAAACTGAGAAAATTTCTTTCCGCGGCGCTCACCGCCTCCGTCCTGTGCTCCCTGCTGGTATTGCCCCAGGCTTCCGCCGCCGGCAGCCCCGGCTTTGTGGACATTCCCGACCCGGACATCGCCGAGGCCGCCGCTCTGCTCCAGATCATGGAGGTGGTGGACGGCAATGGCAGCGGCTACTTCTTCCCGGAGATGGAGCTGACCCGCGCCCAGTTCTGCAAAATGGCGGTGAATATCCGGGGCGAAGGCTCTAAGGCCGAGGCCCAGCAGAACCGCACCATCTTCCTGGACGTCCCCGCTACCCATTGGGGCCGGGGCTACATCAATTATGCCTCCTCCATCTCCGTCACCGACGGCGGCGAGCGGCTGGTGATGGGCGTGGGAGACGGCACCTTCCACCCCGACGAGAACATTGCCTTTGACCAGGCCGTGACCATGACCATGCGTCTGCTGGGCTACACCGCCGCCGACGTTCCCACCGGCGCCACCTGGTATGACGGGTATCTCTCCACCGCCAGGACCATCGAGCTGCTGGACGGCCTGGAGGGCGTCTCCCATGACGCCCCCGTGACCCGCGCCCAGGCTGCGGTCCTTTTCCGCAACCTCCTCTTCACCAAATCCAATGGGTCCGAGAATACCTATCTCGCCTCCCTGGGCGGCAGCGAGGTGGAGGGCGGCGTCGTTCTGGACGTGACCGCCAAAGCCGATGACGGTGATCCCGCCGTCCAGACCACCAAGGGCACTTATAAGACTGGCCGCTCCTTTGACGCCTCCCTGGAGGGCAAGGAGGGCAAGGCGGTGCTGAATAAAGATAAGGAGCTTATCGCTTTTGTCCCCAAGTCCGGGACCTCCGAGCGGGTGGTAAACGTCACCTCCACCGAGGCCACCTACCTGATGGCCTCCGGCGGGGAAAAGATCACTGTGGAACCCGAGACCGTGGTGTATCAGGACAATAAGGCTACCACCTGGAAGGACTGCTACCTGTCGGTATCCACCCCCACCCCTGTCACCTTCCACTATGGCGCCGACGGCAAGCTGGCCTATCTCTTCTTCTCCGCCGCCGATCCCGACGGTGAGGACGTAATGGTGGCCCGCCGTCTTTCCACCGGGACCAATCCCTTTTCCTCCATGACTGGGGGCAAGGCATATACCATGTTTAAAAACGGTGTTCTTGCCACCGCCGCCGACATCCGTCCTTACGACGTGGCGGTCTACGATGCGGGTACCGGGGTCATCCAGGTCTCCGATCTGCGCCTCACCGGTATTTATGAGGACGCCTCTCCCAGCCCCGCCGCCCCCACCAGCATTAAGGTGATGGGCCGCTCCTTCCCGGTGCTCTCCTCCGCCCGGCAGGACCTGGGCAATTTTAAGGTGGGCGATGAGATCACTCTTCTGCTCACCACTGACGCCAAGGTGGCCGGCGCGGTCAGCCCCGACGTGGTAAAAGGCAAAGCCGTGGGTATTGCCAGCACCACCAAAGCCGGTGAAAACTCCACCGCCACCGTCAAACTCCTTCAAGGCGGTCTGGAGGTCTCCGGCGGCATTTCCGCCTCCGCGGCGGAACGCTATGATGACCAGTTGGTCATGGTTTCCAGCGGTCAGGTTGGCCGTCTTGGCCTTTCCTTGGTGGAAAACAGCAGCATTAAGGGCGATCTGGACGTTGCCGGGCGCACCTTGGGAGGCAAGGCTCTGGCCCAGGATGTGATCATCTATGACCGGGCCCAGGACGGCAGCGTGGTCAGCGTGGACTATGACAGCCTTACTATTGAAAAGATCTCCCGTAACGACATCAGCTTTGTCAGCTACGACTACGCTGACCGGGTACAGTATATTGTTCTGGACGATGTTACCGGCGACGCCTATCAATATGGCTACTTTGCCTACTATGCCCGTGTCGAGGCCGACAAAGACGACGGCATCTCCACCCCGCCTCAGCTCTGCGTTAAGCAGGGCAGCGCCGACGGCAAGGAGACCTTTACCAAGCGGGGCAACTTCTTCAAGAGCGGCGTGCGCCAGAACGCCCCCGGCGGCGTGGCCTATAACTCCAAGGGCAACATTGCCGCCACCGTGACCCTCTCCTCTGCCCAGCACATTAACCGCGCCGCCTTCGATCTGGATGATATGAGCGTCAGTATCGGCGGTGTCACCTATGTGATCTCCCCCAATGTCCAGTGCTATAACAAGACCTCCAAGACCTGGTACGCCCCCGGCAAGGCCGGGGTGGAGACCGCCCGGGCCTACTCCGACGATCTGACCCTCTACTTTGACCGTCCGGCCTCCCAGGGCGGCAAGATCCGCCTTATCGAGGTCCCCTGATCTGCCCCTTGCTTTTACGCCCCCGGCGCTGGTCTTTACCAGCGCCGGGGGCTGCTTTTTCCCGCCTCCGTTTCCAATCTTTTCGCCTGTACTTTCCCTCTCCGTCAAAGTATAATAGCCACAGAGCAGTCTTGCTTCGTTGTATAATGAAGTATCAAAACCACTTTTGGAGGCCCGCCATGACTATTCTGCCTATCGGCGATCACGCCGCCACCCTCACCCTCTCCGCCGCCGACCTTTGCGGAACGTCCCCGGAAGCCCTCTCCCTTCAGGAGACCCTTCGCCTCACCCGTCAGGCCCTCTCCACCGCCGGAATGCACCTCCCCGGTCCTTTGGAGCTGGACGCCTATCCCGACGGCGAGGGATTGCTTCTTCTCGTTCGCTCCGCCCCTCCCTGCCAGCCCCGGCCCTTACCTGTCCGTGCTTGCCGTCGGGGAAGGGTGCGGCGGAAAAGTACATAATTCATTTTACTTTCCGGGAATTTATGCTATAATAGTCGCAAGCGACTATTATACTCTATTGAAATAATTATAGTCACGGCGGCCTGCGGCCTTGTGCTATAATATGTTGCACGGCCCGTTGCGGGAAAATCTTCCTTTGGAGCGGCGGGCTTCCATTCCCGGAAAGGAGGCGCTCCATGGCCAAAGCGGAAACCAAGTCCATCGCTAAGAACTCCAAGGCTTTCCACGACTATTTCGTGGAAGAGCGCTTCGAGGCTGGGGTGGTCCTCTGCGGCACCGAGGTCAAGTCCATCCGCCAGGGCGGCGTCAACCTGAAGGACAGTTGGTGCCAGGTAAAGGACGGAGAACTGTGGCTCTATGGCGCCCACATCAGTCCCTATGAAAAGGGCAACATCTTTAACAAGGACCCCCGCCGGGTCCGCAAGCTGCTCATGCACCGCCGGGAGATCCTTCGCCTCCATATGGCCGTCCAACGGGACGGGTTGACCCTTGTGCCCCTCTCCCTCTACTTCAAGGACGCCAAGGTCAAGGTGGAAGTGGGGCTGTGCAAGGGCAAAAAGCTCTACGATAAGCGCGCCTCCGCCGCAGAGCGGGACGCAAAACGGGACATGGACCGGGCCATGAAATCCCGGGAGCGATATTAAGGAAAGGATGATGTTTCCATGCCTCAAAATCCCATTGTTACCTTTGAGATGACCACCGGGGGCAAAATGACCGCCGAACTCTACCCCGAGGTGGCCCCCAACACGGTCAACAACTTTATCTCCCTGGTGAAGAAGGGCTTTTATGACGGCCTTATCTTCCACCGGGTCATCCCCGGCTTCATGATCCAGGGCGGCGACCCTGACGGCGTAGGCATGGGCGGACCGGGATACACCATCCCCGGTGAGTTCTCCTCCAACGGCTTTGCCAACGACCTCCGCCACAGCCGCGGAGTACTCTCCATGGCCCGGACCATGGACCCCGACTCCGCCGGCAGCCAGTTTTTCATCATGGTGGACGACGCCCCCCATCTGGACGGCGAATATGCCGCCTTCGGCAAGGTCATTGAGGGTATGGAGACCGCCGACGCCATTGTCCGCGCTCCCAAGGACCGCAATGACAAGCCCATCATGCCCCAGCGGATGAAGTCGGTCACCGTGGACACCTTTGGCGTGGAGTATCCCGAGCCGGAGAAGAGTTAAAATTTTGTGTTCCACCGCAGCGGATCCCACGTGGTCCTTTTTGTTCCGCTCAGCGCCCCTTGGGCGCTTCGCGGGGGCGTACTGGTTTCGACGGGGACGTAGGTGCGGGAATAGCGGGCGGATGCGCCTAACATCCTTAAAATGGGCAAAAACAATTAAACGCCAACAATAACGTTGAGCTTGTCGCGGCTTAAGCCGTGACCGTCCCGCCTGAGAGGGCCGCGGCTTGGGACGGGGCGTCGTTTAGCGGCGAACGTGAGTGCGCAAAGCTTTGAGCGCACCATGCACAATGAAGCTACTGATCTCTTGAGTGTGTCAGCCCACGCCTGAGTGAGGGAATGTAAACGACTGTCTGCGCCCGGAGAGGTTCCCGAGGAAGCGTTTTCGGACGGGGGTTCGACTCCCCCCGCCTCCACCAGCTGAATAGACACCGCTTTTCGAACACTTTTATCGAAAAGCGGTGTCTATTTTCTTCGGAAGGCTTGCAGCGCAGGCTTTCATGCCTTTTTACATCTGAGGGCCGTTTTTCCAAAACATCCCAAACGCAAAACTAATATTTTGATGCTGGGTGGGTATTTAGACACTGTTTTCCGGCAAAACAGGCTTATAGGTATCTTCGAATGCCTGTGGTGTCTTATAGTTCAGCGTTTGATGGGGACGCACCTCATTGTAGAACCGAATATACTCCTCCACGCTTCTGCGGAAGTGCTGCTCAGAGGTATAATCCTTCCGATATGCCTCCTCCCGTTTGAATGAGGCAAAGAATGTTTCTGCCACAGCATTATCCAATGGTTTGGCCGAGGCAGAAAAGGACTGCTTCACTCCATGCTGCTGCAATAGTCCCATCAGCGTCTTTGAAATATATTGACTACCTCTGTCGCTGTGAAAGGTCAAGTTCCTCGGTTGTCCCCGTTCCTCGAAAGCCGCCTTAAATGTCGTAGTGACCAGATTTGTACTCATGTGCCGGGATACCCGCCAGCCGATGATCTTGCGGGAATACAAATCCAGGATGATACAAAGGTAGACCCAGTAGCTTTTGACCTTAAAGTATGTAATGTCACTGACCCATATCTGGTTTGGGTGGCCTGCTGAAAACTCTCGTTTCAGCAGGTTTTGTTTTGCGCACTGTTGTTTTTTCTTAAACTGCTTCTTTGCATCCACCCGGATACTATATAGTCCAAGTTCCTGCATAATGGCCGCAATACGCTTTCTGCTGGTATGGATACCGCTATTTGCCAAAATGATGCGGATCTTCTCCGCTCCAAAACGCTGCTCACTATCATCAAACACCTGCTTGACCTTTAGCATGAGTTGGGCCCGCTCCTCCTCATACTTACTCCGGTCTGCGCGACGGAAGATATGATTATAGAAGGTCCCCCGTGCCACACCAAGGGCTTCACATAAATCATGGACACTGTACGGATTCTCAGGCTGGTTATAGAGTTCTTCAAGCGTGGCCAGCTTTTTCTGCAGTGGCACATTGGATAGATACCCGGTTCGGCGGATGATCTCCATTTGATGCTCCAGCTTTTGCAACCGGCGAGATATGGCATCAAATTCTTTAGGAGTATAGGTGCGGTTAGGTGTTTTGATCGAACAGTATTCTTTCCGCCATTGGTACAGGGCACTTTGGGAGACATGTAATTCTTGGCTCAATGCATTGATGGACTCGCCTTTCTCGTATCGGCGGATGGTTTTAATCTTAAGTTCGGTTGGATAGGTGGTTGGCATAAGGTCATCTCCTTTGGAATGGCAATAAGTTTGATAGTCATTAACTTCCTTTTTTCGCTATAACATGCTATAATAATATTGATTTTGCAATATTCGGGGCAACATGTAGGGAGGTGGTTTTGTGTTGGAAAAAATTAAAGGCGTTGCTATCAAGGGCAGATGCTATCAACCAGCTCAAGCGAATCTAACTTTTTTCCCAAAAACAACGGATCGGGTATCCATAGTGTATGGTCGAAATGGTAGCGGAAAGAGTACTATCGCTTCGGCGCTCTCTCATATTGCAGATTCCTTAATGCTCTCCGATGGTTTAGAATCTTATTTCTATGATGAGTCTGGATCCATGGTGAAATTGCCAGAAGACTCTAAGGTTTTTGTGTTCAATGAACAATACATTGACTCAAATATCAGAATCGAGGGTGATGGTCTCGGATCAATAATTCTTTTTGGCGGAGATGTTGATAAGCAGGCAGAAATAGATGAGTGTACAATCAAAATAGCAGATACCGAGAGCAAGCGTGATGCAGCACAAAAAGAGTGTGACAAGTATAATCTAATATCAAATCCATTAAGCCCAGAGTTTCATTGGGCAAAAATTGAATCGATTCTCAAACAGTCAGGCGGTTGGGCCGAAATCGATTCAAAAATCAAGGGTAATCGTCGAAACTCATCGGTAACCATTGATGTCATCACGGAAATATGTAAACTTACCGTGATGGAAACGCCTGAAGCATTGCAGCAGCAGTTCAACGACATCCAAGAATTATTGAGTAAAATCTCTGATAATTCTATTTCATTCTCTCAAATTGTTCGCCCTATTGAATTTTTCTCAGAAATCGAAGATGCTCTCATTAAAATGCTCGCTATTGAAGTTAAAGAACCAGTTTTGTCTGAACGCGAAAAACTAATCTTACAAACTATTCAAACTGGACATCAGAATTATGTTGAATCTGGTCGGAGTTTTTTCGGCCGTGATGATACTAAAATATGCCCGTATTGTTACCAGCCGGTTAGTAGTGAATATAAGCATGAATTAATTGACAGTATTAATCGCGTGCTAAACAAAGATGTGGACAGGCACCAAGCCGAATTAGAATCATTCATTTTTCCAACCCTCCCAGATTTAAGTAGCGAATATGAACAACTGGATAAAGAACTTTTCCAAAAAGTAAATGCTCAGGCTAAAAGATGCAAAGAATGTATAGCCCAATACGAAACGCACATTTCTGTCAAAAAAGGAAATATCTATACCCCGATTATAATTCAAGCAAATGGGTTGACCATGGAATTGCACAAGCTGAATGAGCTACTGGCAGCTTTGGAAGCCAAGCGGCAAGAGTTCAATGATGCGGCAAAGAAGAAAAAGAAAAAATAAAAAAATAATGGGGGATTAAATTGAAATTAAAA
>CAJTLK010000028.1:0-6622 GCA_910577415.1 uncultured Oscillospiraceae bacterium
ATCGCACCACCACCACTCCCCTGCTGAAGCAGCGCTATGACGCCAACGTTGTGACCGGCACCTATGCTGGCAACCACAACTACAACGGCGGCGGCGCTCTGAAGGGCGAGATCGTTGTCACTGTCAATGACAAGAACGATACCACCTACAACGGCACCCACACCTTCCCCTCCGACCTGTCCATCGACAACATCGGTGAGGAAGTCAAGATCGTGTGGAAGGATGGCTCCCGCGGCACCAAGAACCAGGCCGACAACAAGGACACCATCTACGGCGCTTTCAACACCGGCGCTACCCGCGTGGTCCGCAGCCAGCTGTCCAAGATCAAGGACGCCAAGGACAACAAGTGCGAGATCAACATCGACGGCGTGAAGTACGAGTGCACCGACGATGCCAACGCTGACGAGAACGACGTTCTGCTGGTCACCAACTTTGTGGGCACCGGCACGGCTACCAGCGCCAAGAGCACCGGCGGCGCCAACAGCCCCCTGACCACTGCCCTGAAGAAGAACTCCGGCAACCCCATCAAGGTGGTCTTTGACGACAACGGCAAGGTCAACAAGATCTATGTGACCGAGACCTACGTGGCCGCCGTCACCGCCATCAACTCCACCAACATCACCCTGAACAATGGCGTGGGCATCCTCAAGATCGAGGATCACGACATTGAGGAGGATCTGAAGAAGGGCGACATCGTCACCGTCACTCCTCTCTACAGCATGACCTACTCCGACAGCGACTGCGTCGCCACTGTGAAGAAGGCTGAGACCGTTACCGGCGAGCTGACCGCCTTCAAGGATCAGGAGAACGTTGTTGTGGGCGGCAAGACCTACAAGCTCAACTACAAGAACGACTCTGCCAAGAAGCACGGCCTGCTGCAGAACCATCCCGACGCCGACGTCAAGATCATTGGCGACTTCGCCGCCAAGAGCAACGACAACAACTACATCGGCGAGGATGTGGAGCTCTACCTGAGCAATGGCTACGTTGTGGCCGCCGTCCAGGTTTCTGAGAGCGCCAGCAACTACTCCGTCATCACCGAGGTCAAGACCGGCGTTTCCACTGGTTCCGTGTTCTCCGGCCTGCAGCTCCAGGTCATGGGCGCCGACGGCACCAAGGAGATCATCACTGTCTCCGAGGATTCCGACGACACCAAGACCCGCGAACCCAACAAGAACGGCATCACCTCCGCTGACTACGCCGTGGGCGACATCGTCACCTACAGCTTCAACGACGACGACGAGGCCGAGGTCACTGTCGAGGCTCAGGCTTCCGTCACCACCGTGAACTACAGCAGCAAGGCCAAGACCGTCAACAACGCCGTGGCCGCCAGCGACTGTGTCCTCTTCGCTCAGACCAAGAACGGCATCAACATGAGCGCCAACCAGAAGATCTTCTCTGGTGCCGAGTACGAGGCTTACGACATCCGCGAGCTGGATACCGCTACCTGGACCAGCAAGCTGGCTGCCGTTGCCAAGGATAAGAACGGCAAGGTCGTGGCCGTGTTCGTGGACGCCAACAACGTGCCCGACGGCGCTACCGACAACACCGTTTACGGCGTGATCTCCGCTTACGATGGCCGCGTGAAGGATTACTACAAGTACACCGTCCAGGCCAACGGCGAGACCTACACCGTCAACTCCAAGAGCACTCTGGGCACCCAGAAGGGCGTCCTGGTGAAGTTCCGTCCCACCGCTGACGACAACTACGGCAGCGGCAAGGTGGAGAAGATCACCGCCAGCACCGACGATTACTTCGTTGGTTACGTGAAGGAGTTCAGCAACCGCGACAATACCCTGACCTACTTCACCAGCACCAAGGCTGCGGGCGACGGCTCTTACGAGGGCGTTGATCCTGCCAAGACCTACGCTCTGGCCAGTGACGCTAAGATCATCTACGTCGATCAGGACAACCAGAAGTCCGAGGCCGAGGCTTCCGTCGATTCCTTCAACGCTATCGAGAACAAGCCCAACGTGGCCTTCATCACCAAGGTCGTTGACAACGTGACCGTCATCGACGTCCTGTTCGTCGAGACCTCCGGCAAGGAGCACGTCAACTATCGCAACAAGTAATTCGGTCTCCAGACTGATTACAAAGTGAACAAGAGAGGCCCCGGACTTACGTCCGGGGCCTCTTTTTTGCGGGCGGCTGATAGGCCGTCCCTGCAAAGAAGTTCTCAATTGCAGAAGGTATCCACGTGGGGGCAGTAGGGGCGTATATTATGCGCCCGTTTGCAGCAACAAAGGAGGCCGGTCCAATGACCGGCCTCCTTTTGGAATTTTACTCGGTTTTGAAAGGGGGCTTACCGCTTCAGGGTCTCGGCCCAGGCGGCGTACTTTTCCACCTTGGCGTTGACGTCGGCGACGTCTTTGCCGGAGGCCAGGATGTAGACCTTCACCTTAGGTTCGGTGCCGGAGGGACGGACAATGAGGCTGGTGCCGTCGGCCATCTCATAGCGCAGAACGTTAGAGCCGCTCAGCTCCATTTTGCTGTCCTTACCGCACTCCACACAGTGGACGCTGCCGTCCTTGTAGTCCTTCTGCTCCCTGACCGCCACCCCGGCGATCTCCACCGGGGGCTGGGCGCGGAGGTCGGCCATGAGCTGTGCCATCTTCTGGAGGCCGTCCAGGCCGGGCATGACCAGGTTCAGGGTTTTCTCAGCGAACTGGCCGTACTTGGCGTACAGCTCCAGCAGGGCGTCGTAGAGGGTCATGCCCCGGTCATAGTACCACGCGGCCATCTCGGCGGCCACCATACAGGCGGTGACGGCGTCCTTGTCCCGGACGTAGTCGCCCATCATGTAGCCGTAGCTCTCCTCAAAGGAGAAGATGACCTTGCCCTCACCGGTGGCCTCCAGAGCGTTTTTCTTCTCGGCCATGAATTTAAAGCCGGTGAAGGTGTCGTACATGGTGACGCCGTTCATCTCGCAGACCTTGCGGGCCATCTCGGTGGAGACGATGCTCTTCAGGGCCACGGCATTGGCGGGCAGGGTGCCCATGCGTTTTTTCGCGCCGATGACGTAGTCCAGCAGCAGCACGCCGGTCTGGTTGCCGGAGAGGACGATAAACTTGCCGTCGCTGCCCCGGACCATCAGGCCCACCCGGTCAGCGTCGGGGTCGGAGCCCATAATGAAGTCGGCGCCCTCCTTGTCGGCCAGGGCGATGGACTTGGCAAAGCCCTCCGGGTTCTCCGGGTTGGGGGAGGCCACGGTGGGGAAGTTGCCGTCGATGACCATCTGCTCCGGCTCACAGATGACGTGCTTCATGCCCAGGCGCTTCAGAGCCTCAGGGATGAGCTTGTAGCCGGTGCCGTGGAAGGGAGTGTAGACGATCTTGAACTTGTCGGCCACCTTTGCCACCACGGTCTTGTCGGTGGCCTGTTCCATGACCTGGGAGAGGAAAGCCTCGTCGGTCTCGGCGCCCATGATAGTCACCAGACCGGCCTTCACGGCAGCGGCAAAGTCCATACGCTTGATGGAATCAAAGATGTCCAGCTCGCCCATTTTTTTAGCGATGGCGTCGGCGTGGTGGGGGGGGAGCTGAGCGCCGTCGGCCCAATAGACCTTATAGCCGTTGTACTCCTTGGGGTTATGGCTGGCGGTAACGTTGACGCCGGCAATGCAGCCGTACTCCCGGATGGCGAAGGACACCTCGGGGGTGGGGCGGAGGGCATCAAAAATGCGGGTGGGGATGCCGTTGCCAGCCATGACGGCGCAGACCTCCTCAGCAAACTCCCGGCCATGGTTACGGCAGTCGTGGCAGACGGCTACGCCCTTCTTCACCGCCTCAGGCCCCTCGGCCAAAATGACCTCGGCAAAAGCCTGGGTGGCATGGCGGATGACGTGGACGTTCATCTGGTGCAGCCCCACGCACATGGTGCCCCGCAGTCCGGCGGTGCCGAAGTCCAGGGGGGCGAAGAAGCGGGACTCGATCTCCTTCTCGTCCCCGGCAATGGCGCGCAGCTCGGCCTTTTCGGCTTCGCTGAGGGCGGGAGAGTTGAGCCATTTCTCGTAAGTATCACGATAGGACATGGGAATCAGCCTCCATTCCATAATTAGGTATGGTAATTGTATCACAAATGGGTGGACAAGGGCAAGGGAGTTTTGGGAGATTTTCCTAAAATAAAGAGTCGGAGGTCAATCCTCCGGCTCTTCGTTTTCCACAAAGGGTTCGTCCTCCAATATGGGCGGGGCGGCGAGCAGTTCCCGGGCCTCTTCAAGCCGGGAGGCGGGGACATAGAGCTTGACCCCTTCAGGGGAGAAGCCACCGTAGAGGAAGCCGATCTGTCCCTGACCGGAACGCTTGGCGAGGTACGGGATACCAAAGGACTCCAGCATGGAGCAGGTAAGGCCGCCGTAGGCGGCAAAATCCCCGGCCAGTTCCAGAAGAGCGGGTTTTTCCGGCTCTCCATCGGGGCCGTGGGGCCATTGCTTCAGCAGTTCTTCCGACATGGTGCTATCCTCCTTCATTTGTGGTAAGCGCTGCCCTCGTTGATCTTGAAGGCCCGGTAGAGCTGCTCCAGCAGCATGACCCGGGCCAGGTGATGGGGAAAGGTCATGGGGGACATGGAAAGGCGGACGTGGGCCTCGGCCTTTAGTCCCTCGTCCAGGCCGTAGCTGCCGCCGATGAGGAAGCAGAGTTGGTTGGAGGGACCGATCTCCCAGGCCCGAAGACGCTTTGCCAGCTCCTCACTGGAGAGAAGCTGACCTTCAATACACAAGGCTACCACCCTGGCCCGGGGAGGCAGCTTGGCACGAATGGCCGCGGCCTCTTTGCCAAGGGCGGCGGCGATGAGGGCGGGAGAGGGGTCCTGAGGCAGCTTTTCCTCGGACAGCTCTACCATGGTGAGCTTACAATAAGGGGAGAGGCGTTTGGCATATTCGGCCACGGCGTCGGTATAAAATTTTTCCTTCAGCTTTCCCACGCAGAGGATATGAACGCTGGTCATAGGGGATCCTCCTTTGTTCTGACAGGCGGCGTTACGGTCACACCTCGAAGACCTGGGAAGGACGGCTCCGGGGGGCGGCGGCCAGGGTCAGGTCATGCTCCGGGTCGAACCCGGCGGCGCGGAGGGCGGTCTCCACTACGGTCAAGGCATGGGTGGGAGTGTTGTTCTCGGCGGAGAGGTGGGCCAAAATGACGGTTTTGGCGCCTTTTTCAACACATTTCAGGGCCAAGGCGGCCCCCGCCTCGTTGCTGAGGTGGCCCTTATCTCCCAGGATACGCTGTTTGAGATAATAGGGATATGGCCCTGTACGGAGCCATTCTACGTCGTGGTTGGCCTCGCACAGAAGCAAATGGCAGCCCAAAACACCGTCCATCACGTCGTCGGAGACATAGCCCAGGTCGGTGACCACCGCCGCCTTTCTCCCCCCACAGGAAAAGGTGAAGCCTATGGGTTCTGCGGCGTCGTGGGAGGTGGGGAAGGTCTCCACGGTGAACCAGCCCAGGTCGAAGCTCTGGCCGCAGTCCAGGATATGTACCACCTCAGAAGCGCCGGGGACGTCGGAGCACAGGGCGTCGGCGGTGCCGGGGCTGGCGTAGATGGGAAGATGATAACGTTTTGTCAGGGTGATGAGGCCGTTGGTGTGATCCCGGTGCTCGTGGGTGATGAAAACGCCGGAGAGGTCTTCAGGAGTCAGGCCGTCCTCGGCCAGGGCGGCGGCAATGCGGCGGCAGGAGATACCGGCGTCCACCAACAGATACTCTCCGTCGCCGGAGATAAGGATACAGTTGCCCGACGAGCCGCTGGCAAGAGTGCGTACTTCCACGAAAGATACCTCCAAAAAACGAAAACGGCGGCTCTTGCCGCCGTTTATTCCAAAACTTATCCCGCTTGGGCGGCCTTACCTTCGTCGGGGGAGATGACCACCCGAATGTCGGCCCCCAGCTTGTCCAGCTTTTGAACGATGTCCTCGTAGCCCCGTTCGATGTGTTGGACCTGGCTGATCTCGGTAATGCCGTGGGCGGCCAGACCGGCGATGATGAGGGCGGCGCCCGCCCGCAGGTCACAAGCCTCCACGTTGGCCCCGGTGAGCTGCTCCACACCCTCGATAACGGCCACCTTACCGTCCACCTGGATGCGTGCGCCCATGCGGCGGAATTCGTCCACATAACGGTAGCGGTGGTCCCAAACGCCCTCGGTGAGGATGCTGGTGCCCTGGGCCATACAAAGACAAGCCGCCACCTGAGGCTGCATATCGGTGGGGAAGCCGGGATAGGGCAGGGTCTTCACATTGGTGCGGCGCAGGGGCGCGGTCCGGCGGACCAGGACCTTGTCGCCCAGTTCCTCTACCTCGGCGCCCATTTCAATGAGCTTGGCGGTGATGCACTCCAGGTGCTTGGGGATCACATTGCGGACCAGGACCTCGCCGCCGGTAGCGGTGACGGCGGCCATATAGGTGCCCGCCTCGATCTGGTCGGGGATGATGGAATAGGAGCCGCCGCTGAGCTTTTCCACGCCCCGGATCTTGATAACGTCGGTGCCCGCGCCCATAATGGAGGCGCCCATGGAATTAAGGAAGTTGGCCAGGTCCACGATGTGGGGTTCCTTGGCGGCGTTTTCAATGATGGTGCTGCCCTGGGCCAAAACGGCGGAGAGCATGATGTTCATAGTTGCGCCC
>CAJTLK010000028.1:6632-21248 GCA_910577415.1 uncultured Oscillospiraceae bacterium
GACGATGTCCATATAAATGGTGTTGCCCTGAAGCCGCTCGCTGATGGCCTTAGCCTTGATGATACCGCCCACCACGTCCACGTCGGCCCCCATGGAGGCCAGGCCCTTGATGTGCTGGTCAATGGGCCGTCCGCCAAAGTCGCAGCCGCCGGGAAGAGCCACCTCCGCCGAGCCAAAGCGGCCCAGCAGAGCGCCTACCAGGTAGTAGGAGGCCCGAATTTTCCGGGCCAGGACGTCGGGGACCTGGACATTGCGGATATGGGAGCAGTCGATGTCCACCGTGGTACGGTTGACGGTGCGCACATCGGCACCCAGCTCCTGAAGGATATTGAGGATCAGCGACACGTCGCTGATCTGGGGAATATTCTCAATACGGCAGATGCCATCCACAAGCAACGCGGCGGGCAAAATAGCCACCGCCGCGTTTTTCGCGCCGGAAATATCTACCGTTCCATGCAGTTGCTTGCCGCCGCGGATCACGTATTTCGTCAATATAAGCACCCTCGCTTCTCCCTGCTTCGGCACACGCTCCGAAGCGGAATATAGTAAAGCCGGAGATCCGGCCTGTTATCAGTATTGTGCCCAAAATGTTAGAATTAAGACATGGTCACACATTGTTATTATACGGTGTCGCAGGGGAAAAGTAAAGCGTATTTTCCAAACTTTTCGCCTACGGAAAAATAAAAGTTCGTAGTGGAAAAGCGGATGATTTTGTGCTATACTGACTATAAGCGACTACAATTTAGATAAGACCGGCGGCGCCGGGTGCCGGCTATCACAGAAAATGGGGCGATGGGAAATGAGGCTTTTTGAAGAGACCGTGGACTCGCAGACTCTTTTTGAAGGACGTATCATCAAGGTAAAGCTGGATCTGGCCCGGTTGGAAAACGGCAAGACCGCCGGGCGCGAGGTGGTAGAGCACCCCGGCGGCGTGGCGGTGCTGGCTATGGAGGAAGACGGTACGGTCTACACCGTGAAGCAGTTCCGCTACCCCTTCGCCCAGGTGGTGGAGGAGCTGCCTGCCGGGAAGCTGGACGGGCCGGAGGACCACGAGAAGGCCGCCCGGAGGGAGCTTTCCGAGGAGGTGGGCGTGGAGGCCGACGAGCTGCACTACCTGGGCTGTCTGCTGGCCTCGCCGGGGTTTTGCACCGAGGTGCTGCATATGTACTTTGCCAGGGGCCTCCGCCATGGAGCGTGCCATCCCGACGAGGATGAGTTCCTCTCGGTGGAGCGCATTCCCTTCGATACCCTTTACCAGCGGGTCATGGCGGGGGAGATCACCGACGCCAAGACCGTCGCCATTACATTGAAGGTGAAAGAGATCATACGCAGAGAGGCGGGAGAGAGCGCATGAGCAAAAAGATCCTTATCGTTGAAGACGAGAAGAATATCGTGGATATCCTCTCCTTTAACCTGAGCCGGGAGGGGTACGACACCCTGGAAGCCTATGACGGCGCGGCGGGACTGAAGCTGGCGCTGGAGGAGCACCCGGACCTTATTTTGCTGGACCTCATGCTGCCCAAGATGAACGGCTTTGACGTATGCAAGGCGGTGCGGGAGCAGGACAGCTCTACGCCCATCATTATGCTCACTGCCCGGGAGGGGGAGAGCGACAAGGTCTTCGGGCTGGAGGTGGGGGCGGACGACTATATTACCAAGCCCTTCTCCATGCGGGAGCTGCTGGCCCGGGTAAAGGCCAATATCCGCCGCACCGAATTGGTGTCCGCGCAGCCCTCCGCTCCCGCCGAGAGCGGGGGGACAAGGCTGGAGCGGGGGCGTATCCTCATTGATGAGAACCTGCTGATGGCCTTCAAGGACGGCAAGGCCCTGGACCTGACCCAGCGGGAGTATGAGCTTTTGAAGTTTCTGGCCGCCTCGCCGGAGCAGGTATTTTCCCGGGAGGTGCTCATGGAGCGGGTATGGAACTACGAGGGCTTTGTGGGCGACGTACGGGCGGTGGACGTGGCCGTCCGGCGGCTGCGGGAGAAGATCGAGGACGACCCGGCCAGCCCGGAGTTTATTATGACGAGAAGGGGCCTGGGATACCTCTTCCGCGCGGGGTAAGAGAGCGATAACGAGGAGAGGGGGGAGGTACCATGTTCCGCAGTCTGCATATGAAGCTGATGCTCATCATGACCCTGCTCATCATTTCTTTGATGACTGTGGTGGGGGCCTTCCTGGTCAACTCTGTGTCCGGGTTTTACCTGGACCAGTTCTATACCCAGATGCAGGGGGTCTTTCAAAACGACGCGGAATTTGTCCATGACCTGCAAAACGCCGCCCCCGGTGAGGAAAACGGCGCTGAGCAGGTCGGACGGATGCTGGATACCTATGCCGGTAATCTGGGCGTGGACGGCTTGACCCGGAACTATTACGTATTGGACGGCGTCACGGGGGCCTATCTGGTCGGTTCCGACGATGTGGGAGGAGCCAGCCTGGACATGACCCACAATCTCTCTCTGGCCCTCTCCGGCGAGGTGGGGGATAAGTCCGATGTATCCCTAGGCTATATGGACGTGGCGGTGCCCATCGAGCGGGGCGGACGGAGCTATGTTATCTACCTTAAGGACAATAAGCAGAATGCCCAGAGCCTTACCGGGCAACTGGTGACCCTCATTCTGGAGGCGCTGGCCTTTGGCATTGCCATTTCGGTACTGCTGTCGTTTTTGCTCTCCAAGACCCTTATCACCCCCATTGAGCGGCTTACGGAGGGCGCCGAGGAGGTGGCCGCCGGGGATTTCTCCCATAAGATCGAGGTGGACTCCAAGGACGAGATCGGCGTGCTGACGGCCACCTTTAACGACATGGCCCAGCAGCTCAAGACCACCCTTCAGGAGGTGGAGAACGAGCGTAACAAGCTGGGCACCCTGTTCCTCCACATGACCGACGGCGTGGTGGCCTTTGACCGCCGGGGGGAGATCATCCAGTCCAACCCCGCCGCTGAGGAGATGCTGGGCCGGGCGCTACCCATCGGCGGCGGCGTCAGCTACGGCGAGCTTTTCGGCGATATCGCCAGTCTGAGGGAGGTGCTGGAGCCTGGGGAGAAGGGCTTTATCGCCGGGAGCCGGGAGTTGGACGGGCGGAGCCTGGAGCTGCTGCTGGCCCCCTTTGACCGGGACCGTCAGACCGGCGTGCTGGTGGTCATCCACGACCTTACCGAGCGCAACAAGACCGAGGAGATGCGCAAGGAGTTTGTAGCCAACGTCTCCCACGAGCTGCGTACCCCCCTGACCAACATCCACTCCTATGCCGAGACATTGGTGGACAACGCCGGATTCCTCCCCACCGATACTGAGCGTAGCTTTCTCAGCGTCATCCTTGGTGAGTCGGAGCGGATGGCCCATATCGTCCAGGACCTGCTGACCCTGTCCCGGTTCGACTCGGGCCGCAGCGAGCTGAGCCTTACCACCTTCTCCTTTGCCGAGGCCATCGAGGCCATGGTCAACGCCAACCTTTTGGAGGCCCAGCGGCACGGACACACCCTCACCGCCAGCCTGGAGCCGGGGCTGCCGGACATCACCGCGGACCGGGAGCGTATCACCCAGGTGATGATGAACGTGGTCTCCAACTCCATCAAGTATACTCCCGACGGAGGGACCATCGAAGTTACCGCCGGACGGGAGGGTACGGGCCGGGTATGGATGGAGGTCTCCGACACCGGCATCGGCATCCCGGAAAAGGACCGGGATCGTATTTTTGAGCGTTTTTACCGGGTGGACAAGGCACGCTCCCGGGAGTCGGGAGGCACTGGACTGGGCCTCTCCATCGCCAAGGAGATCATTGACCAACACAGGGGCAGCATTTCTATCGTGGACAAGCCACAGCCGGGCTTGACCATCCGTATCGAACTGCCTGTGGAGGGACCTGGCCATGGCCGGACATAAGAGGGGGCCGCAGATGGCGGGCCAGGGCCCACGGCAGCGGCTGGTGGAGCTGGGGAAGGATATTTTGATCGTGATCCTCACCTGCTCGGCGATCTATCTGGCGGGGCTGACCCCCATGATGACCCAGCTGCGCAGTTGGATGACCCCTCCCGTTCCCAGCGCGCAGGTCCAGCCGCGGCAGGCGAGGGACACGGTGATCCCCTGCGGCGTGGCGGTCCGCAATGGTCTGGGCCTCTATGGGGTCAGCTATGACGAGGCTTCGGTGGAACGGGCCTTTTCCCTGCTCTCTCCCCTTTTGGGTCAGGCGCTGACCACTGCCGGGGAGGTCGAAAGCATCACCCCCCGCCAGTGGCAGCAGCTTTTGGAGGGCGAGGGGATCTACTGTCAGTTTCAGGGTAGTCCGCCCTTAGAGGCGCTGTCGGCATGGCTGGGGGAAGGCTCCTCCCTCACCGGCAGCGTTCAGGCGGTAGCGCTGGGGTGGGACGGCTCTGCGGCGTGGCTTGGGTGGCAGGACGGGGACGCGAGCTACCGCGCCCGGACCCAGGTGAGCTATTCTGAGCATATGAGCGCGGTGCTGGACGAGTTCAGACCCAACGGCGCCGCCTTTGTCTACACCCTTCGGGAGAGCGACGAGACCTATGACGTCTTAGACCCCTATGTTTTAGTGGCGATGGAGTCTCAGCGGCCCATGACCTACGCTGCCGTTTCCCCGGACTTTATCGGCGATAGCGGGGCTATGGATACTCTGCTGGGGGCCATGGGCTTCCGTTCCGGCGTCGGTTCCGCCTATGAGGCGGCGGGGGAGCGGGCTATCAATGAAAACGGAGACCGTCTCCGGGTGAACGCCGCGGGGCGTGTGGTCTTTCACACCGGTGAGGAGAACCGTTATCCGGTGAACGCCGCGGGGGAGAGCGCCACCTCGGTGGAGGCCGCCCTGGCCGCTTGGGAGATATTGGACCGGGCGGCGGCGCCCTGGAAGGGGGAGGAGGTCTTTATCGTCACCGGGGCGGAGAAGACCGAGCTGGGCTGGAGGGTGAGCTTTCAATCCCGGCTCCACGGTATCCCCGTCTACACCGGGAAAGAGGGCTGGTGCGCCCAATTTACCATTGAGGGGCGGAAGATCACGGACTTTACGCTTGATCTGCGCTCTTACACCAGCACCGGAGAGACCTGCCTTGTGACATCGGAGCGACTGGCGGCAGCGGCGCTGCGGTCCCAGGCCGCCGGGGGGCAAAAACTGAAGCTTTGCTACACAGATAACGGAACGCCCACCGTAGCCGCGGTCTGGATGGCGGAAGAATAAAGGTATCGGTGAGGCAGAGGGGAGGTGCGGCATGCGCTGGTCCAAGATCAAAAATATCATTATCCTGCTGCTGGTCATCGTCAACGGCTTTCTGCTGGCACTGGTGGGCCTGCGGGCCTGGCAGACCGAACAGGGAGAGCGGGAGACCAGGGAGCGGATGATCGGGATATTGGCCAACAACGGCATCGAATTTCTCCCCCAGGAGGTGCCGGGAGAGCTGAAGCTGCCCTCATGGCAGGTGGAGGTGGAGACGCCGGACGAAGCCCAGGCCGTCTGGCTGGTGGGAGAGCTTCGGAGCGTAGAGAGCGTGGGGGGACGGACTACCTACACTGGGGAAAGGGGGGCGGCCTCCTTTTCCTCCGACGGCGGGGTACAGGCCGAATTTCCTTCCAATGCCTGGCCCTGTGACCGGGAAAGGATCACCGCCACGGCGGCGGAGATGCTGAAC
This sequence comes from uncultured Oscillospiraceae bacterium, assembly GCA_910577415.1. GTDB lineage: Bacteria > Bacillota > Clostridia > Oscillospirales > Oscillospiraceae > Vermiculatibacterium. The sequence goes on from CAJTLK010000028.1 coordinate 12,268, forward strand.
GCTCTGAGCGTCCCTTCCGTTCAAGAGACCGGACGCCGGGAGGAGGACAATGCCGTTACAGTCACCTATACGCAGCTTTGGGAGGGGGAGCCGGTCTTTGACCGTACCCTGGTCCTGCGGTGGGAGGACGGCAGTATCAGGAGCCTCAATGGAAGCTGTCTGCTGGGCGGCGGCGAGGCGCAGACCGGAGGGGAGACCATCACCTCCTCCACAGCGCTGGCCCGGTTTTTGACCGCACTGAACGACGGAGGGTATGTCTGCTCCCAGATCACCGATGTGTATGCTGGGTATACCTCCGGTGGGACAGGGACGGTAAACCTGACCCCGGCCTGGCTCATCGGGACCGACGTGTGGCCCAGACAGTTCGTGGTGGACGGCGTTACCGGGACGGTAACGGCGGCGGAATAAGACAAAGAGGCGGCGTCTACCAATGGTGGACGCCGCCTTTCCCTGCCGAACAGAGGTCAGAGCCTGGGGTATTCCATTTCGCCGCCGAAAAGGGGAGGAAAAAGCTCCTCCGCCTCGGCGCGGGTGGCATAGTCCAGAGGGGCCAGACGGCAGTTTTTCCACTCCATCCGTCCCATGATACAAGCCCAGTAGAGGCTGTCGTCGGCCCAGGGGGAGATGTCGGCGTAGTCGTTGCAGAGGGCCGCGCCGTCGGGGAGCCAGGTGTCCAGCCCCAGAAGGGCGTCATTGCGCCGCAGAAGGGTAGCCAGCTCCTCCCTGGTCATGGGCCTGTCCGGGGCAAAGAGGCCGTCCCCCACGCCTTTGATAAGCCCAAGGGCATAGGCCCATCCGGCAGCCTGACCCAGATCGTCCCGGAGGGCCAGATCGGTAAAGGGGTGGGCGGTCTTGTCGTAGGGGACCGCCCCCGCCGATTGCCACAGCAACAGCAGGACCTCCCCCCGGCTCACCGGGGCCTCCTCCGAAGAGGTCTCCGCCGCCGGGGCATAGGAAAGAAGAAAACAGAGGCACAGTGCCAGACCGGTAAGCCGCCGCTTCATAAAGATACCCTCCTGGTAATTTTTACCAGGAGGGTATCACGATCTTTGGGCGAAAGCAAGGGAAACCGGGCGGTACGCAGGGGAAGGCGCAGGCGGTCAAAGGTGCCTGTTCCGCAGCGGCTCTCCGCTGTGGTACCGCCGCAGGTTGTCCAGGGCGATGTCCACGATGTTGGGCATGATACAGGGCAGGTGGTCTCCCCCCGCCACATGGGGGGTGAGGACCAGCGTCTCGCAGTCCCAGAGGGGGTGGTCCTGGGGCAGAGGCTCCGGCTCGGTAACGTCCAGGGCCGCGCCCCACAGTTTCCCGTCCCGAAGGGCCTGAGCCAGGGCCAGACAGTCCACCGCACCGCCCCGTCCGGCGTTTACAAGGATGGCGTCGGGCTTCATGAGGGAAAGGCGCCGGGCGTCCATTATATGAGCGGTCTCCGCAGTGCCGGGCAGGGACATGGCTACTACTCTGGCCTGGGGGAGAAGCTCATCCAGCTCGGAGATATGGTACAGCTCGTCAAAGCAGGGCAGGGGCTTTTCCGGGTGGCGGTTGAGGCCGATGGTACGTGCCCCCAAGGCCTTTACAAGCTCCGCCAAATGGCTGCCGATGTCCCCGGTGCCCAGCAGAAGCACCGTTTCGCCCCGAAGGGTCTTCACCCTGCCCGCGTCGGCCCAGCGGCGCTCGCGCTGGTTGTCCCGGTAGGTGGGCAGGCGCTTCATCACCGATAGCAGGGAGGCGAGCATGACCTCGGATACCGATTGCCCGTAAGCCCCCACGGCGGAGGTGAGAATGACCCCCTCCTGAAGCGCGCCGGGGGCCAGGTAGGGGTCCACTCCCGCCGACCAGGTCTGACACCACTTGAGACCGGGGCACTTGCGGAGAAATTCCGGCCCCACGCAGCCCACCACGATGGTGGCGGTGGTGAACTCGTCGGGAGGGCACTCCATGGCGGAGTTGGGAAAGTCGGAGGTGGGGCGGAAGATGTGCTCGGCCCAGGGCGCGGCGGCACGGAAGGCTTCCCGCTGGGCCTCATTGAGGGGGAGGACGTTGAGAATAATGTCCATAGGCGGCTCCTTTGTAGAAAAATTTTGTTTCACTATATGTAATTATAGCAAATGGAGGAGTGGGGGACAAGGAAAATTATCCCTTGCCCGATGTGTTTTTTTCGATTACAATGAAGAAAAGGGGGGAGACGCGATGAAAAGCGAGACATTGGGCGGTTTTACTTACCGCTGGGACGACGGCTGCTTCCCTCTGGGTGCGGACTCCCTGGCCCTGGGGGAGTTTGCCACTCTAAAGAGCGGGCAAAGGGTGTTGGACCTGGGCTGTGGAGCGGGATTGCTCCTCCTTCTAGCCGCCCGCCGGGAGCGCTGCGCCGCCCTCTTTGGCGTGGAGCTGGACCCTCATGCCGCAGCCCTTGCCAGAGAAAACCTGGCCTGCAACAGCCTTGCCGGGACCGTTCTCACCGCCGACTATGCCCAGGCGGAGCTGCCGGGAGATTTTGACCTGGCGCTTTCCAACCCGCCCTGGTATTCGGAGCGGTCCGGGGCCGTGGGGGGCGCTGGGCGGATGGAGACGCAAGCCATCCCGGAGCTGTGCGCGGCGGCGGCGAAGGCGTTGAAAAGCAAGGGGCGGCTGGCTCTTTGCTATCCGCCGGAACGGCTGGCGGACCTTCTGGCCGCTCTCCGGGAGGCGGGGCTGGAGCCAAAGCGGCTCCAATTCTGCCGCCACCGCCTGGACAAAAAGCCCTCCGCTGTTCTGGCGGAGGGGGTAAAGGGCGGAAGACCGGGGCTGGAGGTCCTGCCCGATCTGCTCTATGAAGGAGCCTGAAAGATATTGCTGTTCCAAGGAGGTTTGTGATATGGCCGGAACCCTCTATTTGGTCCCAACCCCCATCGGCAATCTGGGGGATATCTCCCGCCGCTGTGCCGAGACCCTGGAGGCGGTGGATATTATCGCCGCCGAGGACACCAGGGTGACATTGAAGCTGCTCAACCATCTGGGGCTGAAAAAGCCCCTGGTCAGCTATTACCGCCACAATACCGATGAGGCGGGGGAGAAGCTCCTGGAGCGGCTTTTGGCGGGGGAGAACGTGGCCCTGGTCACTGACGCGGGTACTCCCGCCGTCTCCGATCCCGGCGAGGCCCTGGTGGCCCTTTGCGCCCAAAATGGCGTAACAGTCACCGCCCTTCCCGGTCCCTGCGCTCTGGTCACAGCCCTGTCGGTCTCCGGCCTGCCCACTGCCCGGTTCACCTTTGAGGGATTTCTCCCCATGAACAAGAAAAACCGCCGCGCCCAGTTGGAGGGACTCAAAAGCGAGGCGCGGACCATGATCTTTTACGAGGCGCCCCATAAGCTCAAGGCCACCCTGGGCGACCTGGTTGAGATTTTTGGGCCTGCCCGCCGCATCTCCCTCTGCCGGGAGCTGACCAAGCTTCACGAGGAGATCGTCCGCACCACCCTGGCCGGAGCGGCGGAGGAGTATAGGGCCAAGGAGCCTCGCGGGGAGTTTGTCCTGGTGGTGGAGGGGGCCACTCCTCAGGAGGTTGCCGAGGCTACCCTGGACGATGGACTCCGGCGGGTGAAGGCATTGACGGCGGAGGGCCTATCGAAAAAGGACGCGGTGAGGCAGGCGGCCAAGGAGCTGGGATTGAGCAAAAACGAGTTATATGCCGCCGCGCTGGAATGATAAAACCGGGTGGGGATATACACCACCCGGTTTTTCTATGAAGCGTTATCCAAAGCACACCCTTACCGCCCAGGCGGCGGCCAGAAAGGCCGCCACATCGGCGCATAGGGCCGCCGGGAGGGCGTAGCGGCTGCGGTTGACCCCCGCCGCGCCAAAGTAGACGGCGATGGTGTAAAAGGTGGTCTCGGTGCTGCCCAGCATCACCGCCGCCGTGCGGCCAATGGCGGAGTCCGGGCCGTAGGCCGTTATCAGCTCCGCGCCCACTCCCAGGGCGGCATTGCCGCTGACCGGGCGCACCAGCAGCAGTCCCACCGTCTCCGGCGGTACCCCCAGCTTTGTGAGAAGGGGTGCGAGGAGCTGTCCCAGGGCCTCCAGCACGCCTGAGGCCCGGAGCATATATACCGCCGTCAACAGGGCGATCATGGCGGGGACGATCTTAATGAGCACGCCCAGCCCCTCCCCCGCCCCCTGGACCAGCGCGGAGTAGACGTCTACCCGCCGGGTCATGGCGTAGAGGGCCACAAGGGCAATAATGAGGGGGATGACCATCTGAAAAAGCAAGGTCATAGCCCGGCCTCCTTTCCCCTGGGAGGCTTGGGCCAGAACCGGGCAAAGAGCTTGGCGGCGACCACGCCCACAACTACGGAGACTCCCGATGCCAGCCACACCGCGGGGAGAATGTCGAAGGGGGTGGCGCAGCCCGCGGCCTGCCGCAGGGCGGCCACGGTGGTGGGGATGAGCTGGATGGAGGCGGTGTTGCATACCACCAGCATGCAAAGGCTGTCCGAGGCCAGCCCCGGCGTCTTTATTGCCATGCGCCGGGCGGCCTGGATGCCCAGTGGGGTGGCGGCGTTGCCCAGCCCCAGCAGGTTGGCCGATACGTTGGCCGAAATGGCGTCCATGGTCTCCCGGTCATGCTTGAAGTCAGGGTACAGCCGCCCCAGCAGTGGCCGCAGCAGCCGGGATAGCTTTTCCGCCAGCCCGGAGCGCTTCATTACCTCCATGACCCCCATCCACAGGCACATGATCCCCGCCATGGTCAGACACAGCTCCACCGCCGCCGCCGCGCCCTCCACCGCCGCGGCGGCCACCGCGGCGCCGTTACCCGCGAGCAGTCCGTAGCCCACCGCCAAGACCACCATTCCCGTCCAGATCACCGACATTGCCATCTTATCCACGCCCCCTTGTCCCTTCACTCTATGCGGTGGGAGGGGAGGGTATGTCCAATTCAGAGCCGGGGTCTCTGCGACGGTTTTCCACATTTTGGAAGTTATATTGCTTGGATTCCCGGCTGATTTCCATTTTTCCCCCAAATTCCCCTTGACAGGAAGAAAAAAACAAATATAATTATTCCGTTATCCAGCATATGGAAAAAACGGAAAAACCTTGAAAACGGGGGGATCGTAATGAAATCGACCGGAATCGTGCGGAAGGTAGACGAATTGGGCCGGATCGTGCTGCCCATCGAGCTGCGCCGCACCCTGGGGATCGAAGAGAGAGACGCCCTGGAAATTTATGTGGAGGGGAATACTGTCATTCTGCGGAAGTACCAGCCTTCCTGCGTCTTCTGCGACAGCGCTGACGACGTGGTAAATTTCAAGGGAAAAAATATCTGCCGCAAGTGTCTGAAGGAAATGGGCAAGCTGTAACAGCGAGGGCACAGGAAGCAAAAAGGAAAACATAAGACGACCCCCTGCGGAGGCTTCCGCAGGGGGTCATTTTTAAGCTGTTTTGTTGGGGCGGGCTTACACCGCCAGGAAGAACTTGACCAGGAACAGCACCGACAGAACGGCGGTGAGGGGGGAGACCTCCTTGGCCTTGCCGGTAAAGAGCTTCAGCACGGTGTAGGCGATGAGGCCCAGGCCGATGCCGTGACCGATGGAGCCGGAGATGGGCATGGCAATGAGCATGAGAGACACAGGCAGGACCTGGTCCATCTTGTCAAAGTCGATCTTCTTCAGACCGCCCACCATCAGGACGCCCACATAGATCAAAGCGGCGGAGGTGGCGGCGGCGGGAATGATGGCGGCCACCGGGGCGATGAAGATACAGGCCAGGAACAGCACGCCGGTGGTGAGGGCGGTGAGGCCGGTACGGCCACCGGCCTCCACGCCGGAGGCGGACTCGATAAAGGTGGTGACGGTGGAGGTACCGGTAAGAGACCCGGCGATGGTGCCCACGGCGTCGGCGATAAGGGCCGCCTTCATCTGGGGCATCTTGCCGTTCTTGTCCACCATACCGGCGCGGGTGGCGGTGCCCACCAGGGTGCCGATGGTGTCAAACATGTCAATGATGCAGAAGGTGATGATGAGGGTGACGGCGGTAAACACGCCCATATCCATAAAGCCCTGGAAATTGAACTTAAAGAGGGTGGTAGCCGCCATGTCGGCGAAGGGGGGAACAAAGGAGGCGGTGGCCAGGGAGGCGAAGGGGTTGACGCCCAGGAAGGCGAAGGACCCGGCCCAGTAGACCACGGCGGCGACCAGCATGCCCAGGAGCACGGCGGCCTTCACGCCCTTGTGGGCCAGAATGACGATGACAAACAGGCCGATAAACATGGTGACTACGCTGAGGACCATAGCGTTGTAGCCGGAACCCATGGCGGTCTTGGCGGTGCCGGCGGTGAGGGCGCCGAAGAAGTCGCGCATGGCGTAGAAGGGACCGCCGTTCTCAGAGTAGATACCGGCGTTGGAGCCAAAGCCGATGTTCATCAGCATGAGGCCGATGGCGGGGGCGATGCCCAGGCGAACGCCCAGAGGGATGGCGTCCACGATCTTCTCACGGATGTTCAGGACGCTGAGGGCCAGGAAAATGATACCCTCGATAAGGATAATGCACAGTCCGGCCTGGAAGGAAGCCTCATAGCTCAGGCTGGTCATGGCGGCGATGTTGCCCACCACAACGGCAAAGAAGCTGTTGAGGCCCATGCCGGGGGCCATGGCAAAGGGCTTGTTGGCCAGGAAGGCCATGACAAACATACCCACGGCGGAGGCAATGCAGGTAGCCAGGAACACGCCGTTCCACAGGGGGGTGCCGGTGGCGAAGCCGGTCAGCAGGTTGGGATTGAGGGCGATGATGTACGCCATGGTCATGAACGTGGTGAGACCGGCCAGCAGCTCAGTGCGGACGCTGGTGCCGTTGGCCTGGAGCTTGAAGATCTTTTCCATGCTTTTCTCTCCCTTTCGTTTTCCGGGGTACACAGTCCACGGAAAAAAGATAGGAGCATCATACCATATTTCGACAAATATTACTATGTGTACTCTTTCAAAATTGACAGGGATAGAAAGAGGGCTTATAATGAAAATGACCAAAAGGAGGAGGTTTTTCCATGACCTATACTATGCATGTGGCGGGGTTGACCCGCCAGCTGCCCATTTGCCCTCTCAGCGACAGCCTCCAGATCGCGGCTTTCGTCATCTTTGGAGACGTGGAGCTGACCTGCGCCTGCGCCAAGGCACTGCTGGAGAAGGCCCCGGAATTTGACTACATGGTGGCCCCTGAGGCCAAGGCCATTCCCCTTGTCCATGAGATGGCCCGCCAGGGTGGCCGCAACGAGTATTTCCTGGTGCGGAAAAAGAAGAAGGCATATATGAACGGCGTTTTTGAGGCGGTGGACCATTCCATCACCACCGAGGGGGAGCAGAAGCTCTATATGGACGGCGCCGACGCGGCTAAGATAAAGGGGAAGCGCATCCTCATCCTGGACGACGTGATATCCACCGGCGGGTCCCTGGCGGCGGTGGAGAACCTGGTGGAACAGGCCGGAGGCGATGTGGTGGGCCGGATGGCCATCCTGGCCGAGGGCGACGCCGCCAAGCGGAAGGATATTATCTTCCTGGAGAAGCTGCCCCTTTTCGACGGCCAGGGCAGACCCCTCTGACGTTTGTATGTGAATCCGCCGATGTCAAAAATTACCCCTCCCCGCGTCCATACCTGGCTGGAGAATGAGCCTCCGGTCACGTATTGAGACAATGCGGGGAGGGGTAAATTTTTGCCACGGCAGGTCGGGTACTGCCATTAACTGACAAACAACTTTACAACAAAGGTTTTTATACTTTCTGTTTTTCCTGATAGCGCTGAACCAGGTCGGCCAGGGTGATGTTGTCCACCACGCCAGCCACGGCGGCGGCGACCCTGGCCCAGACCTCCTGGGTGACGCAGACCTCCGCCCTGGGGCAGCTCTGGGGAGTGTCGGCACAGGGTACCGGGGTCAGGTCGCCCTCCAGCACCCGCAAAATTTCTCCCACCGTATATTCCTGGGCCGGACGGGTCAGCAGATAGCCGCCTCCCGCCCCCCGGACGCTGCGGACCAGCCCCGCCCGGTTCAGCGGGGTGACGATCTGCTCTAAATATTTATCGGAAATGACCTCCTGTTTTGCCACATCCCGGAGGGAGACGGGTTCCCCCTCCGAACGCAGGGCAATACCCAGCATCAACCGCAGGGCATAGCGGCCCTTGGTGGAGATCTTCATGCGCTCACCGGCTTTTTCATAGTATAGTTGTATTATATCCTTATCTGCCTGAAATTTCAAGGGGAAAGCCCTTGACTTTCGCACCAAAAAGCGTTAAAGTGGAATCCAATAAAGGAGGGAACGCTTTATGGTCGTTATCATGAAGCCGGGATTTACCCGCGCCCAGCTGGAGCACGCCATCCGGGAGATGGAGGATGGCGGGGTCAAGGTCATGATCTCCAAGGGTTCGGAGACCACCATCCTGGGCGCCGAGGGCAACGCGGCGAGGATAGATATTGAAAAGATGCAAGCCCTGCCCGGTGTGGAGCGGGTGATGCGGGTCAGCGAGCCTTATAAAAAAGCCAATCGGAAGTATCACCCCGACGACAGCGTCATCGACATTGCCCCTGGCGTGAAGGTGGGCGGAAAAAGGCTGGCAGTGATGGCGGGACCTTGCTCAGTGGAGAACGAGGAACAGATCACTAACATCGCCAAGGCGGTGAAGGCCGACGGCGCCCAGATATTGCGGGGGGGAGCCTTCAAGCCCCGCACCAGTCCCTATTCCTTCCAGGGCATGGGCTACGACGGCCTGGACCTCTTAGAGAAGGCCCGGGAGGCCACTGGGCTGCCTGTTGTCACCGAGCTGATGAGCACCGACGACATCGGCTACTTTGCCGAGCATGTGGACGTGATCCAGGTGGGGGCCCGCAATATGCAGAACTTTGACCTCCTCAAGCGCCTGGGCAAGGTGGACAAGCCCATTCTCCTGAAGCGAGGGCTTTCCGCCACCATTGAGGAGTGGATCATGTCGGCGGAGTATATCATGGCGGGGGGCCACGACAAGGTCA
>CAJTLK010000029.1 GCA_910577415.1 uncultured Oscillospiraceae bacterium
AAGGCATAGCCGCTGCGGTCATGGGGGAGGACGGTGAGGGCGTCGGAGACCATCTCTCCGCCCTTGTTGTCCACGACCTTCATTTTATAATTGCCCGCGGCCAGGCCCACGGCGTCAGCCCGCATTTTGCCGGGATACTCCCGGACCAGCGGCTCATCCAGCTGCGTCCAGGCGCCATTGTCTTTCTGGATGAAGACGGTGTATTTGTTCACACCGGCTTCAATGGGCCACTCGATATAGGCGCTCTCCAGCCAGCCGGACTGCTTGGTGAAGGAGGTCTTCTCGGCGCCGCAGACGGTGCACCTGTTGTCGGCACCGAACTTGTGGCCCTCGGCCTTTTCGGTCACAGCCGCCAGGGTGGTCTTAGTGGTGTGGGCGGCGTCGGAGAAGAGGACCTTACAGGCGCCGCAGGTCCAATATGCCTTATTTCCGTCGGCGGTACAGGTCTTCGCCCTGGCGGGGGTGGCGGTGAGGGAGGCGTGGGGGCACTTGTCAGGGTCTACCGCGCCGCAGAGGCTACACTTGCCGGTGGAGTCGTTCCACTGGTGGGCGGTGGGGGCGATGGGGATGACCTCGCAGCCCTCAACGATCTCCTGACAGACGGTACACTTTTTGCCCGCCGTAGTACCGGCCTTTACGCAGGTGGCGGGGACCGCCGGGATGGCCTGGGTGTTCTCGTGGATACAGGCTGGACCGGTCACAAGCTCCATGTAGAACAGGAAGGAGGAATCGGCCTTGGTCAGGGTGTGGCTGCCGGCGGCAAGCTCGGCGGTAAGCACGAAGTTGCCGTCCACAGAGGCGGCGGTCTCTGTCGTGCCGTCGATCTTGATATTGGTTTTGCCGCTGCCGCCGAAAACCAGATTCAGCGTGCCGCCCCCGGTGGGCACGGTGAAGCTGATGTTGGTGGAGCTTTCTATTTTCAGGCACGTGTCGTAGGTCTTACCGCCATAGATGACGGTGCCCTTGGTGCTGGCAGTGTTGCCGCTGACGGTAAAGAAGCTGTTGGCGGTCCCGCTGCCAAAGTCCATGGCGTGGACGGTCTGTCCAGCCCGGGGGGCAGCAAACAGGGTGGGAGCCTTCAGCGGGTCTGCGTCAGGCTTGATAACATACGTGCCGGACGCCGCGGCGTCCAAAAGCTCCGGCGTCTGGGCCGCCGGAGCTTCCTCCGCGGTGTGAGAGTGTCCTTCGGACACAAGGGGGCTTTCCGTCCCCGCGGCTGCCGCAGCCGGAGCGGCCATGCTGCAGACCAGCGTCATGGCGCAAACCAGGCTGAGCAGCCGTTTTGACAAGGGTTTTTCCATCGTTCTTTTCCTCCTATGAAAAATTGTTTTCGCGGGTCCTCCGCAATTTGAACATCCTGTCCTATTATGATAATGAAACCATTATAGCACAATTGAAAGGCTGCGGACGGCCTTTTGCACAAAAAATCCAAGGGAAAACTGAGAATTTTTGCACAAAAAATTCCTGCGGATTTTATGGAAAACGGAGAGAGAACTTGTCTCGGGGAAGGATGCCGCGGTTTGGATGCCCCGCCGCCGTAGATTCACAGACTGTTTACAAATTTCCCCAGGTTTTTAAGACCAATTTCAGCTTTCGCTTGTATACTGCCTTTCGATTTGAACCGAGGAGGCATACAGCCATGAGCCTTTTAAAGAGCAAGACAGGAATCGGGACAGAGGGAATGGAGACCGCACCGAGGAAGAGGGGAAAGCTCCTTCGGCGGACAGCGGCGCTGGGCCTGGCAGCCGCTATTTTGTGCGGGGCCGGGTTTGGAGTAAAGGCCCTGCTTTTTACGGAGAAAGAGCGGACGGCCCTGACCGGGATGACCAGCTACGGTTCCCTGGCTACCACCATTGAAGGCACCGGCATTACCATGCCGGCGGACAGCTATTCGGTGTCCGCCGCTTCCTCGGAGGGAAAGATCACCGGGGTGTATGTCACCGCCGGAGAGACGGTGGCGGCGGGGCAGCTGCTCTACACCCAGGACGACAGCGAGCTGGACGAGGCCCTGGACGAATACCAGAAGCAGATCGACGACCTTTATGACCAGATCGACAATTATAACGATCAGATCGACAACTATACCGATCAGATCGGCGAGCTGGAGGAGACCATGTCCCAGCTTCTTGTCACCGCTCCGTTTTCCGGGCGGGTCATGGAGCTTCAAGTCGAGGAGGGGGACCAGCTCCAAAAGGGGACCAGGTTGGCCGCGGTAGTGGACGACAGCCAAATGACCCTGACGGAATATTTCAGCTACGCCTACGAGAATGCGGTCTACGTGGGGATGACCGCCGGGGTGTCTATCCCGGCTTTGATGAATACCTTCTCCGGTACCGTGACCGGGATCAGGAAGGTAGAGCGGCTTACCCCAGAGGGGATCCGGTGTTTCGCCGTCACCATTACCCTGGACAATCCCGGCGCGCTTACCGAGGGCATGACGGCGGCGGCCTGGCTCCTTTCCGACAGCGGGGAAAAGCTCTATCCGGCGGTGGAGGGCAGTTTGGAGTATAAAAGCAGCAAGGCCGTTACCGCTCAGGCGGCGGGGGAGCTGCTGACGGTCCATGTGGACGACTATGAGAAGGTGACGGCGGGGCAGAGCCTCTTTACCATTGACGGCAGCGACTACGCCGACCAGATCAAAAACGCGCAGAAGGGGATCGAAAACGCCCGAAAAAGTATTTCTAACGCCCAGGACCGGATCGCCACCTACACCCAGCGCATGGCGGAGACCGAGGAAAAGCGAAGCGATTACAATGTAAAGAGCGACATCGACGGCAAGGTCATCATGGTCAACGCCCGGGAAGGGGAGACCCCCCGCAGCGGCATGACGGCGGTAACGGTCTACAACCTGGACAATATGGAGATCACCGCCAATATCGATGAGCTGGACATCGGCAGTATTCAGATGGGGATGGAGGTCCGCGTTGTCAAATCGGGGACCGACAGAGCCTCCTTTACCGGGACCGTCAGCGCCATCAGCTACGAGGCTACCAACTCCAACGGCGTGGCCTATTTCCCCATCACCATCACCATCCCGGCAAACGGGGAGCTGTCCGCAGGGGTCAACGTTTCCTATTACATCAGCCTGGGGGACGCTGAGGAGGGAGTGCTGGCCCCGCTGGAGGCCCTGAAGTCCTATGACGGCGGCGCCTGCCTCTATGTCAAGGCCGCCCAGCGGCCGGAAAGCGCGCTTGACCTGGAGGAAGGCGTTGTCCCTAAGGGCTTTTATGCTGTGCCGGTGGAGGTGGGGACCACCAACAGCCAATATGCCCGCATCCTCTCCGGGGTGGAAAAGGACGTGGAGGTCTTTACCCGCTATCAGCTTGCCGCGCCCTCCGGCGGCGACACCACCAGCAAGGGGGAGGAAGAGGAGTTTACCTTCCCCGGCGGCGAGTTTGGCGGTGGCTTCCCCGGCGGCGGAGGGGGAGGAATGCCCAGCTTCGGCAGCGGCGGGGGAAACCGGATGCCCGGCGGCATGGGCGGCAGGCCCTAAAAAAGGAGGATACCCATGAGCCTGATCGAACTGAAAAACGTCTACAAGATCTATAACGAGGGCCGGGAGAGCCAGGTCAACGCGCTGGACGGGGTCTCCCTCAGCATCGGCAAGGGGGAGTTCGTGGCCATTATCGGCACCTCCGGGTCGGGAAAATCCACCATGATGAATATCCTGGGCTGCCTGGATGTGCCCACCAGGGGCGACTATCTGCTGGACGGACAGCCGGTGGGGGAAAAGAGCCAGCGGGAGCTGTCCGACCTCCGCTCCCGGCGCATCAGCTTTATCTTTCAGGGCTATAACCTGATCCCTTCCCTGAAGGTATGGGAGAACGTGGCCCTGCCTATGACCTACCAGCATATCCCCCTCCAGGAGCGGCGGGAGCGGGCGCTGGAGGCCCTGCAATCCGTGGAGATATTGGCAAAGGCGGAGAATAAGCCCGGCCAGCTCTCCGGCGGGCAGCAGCAGCGGGTGGCCATTGCCAGGGCCATTGCCACCCGGTCCCCTATCCTCATGGCTGACGAGCCGACGGGGGCCTTGGACTCCAAGACGGGGGCGCAGGTCCTGGAGCTGATGCGCCGGCTCAACGCCCAGGGCACCACCGTTATCCTCATCACCCACGATAACGGCATCGCCGCCCAGGCCGACAGGACCGTCCGGGTCATGGACGGCCACATCGTCCACGACAGCCTGTGGGACGGGGTGCTGGTCCCGGCGGAGGTGAGGGCGTCGTGAACTCCCTCCGCATGGCCCTGGATTCCATTACAGAGAAAAAGGGCCGCTCCTTTCTCACGATGCTGGGCATCATCATCGGCGTCACCGCTGTGCTGGTGCTGGTGGCCATGGTGACGGGCTACAACAGCGATATGACTGCCTACTATGAAAAGCTGGGGGTCAATAAGGTGACGGTGGAGCTGTCCTGGTACGATACCAGCCGAGCCTTCGATATGGTGATGCCCCTGTGCGAGTATGGGAACGGAGAGTTGTCCGACATGGTGGAGGGGGTCACCCCCGACCTCTCCACCCGGCTGCCCGTCCAGTATGACGGCGCCGCGGTGGACAGCACCGCCGTCTATCTCGGCTCCGACCAATATGCCGCCTGTTCTAATTACATTTTGGAATCTGGACGGGATATATTACCCCAAGAAATCGAAAACCGCAGCATGGTCTGCGTGCTGGGGTCCTATGTGGCGGATACTCTTTTCCCCTACACCGACCCCATCGGAAAAACGGTGGCCATCGGCGGCTATCCCTTTTTGGTGGTGGGGACCTATTACCAGAAGGACGGCGGCGCGGAGGACTCCATGGACCACATGGCGGCGGTGCCGTATACGGTGAACCGCGCGCTGTTGAGATCGGACCGGGTGGACAGCATCACCGTAAAGGTGAACTCCACCAAGAATGTGGATACGGTCATGTTCCGGCTGGAGCTGTGGCTGGCGGAGCAGATAGACGGCGCTGTGGGGGAGTACAGTCTGGCCGACGGCAATTCGGCCATGGCGGAATCCAATGACGAGATGACCTCCCTGTCAGTGGTGTTGGGGGGCATCGCCTCCATTGCCCTCCTGGTGGGCGGCATCGGCATTATGAACATCATGCTGGTGACAGTCACCGAGCGGACAAGGGAGATCGGCATCAAGAAATCTATCGGCGCCCCCCGGTGGGAGATCATAGGGCAGTTTTTGCTGGAGGCGGGCATTTTAAGCTCCCTAGGCGGGCTGGTGGGCATCGCCCTGGGCTTTGCTCCCTCATTTTGGGTAAGGCCATGTATGGGCTGATCGTTTTGCCCGGTCTGGGCATCTCCCTGGGAGCCTTTGCCTTCTCCCTGGTAATCGGGGTGGTCTTCGGCATCTACCCCGCCGTGAAGGCGTCCAACCTTCAGCCCGTGGACGCGTTAAGAGCAGATTAAAGGAGTGTTTCCAATGGTTCGTAAATGGCTTTCTTTTGTTTTAGCGGCGGCTCTGATCTTGTCTCTTCTGACCCTCCCCGCCGCGGCTGCGAGCGGGGAACTGGACGAGGCGGTGGCGGTGCTGTCCGGCCTGGGCATCGTCTCTGGCTATTCCGACGGTCTCTACCACCCGGAGGACGGTCTGACCAGGGCCCAGTTCTGCAAGCTGGCCATTCTGGCGGAGGGCCACGGGGATCAGGCGGCGCTCAGTGCCTACCGCTCCCTGTTTTCCGATGTGTCCGCCTTGGGCTGGGCCGCACCCTATATCGCCCTGGCCCACGAGGAGGGGCTTATGACCGGCAAGGGGGATGGCAGCTTCGGACCCGATGAGGCCGTCACTCTGGACCAGGCCGTCACCGTATGTCTCCGGCTGCTGGGCTATGCTCAGGCCGACGTCGGTCCCTTCTGGCCCGAGGACTACATCGCCAAGGCCCAAAGGGTGGGGCTTTTGGAGGGCCTGGACGCCCAGGCGGGACAGGAGCTTACCCGGGGCCAGGCCGCCCTGCTGCTCTATAATCTCCTCCAATTGCCCAACGCCCAGGGCAAGACCTTTGCCCTGGGCCTGGGAAGCGCCTGGGTGGAGGATGCCGTGGTGCTGGATAACGACGCCGAGGCCGCCGACGGCGCCCTCCATACCGCCTGGGTCTACGCCAACGGAAGCCTGAACTGGTATGGGCAGAGCGCTAAGATAGACGACAGCCTGGTCCGCCGCCGGGGGACCCTGCTGCTGGACGACACGGGAAAGGTCATGGGCTTTTTGCCCGATGACAGCATATGCAGGACCGTGACGGCGGAGAAAGCCACCGTTTCCGCCATTACCGATCCGGCGGGGAACCGCTACTCCCTGGAAGCCTCCACCCCGGTCATCCTGGACGGGGAGAAGACCTCCTGGTCCGCCGCTTGGTATGACCTGGAGGGACGGGAAGTGACCCTATACTACGCGGAGAACGGCGCCGTCACGCTGGCGAGCGCCGCCGACGCGCGGCGGTATGAGGGTACGCTGCTCGCAGGATACTATGAAGACGCCCGGCCCAACGCCGCCGATCCCAGCTCCGTCACCCTTTTGGGCCATACCTTCTCCGTGGCAGACGATGCCGCCGGATTGTCGGCTCTGTCCGTGGGGGAGATGATCACCGTCTCACTCAACGGCTCCGGGGAAATTGAGCGGGCCTGGGACGCCGATGAGAAGCGGACCACGGTGATCGCGGTGCTGGAGGATGCCGGACGGGGGAGCCTCACCCATGTCAGCGGACTTTCCCTCTCCGTGGAATTCAGCAATACCTCCAAGGCAAAGGAGCTGGAGGGGTGTCTGGTCCAGGTCAATTCCTCGGGCATGGGGAAGGCGTCTATATTGACCCTCTCCGGGAGCATGGGACAAAAGCTGGACGTAAAAAACCGGACCCTGGGCTCCCTTCCCCTGGCGGACAATGTAAAAATTTACGACCAGGTGGGCTCCGCCCCTGTGGTGGAGGTCGGGCTGGAGGATATTCTGACCGATACGGTGGCCGCGGATCAGATCGCCTATGCCGGAACCAACGAAAGCGGCCAGGTGGACGTCATCCTTTTGAGTGACGTCACCGGCGACGCTTATGCCTACGGCCTTTACCGAGCCTCTACTGCCGGAGGAAAGCGGGATGACGACAGCGGCAGCTGGAAAACCGTGGCTTTGGAAAACAGTACCGGGACCACTGCCTATTGTGCCAGCACCAAGACCCTCCGGGACGACTTTGGCGGTCTGGCCGTTACCGCTGGGGGAAAGGTCGCGGGATTCCAAACGCTGACAAAGGCGGCTGACGTGCCACGCTCCGCCTTTGACGGGAATGACTACGTGGTGCTGGATGGCCTCCGGGTCCCCATCTCCGATACCGTCCAGGTCTATAACGACGATACCGATACCTGGACCGACCTGGCCGGGGCCAAGGGGTATGCCGACGTCCTGACGGTCTATTACAGCGGCAAGCCGGGCGCGGACGCCAAGGTGCGGGTCGTCGTGGCGGGGGAGTAAAGCGCCAATGCTGGGGCATTTAAAATAAAAGGAATGAAAAACCGCTGGGTGCTTTTGCGCCCAGCGGTTTTCTGCTAAAAAGACCGGCCCTTTTCAGCTCTGTGTAGGCCACAGGATGTCCTGGGCCACGGGGATGTAAAAAAGACGCTGGGCCTGAGCCGGGTCCCGGGTCTGTCCCAGGATCCACATCAGCTTTGCCGTTACCGCCTCGGTGGTCATATCGTAGGCTTCCATGACCTGAAGATCATTCTTCAGCCGGTGGCCCACGTGATACACCCCCAGGTCGCTGCCCTCGTTGGCGACCTGGGTGGTCAGCACGATGAGCTTTCCCGCGTTTTGCCAATGGTGGATGCAGTCAAAAAAGCCGCCGCTTTCTGGAAGCCCGCCCACACCGAAGCTCTCAATGATCAGGGCGTCATTGCGCTCCAGCAGAAAATCCGCCTGCTCCCGGTCCACGCCGGGGATCAGCTTTAGCAGCGCCACCCGGGGATCCAGCCGGTCATAAAAAACAGGAGCGGCGCCATGCTCCTGACGGATGTACCGCAGCAAAACGCCGTCACGCAGAATGCCCAGCTTGGGATAGTTGATGCTGGCGAATGCCTGAAAGCTTTTGGTATGGGTCTTGCGGGCACGGGTGCCCAAAATGACCTGGTGGTTGAAGACGATGGAGACGCCGGGCAGGTCCGACGCGGCGCAGCGGAAGGCGTCGGCAAGGTTTTCCTTGGAGTCGGTGGTGTCGGAGCCGATGGGCCTTTGCGCGCCGGTGAGGATGATGGGCTTGGGACAGGCCTGGATGAGATAGCTCAGGGCGGCGGCGGTATAGGCCATGGTGTCCGTGCCGTGGGTGAGGACAAAGCCGTCGTAGCCGTCGTAATTTTGGCGGATACATTGGGCGATCTGGAGCCAGTGCCGGGGCTGCATATTGGTGCTGTCCATGTTCAGCAGCTCCACACAGTCTATCTCGCAAATCTCCGTGAGGGCCGAGACCAGAGCGACCAGCTGCCGGGTGGTCAGCTCGGGGGCAAGGCCGCTGGCGGTCAGCTCGGAGGCAATGGTGCCCCCGGTGCCGATCAAGAGTATTTTTTTCATAAAGGTTTTCTCCTTACCGGCAGAACTGCTCAAAATGCTGCCACATTTATTATAAGAAGGCTCCCGGCCTGAATGCAAGTGGTAAAGTAAATAAAACCGGCCAAGTCGATTTATGAAAGCTGTTGAATTTTAGAAAATCAGGTATAAACCGTGTGAGATCGCAAGGTTTCACACGGTCCGTTTTTTTGTTTTCAACTGAAGCTAAATATGAAATTTGAATGCCTTCCAAAAGCGCTGAAAAACATAAACAAGCCGCTGGAATCATGAGATTCCAGCGGCTTCTGGTTGCGGGGGCAGGATTTGAACCTACGACCTCCGGGTTATGAGCCCGACGAGCTGCCAACTGCTCCACCCCGCGATATGTGGTGCCGGAGACCGGAGTCGAACCGGCACGTTCTTTTGGAACACAGGATTTTAAGTCCCGGGCGTCTACCAATTCCGCCACTCCGGCATGGATGGTACGGCCCTCCAAATGCTCAATTACTATACCATAGTCTATGCCGCCTGTCAAGGAAAAATTCCCGCCCGTCGCCAGCTTTCCCTTTACAAGAAAGAAAATGTTGGATATAATAGCCGCAAGCGACTATTATATTTGATTGAACTGATATATCACAACGCCGCTTTGCGGCTGTGATATAATAGCCGCAAGCGACTATTATATTTGATTAAACTGGATCTGCCACAACGCCGCTGGGCGGCTGTGGCAGAATAGACGCCAACGATGGACATATCCTATGGAATGAGAGTGTGGACTATGCTGCAATTTGACGAGTACAAAATAAAGCTCAACAATCTCAAGCCCGCCCTGGATGAGCTGGCCCAAGCCCTTGACCTGGAGGCTGCCGCCCGGGAGCTGGAGATGCTGGAGTCCGAGAGCGCCAGCGAGGGCTTTTGGGATAACCTGGAGAAGTCCCAGAAGGCCACCCGGCGGATGAACACCCTCCGGGGCAAGCTGGAGAGCCAGCGCCGTAGGGAGGGGGAGTGGGACGACCTGATGACCCTGTGCGAGATGGGCAACGAGATGGAGGACGAGACCGTTCTTCCCGAGCTGGAGGAGGGCTTCGCCAAGCTGGAACGGGAGATGGAGGACGCCCGCCTCTCCACTCTGCTCAGCGGGGAATATGACGCCAGCAACGTTATCCTCACCATCCATGCCGGCGCCGGTGGCACCGAGGCCCAGGACTGGGCGCTAATGCTCATGCGGATGTACCGCCGTTGGGCCGAGCGTCACGGCTTTGAGTGCAAGGTGGCCGACGTTACCGACGGCGACGAGGCGGGCATCAAGTCTGCCACCCTCATTATTGAGGGGGAAAACGCCTATGGCTACCTGAAGAGCGAGCACGGCGTCCACCGTCTGGTGCGGGTGTCCCCTTTCGACGCCAACGCCCGGAGGCAGACCTCCTTTGCCGCGCTGGAGGTCATGCCGGAGATCGAGGACGACAACAGCGTGGAGATCCGGGACGAGGACTATGAGATGCAGGTCTACCGCTCCTCCGGCGCGGGGGGCCAGCACATCAACAAGACCTCCTCCGCCGTTCGGCTCATCCACCATGCTACCGGCATTGTGGTGGCCTGTCAGACCGAGCGCAGCCAGTTCCAGAACAAGGAGACCTGCCTGAAGATGCTTCGCTCCAAGCTGGTGGAGCTAAAGATGCAGCAGCACGCCGAGAAGATCTCCGACATCAAGGGCGTGCAGCTGAAGATCGAATGGGGCAGCCAGATCAGAAGCTATGTTTTTATGCCCTACCAGATGGTGAAGGATCTGCGTACCGGCTGGGAGACCAGCAACATCAACGCCGTCATGGACGGCGACCTGGACGGACTTATCAACGCCTACCTCACTTGCTCGGCTACCGGGAACTGGGTGACGAAATAAACAGCGAGCGGCTCTGGGATAGACTTGCCCCGGAGCCGCTGGTTTTTCTCCAAAATTCCCGTTATTTTCTGTTTGCGGGTATTGCAATTTTGTAACCGTTTTGTTACAATTAAGTCCGTTAGAGAAGCACCGCTCCACAATACATAAGAAGGAAAGGTGAATGTCCAATGAGCAAGAAGCTTCTGTCCCTGGCTCTCGCGCTGGTCATGTCCCTGTCCCTGGCGGTCCCCGCCATGGCCGCGGATGAGAAGACCGAGACCCCTGTCACCCCCTACGCCGTCTCCGCGGACGTGAAGGGCAAGATCGTGATCCTGCATACCAACGATACCCATGGCGCCGATGTGGCCGAGGAAGGCAAGGTCATCGGTGACGCCGGTGTGGCTGCCCTGAAGTCCGCCTTTGAGAAGGCCGGCGCTCAGGTCTTCCTGTTCTCCGCCGGCGACGCTACTCAGGGCGCGCCTATCGTCAACCTGTCTCAGGGTGAGGCCGCCATCGAGTTTATGAACGCCTCGGGTTATGACGCCATGGTCCCCGGCAACCATGAGTTTGACTGGGGCGCCGATAACCTGAAGACCATTGTGAAGAAGGCTGAGTTCCCCGTTCTGGCCGCCAATATTGTGGACGAGAAGACCGGCAAGGCCATCTTCGATACCACCGCTACCTTTAAGACCAAGTCCGGTCTGAAGATCGGCGTGTTTGGCCTGGACACTCCCGAGGCCGCCACCAAGACCAATCCTGACAAGATCGTGGGCCTGAACTTCCTGGCCGGCGAGGAGCTTTACAAGTGCGCTGAGGACACCATCAAGGCTCTGAAGGACGACAAGTGCGATTTCATCATCTGCCTGGGCCACCTGGGCATCGACGATGAGACCAAGGCCGGCGGCAACCGCTCCGTGGACGTGGTGGAGAAGGTTTCCGGCATCGATCTGTTCATCGATGGTCACAGCCATTCCACCACCGATCAGATCGCCGCCGTGATCGACAACGCCGATAAGACCAACGTACTCAATGGCACCAAGATCGTCTCCACCGGCACCAAGCTGGCCAACGTGGGCGTGGTGGTCATCGACCCCAAGACCAAGGAGATGACCGACGAGCTGGTCCCCGCCGCCGCCTGGACCAAGGTGGATACCAAGGTGGAGAGCGCCGTCAAGAAGACCAACGAAGCCGTGGACAAGACCCTCAGCGCCATCATGGGCAAGACTGAGGTCCTACTGGACGGTGAGCGTGATCCCGGCGTCCGCACTCAGGAGACCAACCTGGGCGACTTTGCCGCTGACGCCATCCTCTGGTTCGCCCGCAAGAATGCCGGCGGCGACGACAAGGTGGATGTGGCTCTGACCAATGGCGGCGGTATCCGTGCCTCCATTGAGGTGGGCGATATCTCCATGAAGACCATGAACACCGTTTTCCCCTTCGGCAATACTGTCGCTACCATTGAGCTTACCGGCCAGCAGCTGCTGGAGGCTCTGGAGTCCGCTACCTACGCCGCTCCCAAGGCTCTGGGCGGCTTCCCCCAGGTGGCCGGTGTGGAATTTACCGTCAACACTGCCAACAAGTATGAAAACGGCGAGGCTTATGGCACTTACTTCCGCTGCGCCAACCCCGGCACCCGTGTTACCAACGTGAAGGTGGGCGGCAAGGACCTTGACCTTGCCAAGACCTATGTTTTGGCTACCAACGACTTTACCGCTGTGGGCGGCGACACCTACTACCCCTTCAAGGACGTCAAGTCCACCATGAAGGACACTGGTATCCCCCTGGATCAGGCCCTGAGCGACTACACCAACGAGGTCCTGGGCGGCACCATCACCGCTGAGAAGTACGGCAAGGCCGCCGGCCGCATCACCATCGTCAACCGTCCCGCCGACTTGGATACCAACGCCTGGTGGTACGCCGCCGCTGTGGAGTGCCTGGATAACGGTGTCCTCAACGGCACCGATGCCGGCTTTGCCGCCAACGCCGAGATCACCACCGCCACCGTGTACCAGACCCTTTACAACATGGAGAAGGCTGAGGTGAAGGCTGAGGGTGAGTGGTACGCCCCCGCCATGACCTGGGCCGCTGAGCAGAAGCTCTTCAGCGGCGATGTGGCCGCCTTCAAGGATGGCGTCATTGACCGCAAGGGCACCATGGACATCATGGACGCCTACTGCGCCATGAAGGGCACCACCGCCGGGAACCTCTTCAAGGGCAACGAGAGCGGCGATATGATGCTGGACAAGAGCCTGACCCGTGCTGAGTGGGCCCAGGTGCTGGTCAATCTGGCCGCCACTCCCACCCATCCCATCGCTCCCGCCCCTGAGACTCCCACCACTCCCGCCGAGAGCGAGAAGCCCATGGAGAGCGCCAAGCCCTCTGAGCCTGCCGCTCCTGCCGCTGCCCAGAGCTTTGAGGCTGCCAGCCTCAGCGCCAAGGCGGACAAGGAGGAGATGAAGGCCGGTGAGCTTACCGGCTTCTTCACCAACAGCGGCAAGGTGACCAAGCGTCTGGACAGCGAGACCAACGCTGTGAAGTCCGTCGAGCTGGCCAAGGCCGCCGGCGGCGCCATCGAGTTTACCCTGGCCGCCCCCGCCACTGTGAAGGTGGAGTTCTCCTCCACCGGCAGCAGCAACACCTCCTCCTGCGGCATTGTGGACGCCGCCGGTAAGGCGGTGAAGGAGGACAGCGGTAAGACCACCGTTACCGGCGCCCAGAATGGCCGGACCTTCTTTACCTACACCGACCTGGCCGCCGGCAGCTACAAGATCGTCTCCCCCGCCGACGACAACAACCGGGGCGCCCGGGTGTACAACATCACCGTGGAGTAAGAAGAAGCGCGGAGAAGCGACCACCCCGCTTCGCAGCGTGACAGCCCCAGCGAAAAAAGCGAGACCGAGAGGCCGCCCTCTTAGGAGGGCGGCCTCTTTTTACCCCCCGGCTGAGAAAATTTTTGGAAATTGCCGACTGGATGATTTACAGAAAAGAAAGTTTGTTATATAATATAAAAAGCATCTGGTGGAAATCACCAAAAATGATGAAAAGGAGACAATGTACATGAAGAAGAGATTTACCCTCGCCACCCTGGCCCTCGTTATGGTCCTGGGCATTACCGTCGGCGCCGTGGGCGGCATGACCATCCAGGTGGACCCCGTGAACATCCAGGTCAATGGTCAGACCTTCCAGCCCAAGGATGTCAATGGCAACGACGTGCCTGTTTTCGCCTACAACGGCACTACCTATGCTCCTCTCCGTGCCCTGGCAGAAGCCTATGGCCTGACCGTGGGCTATGACGCCGCCCAGAATATGGCTACTGTTACCGATCCCAAGGCCGGGACCAGCACTCCCGCCGCTCCCACGACCCCTGCCACGCCCTCTACCCCCGCTACCGGCGCCCAGAGCTTTAGCGCTCCCAGCCTGAGTGCCAAGGCGGACAAGGAGGAGATGACCGCCGGTGAGTTGACTGGCTTCTTCACCAACACCGGCAAAGTCACCAAGCGCACCGGCAGCGACGGTGCGGTGAAGTCCGTTGAGGTGGCTAAGGCTTCCGGCGGCGCTATTGAGTTTACTCTGGCCGCGCCCGCCACCGTGAAGGTGGAGTTTTCCTCCACTGGCGGAAGCAACACCTCCGCCTGCGGCATTGAGGACGCCACCGGCGCTCTGATGCCCGAGGCTGCCGGTCTGACGACCGTTACCGGCTCCGAGAAGGGCAAGACCACCTTTACCTTTAACCTGGCTGCTGGCAGCTATAAGGTCGTCTCTCCCGTCCACGCCGAGTATGACCGGGGCGCCCGGGTGTACTCCATCACTGTGGAGTAAGCAAAAAACTGACGCCGACAACTCCCTGCCGAATTTCGGCGGGGAGTTGTTCTTCCCCGCAAGCGATAAACAATATAGAAAGAGGTCGAAGAGAACATGAAAAAGAAGCTCCTCTCCCTGGCCCTGGCGCTGACCATGGCCCTTTCTGTGGCCGGCCCCGTCGCTGCCGCAGAGCTGCCCGAGGGCTGGAAGCCTGCCGACGGCGCCCGCTTGAACGCCGCCCTCCTGGGGACCAAGCCTGTGGAAGGGCCTAACAGCACCTATATTCCTACCGCCGAGGAGGCGGAGAAGTACGTTGTCGAAAAAGGCTGGATGACCGGTACCGACAAGGGCTTTGCCCCGGAGCAGACCGTCACCCGGGCCACCATCTATGAGATGTTTTGGAAGATGGAGGGCAAGGGAGTGGTCAACTATGCCCTGACCTACACCGATATGCCCCAGGGCGTTTGGTACACCGAGTCCGCCCGCTGGGCCACCAGCGAGGGCCTGACCACCGGCACCGGCAATAACCGTTATGACGGAGACCGAAACGTCACCAAGGCTGAAGCGATCACCATCCTCTACCGCTACATGAAGGAGTACAAGAAGCTGGATGTCTCCGTAGAGGAGGGCTGGAGCCTAGACGTCTTTGAAGACGTCGGTAAGATCCAGAATTGGGGCAAGGACGCCATGCTGTGGGCCTGGCTCAGCGGTGTTGCCTGTCAGCTGGACAGCGATCCCACCCTGGACCCGGAGAAAGAGATCACGCGCATGGAGCTGGCCCAGATGCTCACTGTTATGGGCGGCAATATGGACGAGCAGAACGTCTCCTGGACCACGGAGACTATCTCCTATGAGAGTGATGGCCGCACCGTGCCCGCCATCCTGACCATGCCCAAGAACAGCGAGAAGGTCCCCGCTGTTGTCCTTGCCCACGGCCACGGCGGCAGCAAGGATGAGAACGTGGGCTTTGGCGGTATTGCTGAGGCCCTGGCTGCCAATGGCATCGCCTCCATCCGCATGGATTATCCTGGCTGCGGCGATTCCACCGCCTCCTTCCATGACAACACTATGACCAACATGATCGCCGACACCATGAAGGCTGTGGACGTTTTGAAGACCTACTCCAACGTGGACGCCGACAAGCTGGGTATCCTGGGCTACTCCATGGGTGGCCGTATTGCCAGCGAGATCGTGGGTGGAAAAAACAACCCCTTCTCCGCCGTGATCCTTCTCTCCGCCGCCAACGGCACTGCCAGGGAGCTGGCTCCCAACATGTTTGGCGACCTGTCGACCTATAACGCTCTGAAGTCTACCGCCAAGAAGGACGGCTTCGCTGCCTTTACTAACGTTTACAACACTACCCTGGAGCTGAGCAAGGCTTGGTTTGAGGATATGGAGAGCGGAACGCCCCTCAAGTCCCTGGCCAAATTTGGCGGTCCCGTGCTGGTGCTCCACGGCGACAAGGATACCATGATCACCGACGAGATGAACCAGGACAACCTGAAAGCCTGCAAGAATGGCCGTGAGATCGTGGTGGCCGAGGCCGACCACGGCTACGGCTTCTACTCCGACCAGCCTGACGTCACCACCGCCGTGGAGGGCGCTGCCGTGGGCTTCTTCTCCCAGCATCTGCTGGGCGGTCTCACCGGCAAGGCCGTAGCCGCCAGCAAGTACGGCAACATCGGCACTGATATTTCCACCGCCGTCATCGCCGGCGCGGGCTATGAAGTGGGCGATATCCTAAAGGTGGAGATCACCGATCAGGAGGCACTGAGCTTCCCCTACGGCACCGGCTACTCCAACGTGGACCAGGGCAGCCCCCTGGCCCTGGATGATACCTCCGCCCACACCCTGGCCATGGCCATCAACCGGGGCGATTTTGCCACCACCTATGGCCTGGGCACCAAGAATGCTGATGGCGCCAGCTACACCATGACTGCCGGAAAGACCATCAAGGTCTCCCTGGATGAGAAGGGCGGCTACCTGAAGGAGATGGAGCTACGGGCCATCGACGACAAGCGTACCAACGAGCGCAAGGACTATTCCTCCGACGCCGTTTTCGCCAACTTCCGGGCCATCACCGTGGGCGATGTGGCTGAGGGGCGGCTCTACCGCGGCTCCAGTCCTGTGAACCCTGAGCTGGGTCGGAATACCTATGCCGACGACTTCCTGAAGAAGAACGGTGTGAAGGCCGTCTTGAATCTGGCCGACAGCGAGGAGATCATGAAGGCGTACGAGGGTTATGACAAGACCTACTACGCTACCATTGCCGTGAAGCCTCTGAACCTGGGGGTGGACGTGAAGGCCGATGACTTCAACGCCGGACTGAAGGAGGGCCTGGTGTGGCTCACCCAGCAGGAGGGACCCTACTACTTCCACTGCACCGAGGGCAAGGACCGGGCCGGATTCACCGCCGCCCTGCTGGAGATGCTCTGCGGCGCCAGCGTCAAGGAGATCACCGAAGACTATATGCTCTCCTTTGAGAATTACTATTTCGTGAAGAAGGGTAGCGAGCAGTGGGACTACATTGCCCAGAGCAACATTGAGAAGTCCCTGCTGGATATCACCGGGGCCAAGGATGCCGCCGAGCTTGCCAAGGTGGACACCGCCAAGGCCGCCGAGAAATACCTCACCGAGACTGTGGGGCTGTCCGCCGACGAGGTGGCCGCCCTGAAGGACGCTCTCACCAAAAAGTGAGGAAAAAGAGACTGATATTCTTTGATCCTTTAAAGGGTAAGCCCCCTGAAGCATACGCTTCAGGGGGCTTACCCTTTAAAGAGAAAAAGGAGGGGAAACTCAGAAGGTGGTTTTGACTTCTTTTTTGGTCTCAACAATGATCTTACCGTTCTTGATCACGAACAGGCGCTCGGGGATGTCAATCACGGCGGTATCTACACTGGTGGAATCCAGCAGCACCATATCTGCCTTTTTGCCGACCTCCAGGCCGTAGTCCTTCAGACCGATGGCCTTTGCGGCGTTGGTGGTAAGCATGGGGAGAACCGTGGGCAGGTCGTCGGCGCCGCCCAGGTGACACACGGGGATCGCCAGCATGGCGATGTGCATCAAATCACCGGTGCCATAGGGGGTAAAGGCATTGCGGATGTTGTTGGTCGCAAGGCACACGTTGACCCCGGCGTCCCGGAGCTTCCGCACGGGAGTCACCGCCCGGCGCACGTTATAGGTGTCCTTCCGGGCGCCGAGATGAAGGTCGGTGGCGGGCAGACACATGACGTTGATCTTTGCGTCAGCAATTTTCTTGAGAATAGGCTCCAGCTTCTCAGGGGGCAGAGCGGCAATGGCCGTGAGATGGCCCACCGAGACAAGGCCCTGCATACCCTCGGCAATGGTCTTGTCGCAGATATACTCAATGGTGATGGCGTCTGCATCGTCCTTGAAGTCCTGATGGAAATCAATGGGCTTATCATACTTTTTAGCCAGGTTAAAGACCAGGTCAATATGCTCGTCGGCGGGAGTGTCATTGTAGGGGATACCTCCCACCACGTCGGCGCCCCAGTCCATGGCCTGAGTCATCATTTCCTCCACGCCGGGGCACTTGAAGATGCCCTCCTGAGGGAACGCGACCACCTGGATGTCCATGATGTCGCGGTACTTTTCCTTAAGCTCCATCACGGTCTCAAAACCGGTGAAGCCCTGGGCCGGGTCAAACTCGGCATGAGTACGAATATGGGTGGTGCCGTGTCGGGCCAGGCTGAACAGCGCCCGGGTAGCCCGCTCCACCACATCCTCCTTGGTGAAGGTGGGCTTCAGCTTCGCGGTGACCTGGATGGCTTCCATCAGGGTGCCGGACTTGTTGGGCAGGCGATCCATGATATACGCCTTGTCAAAATGGATGTGGCTGTCCACCAATCCGGGGATCAACACCTTGCCTTCGGCGTCGATCACGCGGGCGGCCTGCGCGTCGATGCGGGGGGCGATATCCTTGATAAGGCCGTTCTCCACTGCCACATCGCGCTGTCCCTCATAGCCGGGAAGTTTCGCGTTTTTGATCAGAATATCCATTTGATACACTCCTTTCCGTTTTGTCGAGGTGCTACACAACAATTATTTTACAAAGAAGCCAATGACCAGCAGGATGACCGTAGCAAGGCCCACCCACTTCAAGTTGCCCTTGACGATATCGGTAATGCTCTTTTGGAAACCAGAGGCCAGAGCTTGCATGGTAATGTTCACATAGCTGATCTGGCTGCCGAAGCCAACGCCGATGGTAACAAGACCCACGGCCATGGGGGAGAAGCCCAGGGCCACGGCGATGGGAAGAATCAGGGCCAGCACGGAGCCCACGTAGGCGCCGGCGGGGAAGCCGATAAGGAAACCGGCCAAGATCATGGCGGGCACCAGCAGGAACGTAGGCGCCATCTGTGCCACGTTGACGATGGAGGTAAAGGCGCCGGTCTCGCTGATGACATTGATAAAGCCCAGGAAGATGCCCACGCCAAACAGGCGGGTCAAAATATAGGACGAGCCATCCACGAGGGCGGCGCAGGACTGGTTGAGGCTAAATTTGGTGCAAAGGGTAATAAGGCCGATGGTGATAACGGTATAGGCCAGAGGACCCAGTACGGGGATGCCGCCCACAGCTTTGTTGATCATGGGGCCGACAATTACGGCAAACAGGAGGAAAATGGCGGGAATGGTGTTCTTCCACAGCTCGGCATTGCTCAGGTCCTTCACGTCCTCGCTCTCCTCGCCGGCAAACAGGGCCTTGCGGCGGATAGCGCCGAAGATGGCAATGGCCACGGCGATAATGACAAACACCACGGTAAAGATCCGCATCTGGCTGGAATAAGCGGCAGCGTCAATGCCGGTAAAGGAGCCAACCACTCCGGACTCCACGGAGGCGGGGGAGGTGGTAAAGCAAACCGCAGTCGCAATACTCATACCGGCGATAAGCTCAGGAATGGCGCCAAGGGCGGCAAAGGCAAGAGGCGCAATGACCATGGCGGAGCCGCCGCCGATGCCGGACATATAAGTGGCAGCAGACTGAAGGATGACGATAAACGCGGCCATGATCCAGGTCTGATCCTTGATCCCTCGACGCACCAGTGTCAGGGCCGAGGTGTAGCCGCCGGATTTGAACACCGCTGTGGCTACTGCGGAGTTTACGATGGGAACGGTCATGCTCAGCATATTGGGGATGGCAGTCAGAAACAGAGAGTTGGCTGTCTTAAGGCCAATGCCGCCCAGGACCATAGCCATAACGCCACCCACCAGGCCGGCCACCAGCATATCGACCTTCATAATGAGCAGGGCGATAATGACGATAAGGGGAATGACTACCACAAAGGCCATAAAGCCCTCGGGAGCGGGGGCAATGCCGTCGGCGGCAAAAGCGCCCTGGCACAGGAAAGCCCCCAATATGGCGGCCATCAGCAGAAGGCGTGGCATCTTTTGTAAGAATCGTTTCACAACTACTTCTCCTTTCTCAAATTCGCTTCTTTCTCTTTTGCCTGAAATATTTGCTTCCAATTTGCTTTTGATTTTTCGCTGTTGAGGAGGCAGTATTGGGACAGCTACTGTCTTCTTTCATCAGGAGGCTTCACCATCCCGGCAAACAATAGTACCTGTATTCCCCAACAATGCGTCAGTCAATCGCTCCATGGACGTGATCAATACCTCCTCTCCTCCGCCCTTCAGATAGTTCAAGGCGGCCTGTATTTTTGGCTTCATGCTTCCCTCAGGAAATTGGCCTTGCTCCATATACGCGAGGGCCTGGGAGGCGGTCATCCGAAAAATTGCCTTCTGAGAAGGCTTTCCAAAATCCACATAGACCTGATCGACCCCTGTCAGGATCACCAACATATCCGCTTTAATGTCTTGGGCGAGAAGAGCCGCTGCCAGATCCTTATCAATGACGGCCTCCACTCCCTGATACTGCCCGTTTTCCAGCGAAACCGGGATACCTCCGCCGCCGCAGGTGACAACGATATGCCCCTGTCGGAGAAGGGCGCTTACCGAATCGGCTTCGATGACTTGAAGCGGCTTGGGCGAGGGGACGACCCTGCGGTAGCCCCGTCCGGCATCCTCTTTAAAGATCAGTTCAGGGCGCTCTTCCCTCAGTTTCTCTGCCCGCTCATTGGAGAAGAACGGGCCAATGGGCTTTGTCGGGTTTTGGAAGGCCGGGTCCTGCCGGTCTACCACCATTTGGGTCACAACGCTGGTGATCTTTCCGTCCACACCTTTTTCCCGGAAGGAATTTTGCATGGACAGCTGAAGCATGTATCCTATCTGTCCCTGGGTCTGGGCGCCGCACAGGTCAATGGTTTGGACCGGGACGGTATCTGCCGCCGCCTCCGCCTGAAGGAGAATATTTCCTACCTGAGGGCCATTCCCATGGACCAGGACGATCCGGTAGCCCTTTTCATAGAGTTCTACGATAGGGCCGCAGCAGGTGCGAACGTTCTCAAATTGCTCGGCCACAGTGCCCTTTTGGTTCTCCTTTAAAATGGCGTTGCCGCCAATAGCGATCACGATCAGCTTTTCACTCATCCGCACCACCTCCTGTCCTTACACGCCCACCTGCTCGGCAAAGGCCAGCAGAGCCTTTGTAAAGCAGTCCATGGGCGCCCGTACGATACCTGCGCCGATTTGTCCCACGCCGGGCTCCTTGTGGGCCATCCCGGTGTTGATGACCGGGGTGAGACCGGTTTCCACCACCTTGCAAATGTCGATGCCCATGGGCGTGCCCTGGAAGTCCAGGTTGGGCATGGTGAGCTGGGTGTTGGCCGCGTGGGTGATGCTGTACATATCTCTTGTGTAGTTGAGGGCCGCCTGCACCGAGTCCGCGCCCACAAAACGCACCACAGCCGGGGCGGAGCCCATGGCAAAGCCGCCGATGCCATAGGTCTCGGTAATGGCGGAGTCGCCGATATCCGGGTTGGCGTCCTCCGGGCCAAAGCCGGGGAAAAACAGCCCTTCCGGCATCAGAGTCGGGGCCTGGAACCACTGTTCACCCAGGGCCGAGACCTTAATGCCAAAATTGGTGCCATTCCGGCTCATGGCGGTGAC
>CAJTLK010000030.1 GCA_910577415.1 uncultured Oscillospiraceae bacterium
CCAAGGACAACACCGAGTTTTTCCAGGACTGCGATGACAACCTGGTGGAGTGGCTGCGGCAGTTTTCCTCCGACCCTCACGAGGCGTATCTCCGGGGCTTCCTGGGCCGGATGCTTTTCTCCGGCGACGATGTCTATAAGCCGGTGAAGGTGCTCTCCGGCGGGGAAAAGGTGCGGTGCATGCTCTCCCGAATGATGCTCTCCGGGGCCAATGTGCTGCTGCTGGACCAGCCCACCAACCATCTGGATCTGGAGTCCATCGCTGCGGTGAACAACGGCCTGGAAGCGGTGAAGTGCAACGTGCTCTTTTCCTCCCACGACCACCAGATGGTACAGACCGTAGCCAGCCGTATCTTTGACTTCACCCCCGACGGCAAGCTCATCGACATGCCCATGACCTACGACGAATACCTGGAGCGGCAAAAGGCCCAGGAGGAAGGGAAATAAGAGAATAAAACGGAGGAGCTTCAGGCTCCTCCGTTTTTTATTAACTGACCTTGTCACGCTCTGCAAGGGTCTGGCCGCTCGGTCACTTTCCCTCCGACTCAGCCTGGTCTACGGGCCGCTGTGCGACCCTGCGCTCGGCTTCGCTCCAGTCCAAGCTCCCTCACAGCCCCTTGCGCCGCGCTTCTCTTCGCTTTTTCCAGCCCAGATAGCGGTCCTCCTCGCTGAAAACGCACCCGCAGTATTTCTGCATGTAGAGACCCAGCGCCCGGGCCTCGTCCTGGCCCTCCCGGTAGCGGGGGGAGAAGTCGTAGGGGGCGAACTTCACGCCGAAGGCCCGGGCCAGCTTTTCCCCGGTCTCAAAGATGAGGGGAGTGTCCTGGTAGGGGCTGACGGTGAGGGTGGTGCAGAACGCGTCAAAGCCGTGCTCGGCGGCGTACTTGGCGGCCTGACCCAGCCGCAGGCCGTAGCAGTAGCCACAGCGGTTTTCAATGTCCCCCACCACGGCCTTCACGAACCTCTCCAGGCCGTATTCGTCCTCCTCCACCAGCTCCAGATCAATACTTTTAGCATACTCCCGCAGGCAGTTGCGCCGTGCGCGGTATTCGGTGAAGGGGTGGATGTTGGGGTTATACCAAAAGCTTACCGGCTCGATCCCCTCCTCCCGGAGCTGCTTGACACAGGCCACCGAGCAGGGAGCGCAGCAGGTATGGAGCAGTAATTTCATAAAGGACACCCTCTTTCCAGTCCTTCCATCATATCAAAAAGCGCTTTGAAAAGCAAGCGGGAGAGGGCTTTTGACGTATCCGTCAAAAAACTGCTTTTGGCGGGGAGGGATTCCGTGTAAATTTTTGTTGAAATCTCTTTAGCACCCTGCTATAATGAAGTCTAAATCGTGGACACTTGTACGCGCCGCGCGGACAAGGTCCGCAAAAAGGGAGGATACCACAATGAAGAAGAAGCTTTCTCTGCTCCTGGCTCTGGCCATGGCCATGAGTCTGACCGCCTGTGGCGGTGACAAGGGCTCCGCCGAGAGCAACAAGCCCACCGAGAGCGCCCCCGCCGTCAGCGCCCCCGCTTCCGGCGACAAGGTTGTCCGCATTGGTGTGTTTGAGCCCTCTACCGGCGACTCCGGCCCTGGCGGCAAGCAGGAGATGCTGGGCATGCAGTACGCCAACCATGAGACCCCCACCGTGGAAATTGGCGGCGAGACCTACACCGTGGAGCTGGTCCCCGCCGACAACGGCTCCGACTCGGCCAAGGCCCCCACTGCCGCCGCCGAGCTGGTGAGCAAGGACGTGTCCCTGGTCCTCGGGTCCTATGGCTCCGGCGTGTCCATGGCTGGCGGCCCTGTGTTTGACGAGGCCGGTCTGGCCGCTATTGGCGTGACCTGCACCAACCCCGGCGTCACCGCGGGCAATGACTATTATTTCCGTATCTGCTTCCTGGACCCCTTCCAGGGCACCGTCCTGGCCAACTTCGCCAAGGACAAGTTTTCTGCCAAGAAGGCCTACCTGCTGGGCGAGCTGGGCAACGACTACGACCAGGGCCTGCTGACCTTCTTTGAGCAGGCGTTCACCGCCGCCGGCGGAAGTGTGGTGAAGGATTCCTTCCCCCCAAATACCGCCGACTTCTCTACCTATCTGAACAAGGCCGTGGCTGAGGGCTGCGACGTGGTCTTCTGCCCCGTGTCCATCGCCTACTCCACCCAGATCGTGAAGCTGGCCGCCGACATGAAGCTCGCCCTGCCCATCTTGGGTTCCGACACCCTGGACAGCAACATGGTCCTGGAGGCCGCCTCCGGCTCCGACGTGAAGCTCTATGTGTCCACCTTCTATCAGGAGGGCGGCGCCCCTGAGTTTGACTCCGGCATCAAGGCCTGGCTGGCCTCCGACTCCACCGCCATGACCAACAACGGCGGCAACGACACCATCGCCGCCGTCACCGCCATGGGCTACGACGCCTACTACACCGCCCTGGAGGCCCTGAAGGCCGCTGGTTCCACCGACAAGGCCGCCGTTAAGGCCGCCCTGCCCAACGTGACCTATACCGGCGTGTCCGGCGCCATCGCCTTCGACGCCACCGGCGACGCCATCCGCGACACCGCCTATATCAAGATGGCCAACACTGCCGACAACACCTGGACCTTTGAGGCCATGCAGACCGCGAAATAAGGTTCTTTTACCAAAAGCGCGTGACCGCCTGACGGGGGGCTTCTCCCGTCAGGCGGCTTTCCGCTTTTTTCGCCGGACGGGCCTTTTCGGAAGCCGCGGGCTGGGCGGCTGCCGAAAAGGTCTGGGTCAGCGAGACCTGATATCTCAAAATGCTCTGAAAAGGAGGGGTTTTCGTGCAATATGCCATTTCCATCGTTCTCTCAGGCATTTCTCTGGGGGGACAGTATGCCCTCATCGCCATCGGGTACACCCTGGTCTACGGCATTCTGCGCCTGATCAACTTTGCCCACGGCGATGTATTTATGGTGGCCGGCCTCATTATGGTGTACCTCACCAGCTTCCTGGCTGGGACGCTGCCTACCGGAGCGGCCATTTTCCTCAGTCTGCTGCTGATGCTCATTCTCACCGTGGCCCTTGGCTTTTTCATTGAGCGCGCGGCCTACAAGCCTCTGCGCTCCGCTCCCCGGATGAGCGTGATGATCTCCGCCATTGGCGTGAGCTACCTGCTCCAAAACCTGGCCACCTATGTCACCGGCGGCTTGCCCAAGACCTATCCCTCACTGCCCCTGCTGAGCGAGACCATCACCATTGGCGGCGCTCCCACCAAGTGGGTGACCGTCATCACGCCCTTTCTGGTCATCGCCCTGGTGCTGGCCCTTCAGCAGCTCATCAACCACACCAAGGTGGGCATGGCCATGCGGGCGGTGGCCAAGGATTTTGAGACCAGTCAGCTCATGGGCATCAAGATCAACAATGTCATTTCCATGACCTTTGTTATCGGCTCCGCCCTGGCGGCGGTGGGTTCCATGCTCTACTTTACCAACTACCCCTCCATCGTGCCCCTCTCCGGCGCTCTGCCCGGTTTGCGGGCCTTTGTGGCGGCGGTCTTTGGAGGGATCGGCTCCATCCCCGGCGCGGTGGTGGGGGCCTTTATCGTAGGTATGAGCGAGACCATCATCAAGGGTTCGCCCTGGTCCATCTTCTCCGATGCGTTCACCTTTGCCCTGCTCATCATTATCCTGGTGGTCAAGCCCACCGGCCTGTTTGGTGAGAAGGTCACCGATAAGGTCTGAGGGGGTGACGGATATGCTGAAAGAAAAGAAAAGCAAGACCGGCGTATTCATCGCCTTGGTGTGTGTGGCCGTTCTTCTTGCCGTTGCCATCATTCTGGAGAACACGTTGGACCCCACCAAGAACACCATCTTTTTTACCGTGCTGAAAAAAACCGCGGTCTACGCCCTGGTGGCCTGCTCCATGAACCTGCTCAACGGCTTTACGGGCCTGTTCTCCCTGGGACAGGCGGGGTTTATGCTGCTGGGCGCGTATACCTATGCCATTCTCACCATCCCCGTGGCCCAGCGCCCGGCGGTGTATTATATCTACAACGGCTCCGCCATCAACTTCTCCCTGCCTGAGCTGTTCGGCGGCGGTGCGGTGGGCCTGATCCTGGGCGTGCTGGCGGCCCTTATCCTGGCGGGTGTCGTGGCGGCGGCGGTGGCGTGGCTCATTGGCCTGCCTGTGCTGCGGCTGAAATCCGACTATCTGGCCATTGCCACCCTGGGCTTTGCCGAGATCATCCGGGCCATCTTCCAATGGGATGCCCTGGGGCCTGTGACCAATGGCGCCAACGCCCTGAAGAATTACCCCACCTTTTCCTCCTTCAACATTAAGGGCGCCGACGGCGCGGTGACGGTGCGGCTTTCCATCTTTGTGGCCTTTTTGCTGTCGGCGGTATGCATCGCCATTATCCTGTTGCTGATCAACTCCTCCTATGGCCGGGCCTTCAAGGCCATCCGGGAGGATGAGGTGGCCGCTGAGGCCATGGGCATCAACCTGGCGAAGCATAAGCGCCTGAGCTTCTGTATCTCCTCCTTCTTTGCCGGGGTGGGGGGCGGGCTGTTCGCCATGTTCGCCAACCAGGCCCAGGCCAAGACCTTTACCACCGCCATGACCTATGAGATACTCCTCATCGTGGTCATCGGTGGCATCGGCTCCATCTCCGGCAGCTGCATTGCCGCGTTCCTCTATGTGGCGTGCTCGGAGTGGTGGCTGCGGTTCCTGGACAACGAGATCACGCTGAAAAGCGGCTTTAAGGTGCCCCTGCTCCGCAACGGCTTCCGCATGGTAGTATTCTCCATTGTTATTATGATCGTGGTGCTCTTCTTCCGCCGGGGCATCATGGGCGACAAGGAGCTGCCCGATCTCTTCCGCAAGAGGAAAAATACCAAGGCGAAAGGGGGCGAGGGCAATGGCTGAGAACGTGCTGCGTATGGAGGACGTGACCATGCAGTTTGGCGGCGTGGTGGCGGTGGACGGCCTGTCCCTGGAAGTTGACCAAGGGGAGATCGTGGCCCTCATTGGTCCCAATGGCGCGGGCAAGACCACGGCTTTCAACTGCGTCACCGGGGTCTATGAACCCACCAACGGACGGGTGAGCCTGCTGGGGGAGACCATCGTGGAGAACCACCCCCAGGGCAAGATGAAGGCCCAGTATAAGGGCGGCGAGGCCGGGAAGTTTACTCAGGTGGTGAGCCATACCCCCGACCAGATCACACAAAAGGGCATTGCCCGGACCTTCCAGAACATCCGCCTGTTTGGAGCGTTGACCGTATTTGACAACGTGCTCATCGCCAAGCATATGCGGGCAAAGCAGAACTTCCTCTCCGCCACCTTCCGGCTCAACGCCAAGGAGGAGAAGCGGATGCGGGAGGAGGCCATGGCTCTGCTGGCCGAGCAGGACCTGGCCCAGTATGCCGACGAGGTGGCATCTTCTCTGCCCTACGGTCTCCAGCGGCGGCTGGAGATCGCCCGGGCGTTGGCTACCGAGCCCAAGCTGCTCCTCCTGGACGAGCCAGCGGCGGGCATGAATCCCCAGGAGACCCAGGAGCTGACCGACTTTATCAAACAGATCCGCACGGAGTATGGCCTGACCATTTTTATGATCGAGCATCATATGGATCTGGTCATGCAGATATCGGACCGCATTTACGTTCTGGACTTTGGCAAGCTTATCGCCAAGGGCACGCCCGCCGAGGTGCAAAACGACCAGCGGGTCATCGAGGCTTATTTGGGGGTGGCAGACGATGCTGAAAATTGATGATCTGAGAGTCAACTACGGCGGCATCGAGGCCGTGAAGGGCATCACCTTTGAGGTGCCCGAGCGGCAGATCGTCACTCTGATCGGCGCCAACGGCGCGGGCAAATCCACCACCCTGCGTACCATTGCCGGATTGGTAAAGCCCTCCGGCGGACGTATCCGCCTCCAGGCGGAGGATATTACCGGCATTTCTCCAGACCGTATCGTCTCCAAGGGGATCACCCTGGTGCCCGAGGGAAGGCATGTGTTCCCAGACCTCACCGTGCTGGAGAATCTGAAGATCGGCGCCTATCTGCGCACCGACAGCCTTGAGGACGATCTGAATTGGGTCTACTCCCTTTTCCCCCGGCTGAAGGAGCGCTCCTGGCAGGCGGCGGGCACCCTCTCCGGCGGCGAGCAGCAGATGTTGGCGGTGGGCCGTGCCCTTATGTCCCGGCCCAAGCTGATGATGATGGACGAGCCGTCCCTGGGTCTGGCCCCTCTGGTGGTGAAGGATATCTTCTCCATTATCAAGAAGATCAACCAGCAGGGGGTCACGATCCTCCTGATCGAACAGAACGCCAACATGGCCCTTCACGTGGCCGACACCGCCTATGTACTGGAGACCGGGCGTATCATCCTTTCGGGCAGTGGCAAGGAGCTGCTGAACAACGAGCAGGTGAAGAAAGCCTATCTGGGGTAAACTTAGCCATGCTTTCCCTTGCCAATTAGGGGTTCCAAGTCAATGCCAAAAGAGAGAAATGAGGCGAAGACCATGCTCTATGACCACACGCGACTGAAACAAAACGCCAAGGCCGCCATGGCCCATGCAAACCCCAAGACCTGGGTGGTGACTTTGCTCTTCCTGATCATTTTGGGAACGGTGGGGGGCACTGTAAAGGTCATGGTGCCAACTCCGTTTGGAGAATTTTTTGGCCAGCTGGCGGAGGCCGTTACGGCGAATCGGAGCCTGGACACCCTGCTGCCCAGCGACTATGAGGAGATGTTTTTGGGGGCTATGGGGATCGCGGGGGTCACAGCGGTGCTTTCCACCGGCGCCTCGGTGATCCTGGTCATCCTTCGTTCGCTGATGAACTATGGTTATTACGGCTACGGCCTGGAGGTCTACCGCAGGGAGACCAGGGCCGGGGTCGGCAGCCTCTTCCGGGGCTTCCCCAAGTTCAGGGCGGTCATCGGCTCAGCGGTGCTGGTAGGGGTCTTTTCCCTGATGTGGGGGCTGCTCATCTATGGCATAGACGCCTCTATTACCGTATTGCTTCTGGTTTTATCCGATGGTACGCGGTGGCTGACCTGGCTGGGGGTGGCGATCCTCTTCCTGGCCGCCGTGCTGGTACACGCCCTTGTCACCTACCGCTACTGCCTCGTCCCCTACCTGGTCCTGGACGACAGGCAAAAAACGCCTGTGACCCAGCTCATTACCGTTGGCGTTCAGACGATGAAGGGCAATATTTTCAAACGCTTTGTCCTTGACTTGTCCTTTCTGGGCTGGGAGCTGCTGCGGGGGTTGATCGCGGTTTTGGTGGCGGTGCTCAGCTCCGCCGTGGCCCTACTGGTCACGGGAAGCAGTATCATTACCCTCATAGACCTCAATGAGCGAGCCAGTCAAATCCCTTATGAGACGGTGATGGCCCAGGCCGTGGCGGCCTTTCTGGCCCTGGCTGTGGCTTTTCTGGTGGTTTTTGGCCTCACCGCTTTGGCACAGCTTCCCCTGAAGCTGTGGCTCATGTCCTATAAGAATGTAGCCCGGGCCGGGTTCTATCAGGAACTGATGGGAGAGAAGACAGAGCGGGTCCCTGTCGCGGCAGCCGCGCCCATCAGTGCCTCAGCCCACTTTGTAAACACCCAGCCTGCGGCGCCGGTTACACTGCCGCCGGTAGTCCCGGTCACGGCTCCCGAACCGACAGCGTCCCCTGTCGATGCGCCCTACACGCCTTTTAGCGGCCATGGGGAGGAGCCTGTACATGTTCCCTTTGAGGCCCCGGCAGAGCCGGAGACTTCCGGGGCGGACGTTTCCTCCGCTCCTGAGACCGTGGTTCCCACTGCCCCGGAGACGGCGGACCAAGCGTCCCCTGCCTTGGCGGAGGAGGAACCCACAGCTTCTGGACCCTTCCTTCCGACGGAGGAAGGAGAGGGTCCCGGCAAGACGGACGAATGAATTTTTTCACCCCCGGCGGGGACGGCTTTGGGCCGTCCCCGTCCTTTTTATTTCCTCTCTCCGCCTTGACCTTTGGGACATTTTCCTGTAAAATTAACCTGTATATTTATGACCACTTTGGAATAGTGAGGGAGACACCTATGCCGACTGTAAAACCCCAATATGACAATACCTCCATCTCCTCCCTGAAGGGAGCCGACCGGGTGCGCAAGCGCCCCGGCGTTATCTTCGGCTCTGACGGACTGGACGGCTGCGAGCACGCCGTCTTTGAAATTTTATCCAACGCCATTGACGAGGCCAAGGAGGGTCACGGCGGTCTCATCACCGTGACCCGCTATCTGGACCGATCCATTGAGGTGGAGGACTTTGGCCGGGGCTGCCCGGTGGACTGGAACGAGAAGGAGCAGAAATACAACTGGGAACTGGTCTTCTGTGAGCTTTACGCCGGCGGCAAGTACGGCTCCGACGGGGACAACTACGAGTATTCCCTGGGTCTCAACGGTCTGGGCTCCTGCGCCACCCAGTATGCCAGCGAATTCTTTGACGCCGTCATCCATCGGGATGGATTTGAGTATACCCTCCATTTTGAGAAGGGCGAGATCACCGAGCCTAAGGAGACCTTCCTGCACAAGACCCCTTGGAGTGGGAAAAAGACCGGCTCCAAATTCCGCTGGCGGCCCGATCTGGAGGTCTTTACCGACATCAACATCCCCGTGGAGTATTATGCCGACGTGATGAAGCGGCAGGCGGTGGTCAACGCCGGCGTTACCTTCCGCTTCCGCAACGAGACCGCCCCCGGCAAGTTTGAGACCACAGATTTCCTCTATGAAAACGGCATCCAGGACTACGTGAAGGAGCTGGCGGGGGACAAGGCCATGACCCTGCCGGTCTTCTGGCAGACCGAGCGCAAGGGCCGGGACCGGGAGGACAAGCCGGAGTACAAGGTGAAGCTCAGCGTGTCCCTGTGCTTTTCCAACACCGTGCAGATCATTGAGCACTACCACAACTCCTCCTGGCTGGAGCACGGCGGCAGCCCGGAGAAGGCCACCCGCTCGGCTCTGGTGTCGGCCATCGACAACTATCTGCGGACCAAGAGCAAGTATCAGAAGAGCGAGAGCAAGATCACCTGGGCCGACGTGGAGGACTGTCTGGTGCTGGTCTCCAACAACTTCTCCACCCAGACCTCCTATGAAAACCAGACCAAGAAGGCCATCAGCAATAAATTTGTTCAGGACGCCATGACCGAGTTTCTGAAGGCCCAGATGGAGGTCTACTTTATTGAGAACCCCCTGGATGCGGAGAAGATCGCCGGGCAGGTGCTCATCAATAAGCGCAGCCGGGAGAGCGCGGAGAAGGCCCGGCTCAACATCAAGAAGAAGCTCACTGGAACCATGGACCTGGCCAACCGGGTACAGAAGTTTGTGGACTGCCGCAGCAAGGACCCGGAGAAGAGGGAGCTGTACATCGTGGAGGGAGACTCCGCCATGGGCGCGGTGAAGCTCAGCCGGGACGGCGACTTCCAGGGTATCATGCCCGTCCGGGGCAAGATATTGAATTGCCTGAAGGCCGACTACCCCCGTATTTTTAAGAGCGAGATCATTACCGACCTTATGAAGGTGCTGGGCTGCGGCGTGGAGGTCAACGACAAACGGGCCAAGGACCTGGCGGCATTTGACTTAATGAATCTCCGCTGGAACAAGGTGGTCATCTGCACCGACGCCGACGTGGACGGCTACCAAATTCGGACCCTCATCCTCACCATGCTCTGGCGGCTCACTCCCACCCTTATCAAGCGGGGGTATGTGTATATTGCCGAGTCGCCGCTATATGAGATCACTTACAAGGAAAAGACCTGGTTTGCATACTCCAACAAGGAGAAAAACGACATCGTCGCCGAGATCGGCGAGGGCAAAAAGGTAAACATCCAGCGCTCCAAGGGCCTGGGCGAGAACGAGCCGGAGATGATGTGGCTCACCACCATGAACCCGGAGACGAGAAGGCTTATCAAGGTGATGCCCGAGGACGCCGAGGCCACCGCCCAGATGTTCGACCTGCTCCTGGGGGACAACCTTCAGGGTCGGAAGGACCACATTGCCGAGAACGGCTACAAGTTCCTGGAGCTGGCGGATATTTCGTAAAGACCCCTACACCACAAGGAGGAGCGCGTGAGAAGATTTCTTTCCCTGCTTTTGACCCTTTCCCTGACCTTGGCCCTCAGCCCCGCCACCCTGGCCCTGACCGGGGGCGACACAGCAATCGCCCAAGCCCAGCCTGCCGGAGGACCCTCCGCACCGTCCTGGGTGGAGGAGAGCGACTATTTGATTTTTCCCGGCGACCCGGTGTATGAGCTGGAGAACTGGGGGGAAATACGAAAGCTACGCCGGGAAGCGGAGGACGGAGCAAGTCTACCTGCCGAAGGGCGGGATTGGGCCGACGGGTCCCCCGGTAAGTGCTATGAGACTGCGCTGCTTCGCCTGAAGTACGCCTGGAACGCCGCCGATACCGCCGGTATTACCTCCCTTGAGGTGGGGCAGGCTCTGCTCTCCGCCGGCAAGGCTTTTTCCGCCGCCGAGAGCGGCTGGATCGACCAGAACCGGGGCAAGGACGCCCTCGCCCACCGATTGGCGGTGGAGAAATACCGGGCCTATCTGGCTTACCATCCGGCCTATGTGGACGACTGGGGCCGAGGGATCATCCCAGCCCTGGACGCCCTGAGTATGCCGGTGGAGGAGTTTTTTGACACACCCTTTATGGACCGGCTCAGTCCAGAGGAGAGGACCGCGGTGGAGCAGTCGGTGTATGATTACTGGGATTTCTATCTGGAGCAACGGAATCTGATCTCGGTCTATGTGGACGGGGCGGTGCTGCTGATGGATACCCTGCCCCAGGTAAAGGACCAGCGGACCATGGTGCCCATCCGGGCGGTAGCCGAGGCCCTGGGGGCCGACGTGGAATGGATGGAGGGGTCGAACCAGGTGATAATGACCCGGGCGGGCAAGACGGTGGTCATGGCCCTGGATTCCACCATTGCCATGGTGGACGGCAAGCCGGTAAAGATGGATGTGGCCCCTTATGCGGAGGAAAACCGCACCTATATCCCGGCCCGGTATGTGGCGGAGTTTTTTGGACAGACGGTCTCCTGGGATCAGAATAGCCGCCAGGTAGATATCCGCGAGGACAAAACCGCCTGGGCCGATACCAACATCGAGGCCTGGGCCAAGCCCATGGGGGCTTTGCTCTCCCTGCTTTCCGGCGGTGATCCCGCCGCCTTTGGGGGCTGGCCCCGGGCTTCTCATCCCAACGAGCTTGGTACGGCCCTGGTAGAGCCGATCCAGCTCTGCCGGGACATTCTCTGGGAGGAGTGGGGAGTGAAAGGCCGGGAGGAGCTTCTTGCCGAGGTGGAGGCCATTCGCGCCGGGGAAAATAGCGTCCTCTTTCTGGAAAGCGCCCGGAAGGTAAAGGATATGACCGCCGCCCAGGCCAGGGCTTACGCCAAGGGCAACGAAGTGGACAAATATATGTGGCCCCAGACCCGGTCACTGTGGAAGAAATGGGGAAGCGAAAAGGGCATTGCGGCCTGGGACCTGTGCCGCGGCGCCGCCCTGGCCCAGTGGGGTTATACCGCCGGGTATTTCACCTACGACGAGGCTATGGGGGCCGTAGCCGACTTTGCCGGGGAGCTGACGAAGACCTTCTCCAACTGGGACGAGGTCTATGAAAATATGATCGACGGCTACTATTGGTGCGCCCGTGAGGATATGACGGATATGGACACGTGGGAGAGCGAATTTGGCGTGACCTATCAGGCCATGCGCGCCACGATGGAGCTAAACGCCATTTTTGATGACGGCCTTTTTGGCGCTGGGGTCCAAAACGGAAACTGAGCTTGAACAAATCGGGAAAGGATGGTACGCAGTGAAAAAGAAGATCATATCCCTGATTTTGACTATGGTATTGGCGCTTTCTCTTTTCCCTACCGCCTTCGCGGTGGAGAGCGTTACCCCCGCACCGCCAAGCTGGTGCCCTGAAGAGGAGTACGCAGTCTTTCCCGGCTCGGCGGCCTATGAGCCGGAAAACTGGGATATCATTACCCAGACCCGTGACGAGGTGGCATGGGGAGCGGTAAATCTGGGCGCGTTGCCCCTGCGTTGGAAGTTTACCGGCATTCCCACCAGCTACACGGTGCCCACCGGGGAGGCCGATGATCGAGGAATCAAATATGCCAGACGGGTCTACGACTTCGGCGTTCTGCTGGAAAAGGCCCTTGTGGAGGTCCGGCTGCTCTACACCCACGACAAGTACGACGGCCCTTACTGGACGACGCTGGCCTATACCCTGGAAGACGGCGGGGACGAAAAATTGAAGGACCTCACCGACCAGCAGCGCTATGCCATCCTTCTCTGGACGGCCAGGGGCGTGTTGCGGTATAAGGGGGTGGGGGAGGAGCTGAATAAGTATCTGCCCTACCTGATGGAATTTCCCCAGTTCAGCCTGGAAAAGCTGACTGATACCGTTATCTTTACCGAGGAGGAAAAGGCGAAATGGAACGGTGAGCTGGGCCAGAGCTTGAAAGATTATATGGAGCATATCACTGTGTGGCTGGATGGCAACGAGCTGCCCATGGACGTGTCCCCTGAAGTGAAAAATGAACGGACCATGGTGCCCATCCGGGCGGTGGCCGAGGCGTTGGGAGCCGACGTGGCATGGGATCAGGCCACCCAGGGGATCACCTTGACACGGGCGGGGACTACGGTGAGCATGACGTTGGATAATACCACTGCCATGGTAAACGGAACAAGTGTGGAAATGGACGTAGCGCCCTACGCCACCGGGGGACGCACCCTTATTCCCGCCCGGTATGTGGCGGAGTTCTTTGGACAGAAGGTGGACTGGGACGGGAACCGGCGGCAGGTCCTCATCACCGAGGACAAGTCCATGGCGGAGGGATCCAATCTGGAGGAATGGGCCATTCAAATGGGCCTGATCTATGGATTTCAATATTATGGAGTTAATTATGGATTGCCTGACCCTGCGGGAAGTCCCATATTTTTTGGTATGTATGGCCGCACGGCAGAGGAAGTAAAAACCACCAGAGAAGGACTGCTGAGAAACTGGAGCATTGGCAGTCGGGAGAAGCTGCTGGAGCTGGTTCCCCGGATGACGTTCCACGGCCACAACGATTCTTTCCAAACCGCGGCGGCTGACGCCAACAGCCTGACAGAAGAAGAAATGGCCTTTTTACTTACCATTTCTTCGGAGACAGACAAGTATATGTGGCCCTATACCCAGGAGATCTATGAGCAATGGGGCGAAAAGGGGATCCTGGCGTGGGATCTGAGCCGAATGGGAGCCATGGTCCAGTGGGGGTATACCGCAGGGTACATTACCTATGCCGAGGCGTTGGAGTTGATAGGACCTGCCGCCCAGTTGGCTTGTGAGACCTTTTCCGAC
The DNA here is from genome assembly GCA_910577415.1 of uncultured Oscillospiraceae bacterium. Lineage (GTDB taxonomy): Bacteria > Bacillota > Clostridia > Oscillospirales > Oscillospiraceae > Vermiculatibacterium. Next base: position 13,321 of record CAJTLK010000030.1, read on the forward strand.
TGGCGTGAATTTCATCTGAACTACCTGGATGGTTATAACTGGTGGGCCAGAAACGACGTTTATACCGCCCGCAATGAGTATAAGGAAAAGCTGAGAAAAACTTACGGTGATATTCCTGAAGGCTACGAGGACTGGATGGCTTTACCCCGGGCAAATTACTTTTATTCGGGAATATTCAGCCGCAAAGGCTTGTTGAAAGATGACCTCTTTCAGACCGGCGTGATCGGCCTGCCGGAGGACTAAGGGTGACAACATATAGTGATATGAGTGAAAGATATTACCTGATGGATAAGGAATGATACCCATGGCCAAGAAAAAACAGCCGGAAGATGTGAAGCACCGTCCCGCAGACCCCAATGTGATGGGGCTACGGGCCGAGGTGCTGGAGCAGCCCATTACCCAGACCCTGGAGATCAACTACATGCCCTATGCCATGTCGGTCATTATTTCCCGGGCCATCCCGGAGATCGACGGCTTTAAGCCCTCCCACCGCAAGCTGCTGTATACCATGTATACCATGAAGCTGCTGGGGGGCGCCCGCACCAAGTCGGCCAACATCGTGGGCCAGACCATGAAGCTCAACCCCCACGGCGACCAGGCCATTTATGACACCATGGTCCGGCTGAGCCGGGGCTATGGCGCGCTGCTCCACCCCCTGGTGGACTCCAAGGGCAACTTTGGTAAGGTCTATTCCCGTGACATGGCCTGGGCCGCCTCCCGGTATACCGAGGCTCGGCTGGACCCCATTGCCGCCGAGCTGTTCCGGGACATTGACCAAGACACGGTGGACTTTGTGGACAACTATGACGGGAGCATGAAGGAACCCTCTCTTCTGCCCACCACCTTCCCCAACGTGCTGGTCAGCGCCAACCAGGGCATTGCCGTGGGCATGGCCTCCAATCTGTGCGGATTCAACCTCCACGAGGTATGTCAGGCGGCCATCGAGTATATGAAGGACCCGGAGTGCGACCTCATGTCCATTCTGAAGGCCCCCGACTTTCCCACCGGCGGCGAAATCTTATACGACGGCGCCGCCATGGCCGAGGTCTACCGCACCGGGCGGGGCTCCTTCCAGGTCCGCTCCCGTTGGCGCTACATGAAGGAGGACAACGTCATCGAGGTCTATGAGATCCCCTACACCACCACGGTGGAGGCCATCATGGACAAGGTGACCGAGCTTGTAAAGGCAGGCAAGCTCAAGGAGATCGCCGACATGCGGGACGAGACCGACCTGTCGGGTTTGAAGCTCACCATCGACCTCAAGCGGGGCACCGACCCGGAGAAGCTGATGCAAAGGCTCTTCCGTTCCACGCCTCTTCAGGATTCCTTCCCCTGCAACTTTAATATTTTGATTGCCGGGATGCCCAGGGTCATGGGGGTCCGGGAAATCCTGGATGAATGGGTGGCCTGGCGGGCGGAGGGGGTCCGCCGCCGCACCTGGTTCATCCAGCACAAGAAGATGGATAAGCTCCACCTTTTGAAGGGCCTGAAAAAGATCCTCCTGGACATCGACAAGGCCATCAAGATCATCCGGGATACCGAGCTGGACGCAGAGGTCATTCCCAACCTAATGATCGGCTTTGGTATCGACCAGATCCAGGCCGAGTATGTGGCCGATATCCGTCTGCGGAATATCAATAAGGAATATATCCTCAAGCGGGTGGCCGAGACGGCGGAGCTGGAGAAGGAGATCGCCGACCTTCAGGACATCCTGGACCACCCCAAGCGGGTGAAGGGCATCATTGCCGACGAGCTGCGGGACGTGATGAAGAAGTACCCTGCCCCCCGGCGGACCGGGATCGTCTATGAGTACCAGGCCGCGGTGGAGGAGGACAATGAGCCGGAGGTCCCTGCCTACGCGGTGAATGTGTTCCTGTCCAAAGAGGGATACTTGAAGAAGATCACGCCCCAATCCCTGCGTATGGCCAGCGAACAGAAATACAAGGAGGGGGATGGAGCCTACCTGCGCTGGGAGGCCAACAACCGCAGCGAGTTGCTGGTCTTCTCCGATAAGGGGCAGTGCTATAAGACCAGCCTGGATCAGTTCGATGATACCAAGGCCAGCGTTTTGGGCGACTATCTGCCCACCAAGCTGGGCATGGACCCCGGCGAGGGAGTGGCCTGGGCCTGTATCACCGACGACTACTCCGGCCACCTGCTCTTTTTCTTTGAAAACGGCAAGTGCGCCCGGGTGGAGCTGACGGCCTACCAGACCCAGACCCGGCGGAAGAAGCTCTCCGGGGCCTATTCGGAGAAGTCCCCCCTGGTGGACTGCGTCCACCTGAAGGAGGATATGGAGATGGCCGCGATCTCCACCGAGGGCCGCTGCGTGGTCTTCCACACCGCCTCCCTCTCTCCCAAGACCACCCGGAACACCCAAGGGGTGGCAGTAATGACCTTAAAGCCCAAGCATAAGCTGGAGAAGGCCGTGCCCCTCAGCGCCACTGCCATCCAGGATCCCGCCCGCTACCGCAAGACTATCCCCGCCATGGGAGCCCTGCTCAAGCCCGAGGACCGGGGGGAGAAGCAGATGACGCTGTTCCCGGAGGCTTAAACGCACTCCGGGGAGAAGGAGGAAAAATGAACTCTGCCCCGGTGAAGCTGATCAAAAATTACGCCCTTACCCTGTTGGGCGCGGCGGTATATGCTCTGGCCTTTGACGCCTTTTTTGTTCCCAACGGCGTGGCCTTCGGCGGAGTTACCGGCCTTGCCCAGATCGTCAACTTTTTCCTGCCCTCCTTATCTGTGGGCGCGCTGGTCATTGCCTTTAATATTCCGCTGTTCCTTTTGGGATGGAGGTTTCTGGGAGGAAGGATGCTGGTCTCCTCCCTCTTTGCCATGATGGCATCATCTCTGTTTATTGACCTGTTTCCCCTGCTCTTTGCCTTTTCCCCCATGGAGGACACCCTCCTGGCCTGTATCGCCGGGGGCGTGACCCTGGGGGTGGGGCTGGGGATCATTTTTCTTCAGGGGACCACCACCGGCGGCACTGAGATCGTGGCCAGGCTCCTCAAGCTGAAGCTGGCGTGGCTGCCCATGGGCAAGCTGCTCATGTTTGCCGACCTGGTGGTCATTGCCCTGGTGGCTCTGGTCTTCCGGGAGGTGAGCACCGCCCTCTATGGCGTGGTGGCCCTGTACCTGTCCACCTTTGTGATGGACCGGGTGCTCTATGGCATGGACAACGCCAAGGTGGCCTATATCATTTCGGATAAGCCCGATGAGATCGCCCAGGTCATCCTCCATGAGCTGGACCGCAGCGTCACCTTCCTCCACGGCGAGGGGGGCTGGTCGGGGGTAGAAAAAAAGGTCATCCTCTGCGCGTTCAAGCAGCGGCAGATCGTAGCGGTGAAGGAGACGGTGCAAAAGGCCGATCCCGACGCCTTTATGATCGTTACCGCTGCCCATGAGGTGCTGGGCGAGGGCTTCAAGGGCTATTACAGCGATAATTTGTAAGGAGGGGTACATATGCCAAACTATCAGGCTTTAATGGAAAACCTGAAAAAGCGGGGGTACGAGGTCTCCTTTTTCCCCACCGCGGAAGATGCCGCTGAGTACCTGGACAGGGAGATCGACGGCAAGAGCGTGGGCAGCGGCGGCTCCATGACCTTAAAGGAAATGGGATTGCTGGAGCTGCTGGGCAAGCATAATACTATCGTCTCCCACTGGAACGGCGACCCCATTACCGCCGCCATGACCACCGACGTATATCTTTCGTCGGTGAACGGCATGGCCGAGACCGGGGAAATTTTCAATATTGACGGCACCTGTAACCGAGTGTCCTCTACCTTGTTTGGCCATGACACGGTATATCTTATCGTGGGGAAAAATAAGATCGCTGCCGACGCCGATGGGGCCATGTTTCACGCCAGAAACGTGGCCTCCCCGAAAAACGCCCAGCGGTTGGGGAAAAAGACCCCCTGCGCTGCGAAGGGGGATAAGTGCTATGACTGCGACAGCCCGGAGCGCATCTGCAACGCTCTGGTCACATTCTGGCGTAAGCCTAAGGGTATTCGCAAGATGGAGGTCGTGCTCATTGATGCGGAGTTGGGGTATTGATGCGATACCATCTGCCGATGTCAAAAATTACCCCTCCCCGCGGCCATACCTTGGTAGAGAATGAGCCTCCGGTCACATATTGAGACAATGCGGGGAGGGGCGAATTTTTGCCACGGCAGGCCGGAGATTACCGCTGACTGACAAGCTATTTTGCAACGGCGGATTTCCCCTTGTTTTTAAAACTTGAGAAAAGGAGGCACCCAGCCATGAAGAAGCGAATTTTGCCCCTGGCACTGGCCGGGTGCCTTCTGCTCTCCGGCTGTAGGGCCATGCTGGAGCGATCCTATTCCGCCGCCGCTCCCCACGTTGACCATCCCGTCACGGCGGAAGACCCCTCGGTGCTCCGGGTGGAGAACTACCGGGAGCTGGTTTCCGCCGTTCTCTATCTGGTCTCGGAGGGGGAAGAGGAGGGACCATCCAACTCCACAACTACGATGGCGAGGAGGAAGGGGACCTGTCGGCGGCCTGCCTGGAGGTGGCTACTCAGGACCCCCTCGGCGCCTATGCTGTGGACTATATCAAGCATGAGCTGTCCCGAGTGGTTTCCTACTATCAGGCTACCTTGGCCATCCACTACCGCCGAAGCCCGGGACAGATAGCCGGGATCGTCAGCGTTAACGGAGACCGGGCCATTCGGGACCAGCTTCAGGTGGCCTTGGAGGACTTTTCCACTGAGGTAGTGCTGCGGGTACCCTATTTCTTTGGAGACGAGGAGACCGTCAAAGCCCTGCTGCGGGAAGCGTATTACGCCCACCCGGCGCTGGCCCTTCCCGAGACGGAGGTGAGCCTGTACCCCGATAGCGGCAGGGAGCGGATCGTGGAGATCACCATGACCTATCCCGGGGATGCCGAAACATTGAGAGAAAAGCGGGAGGAGCTTTCCCAACGGGTGGACCGGCTGCTGCCGGAGGAAGAGCATCCCAGCGGCAGAGCCGCCGCCCGAACTGCCCTGGAAAAACTATGGAACAGTGGGGATGGCGTCTATGATCCCGACGGCGGCTCCACCGCCTATGACGCCCTGGTGGAGGCCCGGGCTGACAGCGAGGGGATGGCCCTGGGCTACGCCCTGCTCTGCCGGCGGCTGGGGCTTACCTGCACTGTCCAGGCCGGGAAGCTGGAGGACGAGGCGCGGTTTTGGGATGTGGTGGAGCTTCCCAGCGGCGAGAAGGTGTGCGTAGACCCAAGCCTGGGGCGGGAGTGGGACCCTTCGGCGCATTCAGAAGAAGAATTTTTCTCTTTAGGCTATTTTTTACCGGAAACATAAGATTTCCCCTTTACAATGGGGAAATAATGTGATATATTTCTTAAGCGCGCAAATGCGCCCAACGTCCGCAGACTTGGAGTGGGGAGACGGCCCCGTTGACCGGGGCATACACCGGCCCGACTCTCAGCCGGCAGGATAGAAACCATGAAAGGTGGAAAACAACATGATCCGCAAAGACGAAAAGACAGCTGTTATTGAGGCCAACCGCACCCATGGTACCGATACCGGCTCCCCTGAGGTGCAGATCGCTATCCTCACCGCCCGCATCAACCAGCTCACCGAGCACCTGCGTGTGCACATCCACGACAACCACTCCCGCCGCGGCCTTTACAAGATGATCGGCCAGCGCCGGAAGCTGCTGGATTACCTGATGAAGAAGGATATCGAGCGCTACCGCGCTATCATCGCGAAGCTCGGTATCAGAAAGTAAGAAAATAGGCCAGGGCAGCGCGGGAAGACCCCGCTGCCCTGGCTTCTATTTTGTAAGCATCCAAGCGCCCCCCACATTTCTGGTTTAGCAGTTGGACCTGTGCCTTACGGCGGGCCGGTTTGAAACCGACCCTACATGTGAACCGGTCCCGGCAGGGGTGGGTCCCAGACCCGCCCCCAAAAACGGAAGACACGGCTCCAAGTGCTAAAACGGGAAAACGTGGGGGAGAAACACAAAGGAGGACCTATCATGTCAACTGTGATCACCCACAAGCAATTCCCCAACGAGCGCACCTATGAAATGGACCTGTGCGGACGCCCCCTGAAGATCAATATGGGCAAGGTTGCCGAGCTTGCCACGGCCTCTGCCATGGTGACCTACGGCGAGACCACCGTCCTGGTGGCCGTTACCTGCGCCCCCCGTCCCCGGGACGGCGTGGACTTCTTCCCCCTGAGCGTGGACTTTGAAGAGAAGCTCTATGCCGTGGGCCGTATCCCCGGCAGCTTTATGCGCCGTGAGGGCCAGCCCTCCCTACCTGCCGTGCTGGCCAGCCGCGTTATTGACCGGTCCATCCGGCCCCTGTTCCCCTATGACTTCCGCAACGACGTGGTATGCACCTGCACCGTGATGAGCGTAGACCGGGACTGCTCTCCCGAGGTCACCGCCATGATCGGCGTCAGCGCCTGTCTGGCCGTGTCCAACATTCCCTGGGCCGGTCCCATCGGCTGCCTGGAGGTGGGCTATGTGGACGGCAAGATCGTCCTCAACCCCAACCAGGAGGAAAAGCACAACTCCGCTCTGGACCTGACCGTGGCAGCCACCGCTAAGAAGGTCATCATGATCGAGGCCGGGGCCAAGGAGCTGCCCGACGACATCATGTACGACGCCATTCTCAAGGCCCACGACGAGATCCAGAAGCAGGTCGACCTTATCAACCAGATGGTCGCCGAGCTGGGCAGGGAGAAGATGACCTACGACCACGCAGCCTTTGACCAGGAACTCTTCGACAAGATTGTCGCCGACTTTATGGACGAGGCCAAGGCCGCCATGGACACCGACGACAAGAACGTCCGGGAAGAGCGCTGGAACGCCATGATCGAGAAGTGGCACGAGAAGTACCTGGAGGATCACCCCGACATGGACCAGTTCCTGGAGGAGATCACCTACAAGTTCCAGAAGAAGATCGTCAAGGCTTGGCTCCTGGAGGGCCACCGTGTGGATGGCCGCCAGAAGAACGAGATCCGGCCCCTGGCCGCCCAGGTAGGCGTGCTGCCCCGGGTCCACGGCTCCGGCCTCTTTACCCGTGGCCAGACCCAGGTGCTCTCTGTCTGTACTCTCAACACTCTCACCGCCGTCCAGAAGCTGGACACCATCTGGGAAGAGGAAGAGAAGCGGTACATGCACCACTACAATTTCCCCTCCTACTCCGTGGGCGAGGCCCGTGCCGCCCGTTCCACCAACCGCCGGGAGAAGGGCCACGGCGCCCTGGCCGAGCGGGCTTTGGAGCCGGTCATTCCCAGCGTGGAGGAGTTCCCCTATGCTATTCGCGTGGTCTCTGAGGTGCTTTCCTCCAACGGTTCTACCTCCCAGGGTTCCATCTGCGGCTCCACCCTGGCCCTGATGGACGCCGGTGTGCCCATCAAGGCTCCCGTGGCGGGCATCTCCTGCGGTCTGATCCAGGATGATGACGGCGGTTTCACCACCTTCATTGATATCCAGGGCGTGGAGGACTTCCACGGCGAGATGGACTTCAAGGTGGCCGGCACCAAGGCGGGCATCACCGCCATCCAGATGGATATCAAGAACGACGGTCTGAGCCACGCCATCATCAAGGAGGCCCTGGACATCACCCGTGACGCCCGGTACGCCATTCTGGACGAGATCATGCTTCCCTGCATCGACAAGCCCCGTGCCGAGCTCTCCAAGTACGCCCCCAAGATGATCTCCATGAAGATCGACGTGGACAAGATCCGGGAGGTCATCG